>JACPCH010000215.1:0-16885 GCA_016179875.1 Candidatus Rokuibacteriota bacterium | reverse complement strand
GTGACGGGCCAGAACGGGCGCGTGTAGTAGCCGATCTGCGTCATGCCGGCGATGACGATGGCGTCCTCGGGCGTTCCGGCGCGCAGCGCCTTCATGATGGACGTGTTGGGCTCGAGCGTCATGGCCGCGCCGACCGCGGCGCGGAGCCGCTCGCGCTCGGCCTTGCGCGACGGCTTGGGCGGCGCCTCGGCGCGCAGCCGCTCGCCGAGCGCCGCGAGCGTGGCGCACGCGTCGCCGACGAGGCCGAGCGTCTTCTTGTGGTTCCGCCCGATCTCCTCCGGGTCCGCGTCGAGCTGGATCACCTGCTGCTCGGGCCGGGGCCCGGCCAGCGCGAAGCGGGTGCCGACGGCCAGGATGACGTCGGCCGCCTCGAGATGGGTCTTGAGCGGGCTCTTCGGCCACATCGCCGCGCCGAGGGAGAGGTCGCTCGCGTCGCTCACGGCGCCCTTGCCCTCGGCCGAGGTGATGACGCCGGCCTGGAGGTACTCGGCGACGGCGGCCAGCGCCTCGCCGGCGCCCGCGAGGATCACGCCGCCGCCCGCGTAGATCACGGGGCGCTCCGCGGCCAGCAGCAGGCGCGCGGCCCGCTCGACGTCGGGCGCCGGCGCCGTGGGGGGCGTCACCGCGACGGGCGGGAGCAGCTCGACCTCGTCTTCCTCCTCCATCGTGTCCCACGGGATCTCGAGCTCGACCGGGCGCGGCCGGCCGGTCCTGAGCTGGCGGAACGCCTCGTTGACGGCGGCCGGGATCGCGCGTACCTCGAGCACGCGCCGGCGCCACTTGGTGATGGGCGCGATCGCGTCGAGCTGGTCGTTCACCTCGTGGAGCACGCCGATGTTCCGGCCGAGCTGCGCCTTCGGCACCTGGCCCGAGATCATGAGGACGGGCGAGGAGGCCGCGTACGCGGTGCTGAGGCCCGCCGCCGCGTTCAGGAGGCCGGGGCCGGGGACGACGAGCGCGGTGCCGATGGCGCCGCCGGCCCGCGCGTAGCCGTCGGCCATGTAGCTGGTGGCCTGCTCGTGGCGGGTGGTGACGAAGCGGATGCCGGGCTCCTCGCGCAGGGCCGCGAGCGTGCCGTAGAGCTGCACGCCGGGCAGGCCGAAGACCACGCTGACGCCTTCGCGCCGGAGCTGCTTCACCAGGGCTTCGCCACCGGTCAGTCGGGCCATCGCGGGCTCCTCGGGGATGGAGGGTCGGGGTCGCGGAGTGTCATGCGCGCATCGTACACTACGGCCCGATGCCGGAGCTGCCCGAGGTCGAGACCGCCCGCCGCACCCTCGCGCGAGCCGCCGTCGGGCGGCGGATCGTCGCGGTCCGCTGCGCGCCCGACCCCATCGTGTTCGAGGGCGTGTCGCCGGCGCGCGTGCGGCGCGCGCTCCTCGGGCGCCGCCTCGTCGCGGCGCGGCGCCACGGCAAGCACCTCTGGCTCGCGCTCGACCGGCGGCCCTGGCCCTGCTTCCACTTCGGGATGACCGGCGGGATCCATGTCCGCGGGCGGCCCCGGGTCCGCCTCGTGGCGCACGGCCGCCGCGGGCCGGGGGCGGGCTGGCCGCCGCGCTTCCTCAAGCTGCTCCTCACGCTCGACGACGGGAGCGAGCTGGCGTTCTGCGACGCGCGCCGCCTGGGCCGCGTCAGACTGCGCCACGACCCGCCGGCGGAGCCGCCGATCAGCCTGCTCGGCTTCGACTCGCTCCGCGCGCTGCCGCCGGCGCGCCGGCTCGTTCCGATGCTGCGCGCGCGCGGGGCGCCGGTGAAGGCCGTGCTGCTCGACCAGTCGTTCTCGGCGGGCGTCGGGAACTGGATCGCCGACGAGGTGCTATACCAGGCCCGGATCGACCCGCGCCGGCGGGCCCGCACGTTGACGGCGGCTGAGGTCGGACGGTTGCGCGCGCGGCTCAGCGCGGTCGTGACGACGGCGGTGAGGCTCGGCGCCGACGGCGACCGGTTCCCGGCGACCTGGCTCTTCCACCGGCGCTGGAGCCGGCGCGACGCCCGCGCGGTGACGGCGCGCGGCGAGCGCATCCGCTATCTCACGGTCGGCGGCCGCACGACGGCCTGGGTGGCCGAGCGCCAGCGCTGACTCGCCAGTAGAGTTGCGTTTGGTTCAACCAAATGAGATTCTACCGGCGTGATCAGGCGTTCCTTCTGGCTCCGAAAGATCGAGGAGGCGTGGCGCCGGCGGTCGGTGATCTGGCTCATGGGCGTTCGTCGGGTCGGGAAGAGCGTCCTGTGCCAGTCGCTGCCTGACGTCGAGTATCTCGATTGCGAGCTTCCCCGCGTCCGGCGCCAGCTCGATGATCCGCAGAGCTTCCTCGACGCCCGCCGGGGCAGGCGCGTCGTGCTCGACGAGATTCATCGTCTCCCGAATCCATCCGAGCTCCTGAAGATCGCGGCCGACCACTACCGCGACGTCCGCATCGTTGCCACGGGATCGTCCGCCCTCGGCGCGTCGGCTCGATTTCGCGACACGCTCGCGGGGCGCAAGGCCGAGATCTGGCTCACTCCGATGGTGCTCGCCGATCTCGCCGATTTCGCGAAGACGGATCTCCGATATCGCCTCCTGAGGGGCGGCCTGCCGCCGTTCTTCCTTTCGGCCGAGCTTCCGGAGCGCGAGTTCCAGGAGTGGCTCGACGCCTTCTGGGCAAAGGACATCCTCGAGCTGTTTCGGCTCGAGCGGCGCCACTCGTTTCAGCGCCTGGTGGAGTTGCTCATGGTCCAGAGCGGCGGAATCTTCGAGGCCACGCCGCTGGCGCGCGCGTGCGAGGTCAGCCGCACCACGATCTCGAACTATGTGGCGGTTCTGGAAGCCACGTTCGTCGTGAGCGTGGTACGACCGTTCGCGGCTCACGGCGCGGCCGAGATCGTCGCGGCGCCGAAGGTGTACGGCTTCGACACCGGGTTCGTGTGCTGCCATCGCGGCTGGCAGCAACTCCGCAGAGACGACCTGGGGCCGCTCTGGGAACACCTCGTGCTCAACGAGTTGCACGCCCATCTCGGCAGCGGGATGATCCGTTACTGGCGCAGCAAGCACGGGAACGAAGTCGACTTCATTCTGGCCGGGCGAGGGACGGATCCGGTCGCGATCGAATGCAAGTGGTCGGCGGGAGATCTGGACGTCTCGGGACTCAAAGCGTTTCGAGCACGCTACGCGCGTGGTCCGAACTTCATCGTGACCGCCGACACGACGGCGCCCATCAGCCGTCGCTTCGGCGATGTCGCCGTCCGCGTCGTGTCGCTGACCGACCTCATCGAGGAGATCGCCCGGCGCGGTCGGCGGGCCTGACGGGCCGGCAGCGGAGGAACCGAAGGATGCGTATGCGGGACAAGGTCGCGCTGGTGACGGGCGCGGGCTCGGGGATCGGGCGCGCGACGGCGCTGCGGCTCGCCGCCGAGGGCGCGCGGGTGGCGTGCGCCGATCTCGCCGCCGACGGCGTGCGCGAGACGGCGCGGCTGATCGAGGGCGCCGGCGGCGAGGCGCTCGCGCTCGCGGCCGACGTCACCGACGAGCGGGCCTGCGCGCGCATGGTGGACGAGACGCTCGCGCGCTTCGGCCGGCTCACGACGCTGGTCAACTCGGCCGGCGTGCGGCCGGCCGGGCGCGACGCCGCGCCGCCGCCCGCGGAGTGGCGGCGGGTCCTCGACGCGAACCTGACCGGCACCTACCTGGCGTCGCGCGCCGCGCGCGCGGCACTGGCCGCGGGCGGCGGCGGCGCCGTCACCAACCTCGCGTCCATCTTCGGCCTGGTCGGCGGCTCGCTGGCGCCCTCGTACGCGTCGTCCAAGGGCGCCGTGGTGAACCTGACGCGCCAGCTCGCGCTCGACTGGGCGCCGGCGATCCGCGTCAACTGCGTGTGCCCTGGCGTGATCGAGACGCCGATGACGGCCGAGCTACGCGCGGACGCGGCGTGGCGGGAGACGGCGCTCGGCCGCTACCCGCTCGGGCGCTTCGGCCGGCCCGAGGAGATCGCCGCGGCGATCCTCTACCTGTCGAGCGACGAGGCGGCCTGGGTCACCGGCGTGGCGCTGCCGGTGGACGGCGGCTACACCGCGGCGTAGCCGGGCGGGGCTTCACGGAAGGAGCGTGTCATGGCGAACATCACGCCGTTCCACCTGATGAAGTGGATCGACGACAACAAGGCGCATTTCAGCGGCCCGGTCGCCAACAAGGAGGTCTTCCCGGAGAGCGAGTTCATCTACCAGATCGTCCGCGGCCCGAACGCGCGCAACGACTTCCACATCGACCCCGGCGACGAGATCTTCTTCCAGCTCGAGGGCGACATCGTCGTGCGCGTGATCGACGAGCACGGGACGATGCGCGACCTCCCGGTGCGCGAGGGCGAGGTGATGCTCTGCCGCGCCGGCACGCCGCACTCGCCGGTGCGCCCGCCCGACACCTGGGGGCTCGTGATCGAGCGCAAGCGGCGCCCGGACGAGCTGGACCGGCTCGCCTGGTTCTGCGAGGGCTGCGGAGCCAGGCTGCACGAGGCGACGTTCTCGTGCGCCAACATCGAGACCGAGCTGCGCGAGGTCATCCAGCGGTTCAACGCGAGCGAGGCGCTCAGGACCTGCACGACGTGCGGCGCGGTGCTGCCGGTGCCCGCGGGCGCCTGAGGCGGGCTCAGCCACCGGCGACGTAGTTGTCGATGATGAAGCGCGCGATGCTGTGGCGCGCGGGCCCGGTGGGCAGCCGGTCGGCCGGGAACCAGCGCGCGTCCTCCAGCTCCTCCGGATCGATCGCGATCGCGCCGCCGGCGTAGGTGGCCACGAAGCCGAGCATGATCTGGCTCGGGAACGGCCAGTTCTGGCTGCCGACGTAGCGGATGTCCTTCACGTCCACGCCGACCTCCTCCTTCACCTCGCGCGCCACGGCGCCCTCGAGCGACTCGCCGTTGTCCACGAAGCCGGCCACCAGCGCGTAGCGGCCCGGGGCCCAGATGCTCTTGCGGGCGAGCAGCACGCGGTCGCCGTCGCGCACGAGCACGATGACGGCCGGGTGCAGGTGCGGGTAGTGCTCGTAGCGGCACGCCGGGCAGCGCTTGCCCCACTCGCCCCCGATCCGCTCGGTGCGCTCGCCGCAGCGCGGGCAGTGGCCGCTCGTCGACTCCCACCAGAGCGCCTGCATCGCGATGCCGCCGAGCGAGAGCAGGTCGTCGGGCAGGCGCGTGCCCTGCATCGGCACGAGCGTCTCGCGGTGGAGGCCGTCGGGCACGGCCGCGCCGCGCGGGAGTCCGGCCACCCAGCACTCCGTGCCGGCCCAGGTGCCGAGCCAGAGCGGCTCGCCGGACGCCGCGTCGAGCGCCGGGGGCCGCGCGCCGGTCGGCAGGCGGAAGCCGTCGCCCTCGGGGACGACGAGCAGCCCCTGCTCCTGGACGATCAGCCAGTGGCCGCGCGCCTCCGTGGGCGCGCCGCCGCGCTTGGCGGGGGTGAACCCGCCGCGCAGGCAGTCGCGGTTGAACGGCAGGTAGACCGTGAGCGGGGTCGCGCGCACGCCGTCAGAACCGCTTGAGGATCGCGCTGACGACCCGGTCCCGGAGCCCGACGTAGCGCTTGAGGAGCGAGTAGACGCGGAGCGCCCAGCGGTCGAGCGCGATCAGCGCGCGCTTCTTCAGGGAATCGGTCGGGACCGCCCGGTAGTCCGTCGAGGCCAGGCTCACGGTGTGCCCCTCGTCGCGGTAGTAGTAGAGCGCGAGCGACTTCCGGCTCGTCTCGGGCGGGCACGCCAGCGGCGTCGGATGCCCGTGCCAGGAGATGTCGCTCGTCTGGAAGATGAGGCAGCGGTTGAAGACGGGCAGCACCTTCTTCTCGCAGCGCTGCATGTCCCGGCTCCACATCTCGAGGTGCCCGTTGTACTCCTCGCGCCAGCCCTTGTTGAGATAGATCAGGAGATTGAGCCGGCGGCTCCAGTGCCTCTTCACGACGTGTGAGAGGAAGTCCACGTGCATGTTGAGGTGGCCGCCCCGCTTGATCTCGTGCAGGCCCGAGCCGTCGAGGTCGGGATCGGCGACGAGGCCCGAGATGCCGGTGAGCGTCTCGATGTGGGCGATGAACTCCGGCGACTGGAGCTCGGCGACGATCGCCCGGGTGGTGGGGCCGAGCCGCTCGAGCTTCGTGAACTGCCGCTTCTTCTCGTTGACGTGGTGCAGGAACGTCCAGCCGTCGCGGGTGGCCTCGAACTCGGCGAGCAGCGTGTCGGCCGCCTCGGGCCGGAGGAAGTCCTCGAGAACGACGTGCGGGTACGGCTGGGCCGTCCGGAAGGCGCCGGCGCCCGCGTCGAGCGTCTCCAGCGTCCGGGGGCCGACGCGCTCGATCATGCTAGAACCCCAGCGCCGTGAGGTTTCGCTCCTCGCCTGCGCGCGGCGCGCCGCTGACCGCGGGCGCCCCCCGGTCGAGCTTCTTCAGCGCGGGCATGACCTCGGCCGCGAAGAGGCGCAGGTTGCGCTCGGCCTCGTCGTACGGCATGCCCGCGTAGCTGAAGACGCCGACGTAGTGGCTGTTGCCGGTGCGCGCGTGGATGTCGAGGATCCGCTCGTAGCACTGCTCGGGCGTGCCCCACACCTGGAGATTCATGAAGTAGTCGACGACGGCCTCGGTGCCGTAGGTCGCGATCTTCTCCGACATCTTGCCGTAGTACTCGTAGCCCTTCGTGGTCTTCAGGTGGTCGCCGGCGAACTGGTAGTGGTCGAGCACCGTCTGGTAGTAGCCGCCGATCCAGCGGCGCGCCTGCTCGCGCGCGCGGTCGGGGTCCGGGTCGCAGAAGGTCCAGCCCGCCGAGATCGGCGGCGGCGCCTCCGCGCCGTTGATCTCGCGGTAGGCCGCGCGGTACCCGTCGAGCTCCCTGGCCACCTCGTGCCACGGCTTCTGGGGGATGATCAGCATGCCCACACCGAGCTTCGCCATGATGGGCACCGATTCCGGCGACACCGCGGCGGCGTAGGTGCGGCCGCGGAACGACTTGAAGGGCTTCGGGCGGATCGCGGCCCGCGGCTGCTTGTAGAACGCCCCGTCGTACTCGCAGAAGCCCGTCTCGAGGCCGCGCAGCACCATCTCCGCGCACTCGACGAAGCGCGGCCGCGACTCGTCCATGGACAGGCGGAAGCCGTCGAACTCGACCTTGCCGGCGCCGCGCCCGAGCCCGAGGATGAGCCGGCCGTCCGCGATGGTGTCGAGCATCGAGACTTCCTCGGCGACCCGCATCGGGTCGTGCCACGGGAGCACGACGACCATCGAGCCGAGCTGGGCGCGCGTGGTGCGCCCCGCCATGTAGGTGAGGAACTGGAGGACGTCGGGGCACATCGTGTAGTCGGTGAAGTGGTGCTCGACGCCCCAGACGGACTCGAAGCCCAGCGGCTCGGCCAGGTCGGCCAGCCGCAGCTCGTTCCGGTACACCTCGTGGTCGGTGCGGGACCGGTGGGGATTCTGGAAAACGGTGGCCATCCCGACGTGCATGTGCGGTCTCCTGTCGCGGGGCGCCGGCGCGGCGTCACCAGGCGATGCACCGAGGGTAGCCCGGGCGGCTCCGGACCGTCAACGCTGGCGGCGCCAGGCAACGCTGGCGGCGCCAGGCAACGGCCGCGGCGTCAGCGGGCCGGGCGCGCGAGCGCGGCGACGATCCGCGCCGGCGTCAGCGGCAGCGCGGTGACGGCGACGCCGCGGTCGCGGAGCGCGTCGCAGACCGCGTTGGCGACGGCGGCGCCGAGGCCCGGGTTGCCGCACTCGCCGAGGCCGCGGAGCCCGAGCGGGTTGGTCCTGGCGGTGACCTCCTGCCAGAAGCACTCGACCGGCGGCACGTCGCCCGCCAGCGGCAGCGCGTAGTCGAGCAGGGTGCCGCAGAGCGGCTGGCCGGCGCCGTCGTAGGCGAGGCTCTCGTAGAGCGCGTTGCCGATGCCGAACGCGACCCCGCCCACGAGCTGCCCCTCGATCAGCGCGGGGTTGACCGCCCGGCCCACGTCGGCGCCCACGACCACGCGGCGGAGCGCGACCGCGCCCGTCGCCTCGTCCACGTCGAGGACGACGGCGACGGCGCAGCCGGCGTAGGTCACCTTGGCGACGGTGAAGGAGGCGCCGGCGGCCAGCCGCCCGCGCGCGGCGAGCTCGGCGAGGGTCACGCGCTTGCCGCCGGCGCTGAGCGTGCCGCGCGCGTACGCGACGTCGCCCTCCGCCCAGCCCAGCACCGCGGCGGCGCGGGTCTTCGCCTCCGCGATGAGCTTCGCGGCGGCCATGTGCGCGGCGTTGCCCGCCATGACGGTGCCGCGTGAGCCGTAGGTGCCGACGCCGCTCTCGATGGCGGCGGTGTCGGTGTGGCGGACGACGAACCGGTCGGGCGGCAGCCCGAGCGCGTCGCCGAGGATCTGGGCCAGCACGGTCTCGAGGCCCGGCCCCATGGACGAGGCGCCGGTGTCCACGACGAAGGTGCCGTCGGGCTTCGCCTCGACGTGCGCCGTCTCGAAGGGCCCGAGCCCGGTCTTCTCCACGTACGCGCAGAGGCCGATCCCGCGGCGCACGCCGCGCGCGACGAGGGCGCGTTGCTCCTCGCGCGCGCCGTCGTAGTCGAGCCGCCGCAGCAGCTCCGCGAAGAGCGCTGGAAAATCGCCCGAGTCGTACACGGTGGTGGCCCCGAGCGAGGTGGTCCCGGCGTCGTAGGGCATCTCGGCCGGCCGGATGAGGTTGCGCCGCCGCAGCTCGGCCGGGTCGAGCCCGAGCCGGCCGGCCGCGACGTCGAGCAGCCGCTCGCGCGCGAAGTTGCACTCCGGCCGCCCCGGCGAGCGCAGCGTGCCGACCGGCGTCTTGTTGGTCACGACGTTCCAGAGGTCGCACGCGTAGGTGGGCACCCGGTACGGCCCGGGCAGCAGCGCCGCCCCGAACTCGCCGGGCACCAGCGCGGCGGTGCGGACGTAGGCGCCGATGTCGGCGCGGATCACGGCCCGCATCGCGCGGATCGCGCCGTCGGCGTCGAAGCCGATCTCGAGGTCGTACTCGGTGTCGCGCGCGTGGTTCGTGGCGATGAGGTTCTCGCGCCGCTCCTCGATCCAGCGGACCGGCCGCCCGAGCTTCAGCGCGGCGAGCGGCACCAGGATGTCCTCGGGGTACAGCTCGCCGCGCACGCCGAAGCCGCCGCCCACGTCCACCTCGGTGAGCCGCAGCGCCCCGGGCGGAATCCCGAAGATGGGCGCGAGGATCCCGCGATTGATATGGATGCACTTGGTGGAGCCGATCAGGTGCAGCTCGCCGCCCTTCGGATCGGGCGGGACCGCCACGAGCCCGCGCGTCTCCAGCGCGACGCCGGTCTGCCGCGGGTGCGTGAAGCGCTCGCGCACGACCAGGTCCGCGCCCGCCAGCGCCGCGTCGGCGTCGCCGATGCGCATGCGGATCGTGGCGACGTTGTTCGAGTCCGTGTTCGGGTGCAGGCGCGGCGCCTGCGGCGCCAGGGCGGCGGCGGCCGTCGCGCAGGCGGGGAGCGGCGCGTAGTCCACCCGGATCAGCTCGAGCGCGTCGGCGGCGACGTAGCGGCTGTCGGCGACCACGAGGGCCACCGGCTCGCCGACGTAACGCACGACGCCCCTGGCGATCGCCGGCTGGAGATAGCGCGCGGTGCCCTCGGGCGCGGGCACGCGGTTCGGGATGACGGCGGCGTCCGGCACGTCCTCCGCGGTGAGCACCGCGTGGACGCCGCGCAGGCGCATGGCGCGGGAGGCGTCCACGCGGACCACGCGGGCGTGGGCGTGCGGCGAGCGGAGCACGGCGGCCTCGAGCATGCCGGGCGCGGTGACGTCGCCGACGAAGCGGCCGCGGCCGGCCGCGAGACGCTCGCCGCCGAGACGGGGGTGGCGGGCTCCGATCATCGAGCCCGCATGATACCCCATTGCCGGCGTGACGGCTTCGGACGCGCGCCGCTCCGGTCCTCGCGCCGGTCTACGCCCGACCCGCCGGCATGAGGGGCACGTAGATGCCGGCCTTGGCGATCGCGTACTTGGCGAAGAAGTCGCCGACGAGCGACAGCGCGCCGACCAGCGCCAGCGCCGCCTGCGAGAGCGGGCCGGCGAAGCCGGCCAGGCCGACGACGATCGGCACCAGGAGCCCGACGCCGACGGTGCCGAGGTAGAAGGCCACGGCGACGCGCCCGCCGGTGAGCTCGGCCACCGAGCGCCGGGCCGCGAGGTTCGTGTTGCGCATCACCCCGAGATAGAAGCCCAGCATGACGGCGGCCGAGACCGCCACCCACAGCTCGAGGAACTCCAGCCGGTGCGCGTCCGCGGGGCCGCCGGTGAGCGGGAGGACGACGAGCAGGAGCGCGAGGCCGCCGCGGATCGCGTAGGTCGCGTAGAGGATCGGGAGCACGGGCGAGTTCCAGAAGGGCACGCCCTTGGAGGCCGCGTATACGTTGCCCTTGTAGCCGATGATGATGGCGCTTCCGGCGACGGCGACGGCGAGGCAGAGCGTGCGCAGGGCGCCGGCGGGGAGCAGGAGCGCGAGCACGGCGCCGGCCATGAAGACGTTCATGCCGAGGAACCCGCGCGCGATCCAGGAGGTCCGGGCCCGGTACATCCTCCAGAACCGCTCGGGGTGGCCGAGGAAGAAGAGATGGGCGAGGCCGGCGGCCGCCACCACGGCCACCGCCAGCACGAGGCCGGGGGTGTAGCCGAGCCAGAGCGAGAAGAGCCAGGTGCCGGCCCCGACGCCGGACAGGAAATGCCCGAGGATGAGGAGGAGGCCCCGCCCCTCCACCCAGTGCCGCTGGGGCCGGAAGGTCGCGCCGAGGTCGGCGAGGAGCCGGTCATAGCTGGCGGTGGCGCGCATCGCGCGGGCCTCCCTCAGGCGGGCGGCAGGTAGTACACGTTCGGGTGCGTCCCCAGCTCCGGCTGGAGCTGCTCGCCGCCGCGGAGGCGGATGAGGTGCGAGACCTCGCTCCCCGGGTCGTCGAGGTCGCCGAAGGTGCGCGCGCGGGAGGCGCAGTTGGCGACGCAGGCGGGCTCGAGCCCGGCCGTCACCCGGTCGATGCAGAAGTTGCACTTCATCACGATGCCGACGTTGTCGTCGGAGTACTTCGCCTGCTCGTAGGGCGTGAGGCCCTGGCCCGGGAAGTACGCGCCCGGCGCGTCGTTGAAGTAGCGCGCGCCGTACGGGCAGGCCTGGGTGCAAGCGAGGCAGCCGACGCACTCCTCCCTGGTGATGTCGACGACGCCGCCCTCGCGGTAGTGGCTGGCCCCGGTCGGGCACACGTCCACGCAGGGCGCGTTGGTGCAGTGGAAGCACAGGGTCGGCAGGAACACGAGCTGGGTGTTGGGGAAGGTGCCGAACTCGCGCTTGATGACCCGCGCGAAGAAGACGCCCGGCGGCGTGCCGTGCTCGGCCTTGCACGAGAGCTGGCACCCGTAGCAGCCGATGCAGCGCTTGAGGTCGATCACCATC
The DNA here is from genome assembly GCA_016179875.1 of Candidatus Rokuibacteriota bacterium. GTDB lineage: Bacteria > Methylomirabilota > Methylomirabilia > Rokubacteriales > CSP1-6 > GWA2-73-35. Next base: position 5,479 of record JACPCH010000215.1, on the reverse strand, counting down.
CCGTATCTCACGCCACGATCCTCAGCTTGACGCAGGTGTCGAGGTTGAGGTTCACCGGGCTGCCGTGGTCCCAGTCGACCTCGAGGAGATCGTTGAACATGATGCCCTTGCCCCGCGCGATGGGCAGCGTCTTCGCCCAGTGGCCGGCGCAGCCGCCGACCCCGACGCAGTCGGGGTGCACGGTCTCGGTGAGGCGCACGCGCCCGCGCACGCGCCGGTTGTGCGGGGACTCGAGCCACACCTCCTGCCCGTCGCGGAGCCCCTTCCGGCGGCCGGTGGCGGCGTTCACGGCGATCGTGTACGAGTACGGGTCGAGCCTGGCCGCCTCGTCGAGCCAGGGGTTCTCGTTGGTGAAGCTGTTGGTGTGGAGCGTGTCGCGGTAGTAGAAGCCCCAGAGGTCGTAGCGCGCGTCCCGCACCTCGTGCGACGGGCACGGGAGCCAGCGCGGGAGCGGATCGTACCAGGCGTCGTCCCAGGTGAGGCCGCGCGCGTTGGCGATCGTCTTGGCCTTGGCGTTGAGGCCGACCAGGAACTCCCAGTAGATGGGCACGCGCACCTTGAGGAAGGGGCGCCAGTAGACCTCCTCCACCCGCTTGGGCCAGCTGATCACGCCGTGCTCCCTGAACCACTCGAGCCCGCGCTCGGCGCCGAAGTGCGACTTGAGCTCGCGGTCGCAGACCTCGGCGTAGGTGTAGGGCGTCTTGAAGTCGAGCCGGTGCGGCCCGTCGAGCTTGAGGTGGGTGTTGGCGATGGCGTTGAACTCCTCGCGGATGCCGATGCGGTCGACCAGCTCGAGGAGCACGTCGGCGCACTGGCGCCGCTGGCCCTCGGGGGCGACGACCGGCTGGCGGATCGGCCAGCTCCACTGCCCCTGGCCGGCCGGGTGGTTGAAGATGAACGGGACGTTCGGGCGCGAGTCGAGCGATTCGAGGTAGCTCGTGTCGGGCAGGACGATGTCGGCGAACTCGGAGAACTCGGTGAGCGTGATCTCGAACGACACGACGAAGGGGATGCGCGTGAGCGTCTCCGCCACCGTGTCGCTGTTGCCCACGGAGAGGAGCGAGTTCGCGCCGTAGTTGAGCATGATCTCCGGACGGTAGGGGAGCTTGAACTGCGTCCACAGCTCCTCCTGGTCGCGCGACGCCATGGTCGTCCCGAACATGCCGAGCGGGAAGAGACCGCCGAGCGACATGCTCTCCGGGTGCTTGGGGTCGGGGATCGGGTAGGGCAGGTGCGGCGCCACCCACGTGCCCGTGACCATGAGGCCGTCGGGCCCGGGCTTCGGCTCGTACCAGGGCTTGCCCGTCTCCGGGTGGCCATAGCACACCGGGTTGAAGCCGAGCGCGCCGCCCACCACGTCGGCCGCGCCCACGATCTGGTTCAGCAGCTCGAGGGTGTAGCAGTTGTGGACGGAGTTCTTGTGGCCCTGGGCGCCGCGGAAATAGATGGCGGCCACCGGCCGGTAGGGCAGGCGCTGGCCGTCGATGACGATGGTGGAACCGACCATCGCCTCCGTCGCGAACTCACGCGCGATGCGCCGGATCGCGGCGGCGGGCACCGTCGAGAGCCCCTCCGCCCACTCCGGCGTGAACTGCCGGACGTGCTCGCGGAGGCGCGCGAAGGCCGGCCGCGCGCGCACCCCGCCCGCGTCGTACTCGCCCTCCAGCGCGAGGCCGGCGGCGTCCGCATCGTCGTACGGAACCGCCCGGCCGCGCCCGGTGTCCCACACGAGCGGCTTCTTCGTGTCGGCGTCGCGCACGTAGCAGCGATCGGGGCCGATCAGGTAGGGCGCGTTCGTCTTCGTCGCCAGATACTCCGCGTCCCACACCCCGAGGTCGTTCAGGATCACGTTGACCATGGCCAGCCCCATGGCCGCGTCGGTGCCGGGCCGGATCGGCACCCACTCGGTAGCCTTGGCGGAGGCGAAGTTGCTCATGGGGTCGACGACCACCAGCTTCATGCCGCGGATGCGCGCGTCGGCCGCCTGCTGCATGTTCGTGCACGCCACGTGGCCGGCGCCGTGGCCCTTGGAGGCGCCGAAGTAGATCGCGTACTTGCAGTGCTGGAAGTCGGGCACGAGCGACCAGGACGCGTGGTAGATGCCGCCGATCAGGTGGGCGCCGTTGCCGCAGTGCAACCCCCCGCCCGCGGCCCACGAGTTCGGGGTGCCGAAGGCGGCCCCGAACATCATCATCGGGGCGCGGATCGAGGTGTTCGTCGTCGTCCGCTGGATGAAGAGCTTGCGCGGATCGTCGTCGTGGACCTTCTTGAGGCGGCCCGCGACCTCGTCGAGCGCCTCCGCCCACGAGATCTCCTGCCAGCCCGGATCGACGCCCTTGCCCTTCAGCGGGTTGGTCCGCTTGAGCGGCGCGTTCACGCGGTTCGGGTCGTAGAGCGTCATGATGCCGCTGACGCCCTTGCCGCAGAGCCGCCCGCGCCCGATCTCGCTCTCGGGGTTGCCCTCGATCTTCACGAGCACGTCGTCCTTCACGTGGCCGCGGATCGAGCACGTGCCGTAGCAGAGCCCGCAGGTGGACGCGACCCACCGGTCGCTGGCGGTCATCGACTTCCTCCCTCGAAGCCGGGCACGACGAGCACCGCGACCTGGGCGGCCTCGCCGCCGGTCACGATGCGGTCGGTCACCTGCGCCTCCTCTTCATTGACGAAGACGCGGAGATGGGTGTGCACGTCACCGGGGGTGCGAAAGATCGCGGAGGCGAAGGCGGGCCCGTAGGACCGGGCGAGCGCGTCGAGCAGGTCCGCGAGCGTGGCGTCCGCGGCGACCTCGACGCTGGCCTCGCGGTGCCCCGCCAAGCGCTGCAGGAAACCGAGGAACTTGACCGATACCACCCGGCCCGTCGTTGCCATCGGCACCGTCCCGCGGATATTAGACGGGAAGCCGGCAGCACGCGGCAATCCACCACTCGGGCTACTCTTCTAGTGCAAACGCACGTAGTCCTCCAGGCGGACGCGCTCCAGGTTCGGTGGCTTGATCCGCTCGAACTGGCTCCGGCGGTCGGGGTCGTTGAGCGGGGGCCGGGTGGCGTCGATGAGCACCTTGGAGCCGAGCCGTTGCCAGCCGCTCTGGCCGGCGACCCCGATCTCCTCCGCGGTGGGATCCATGGGGTGCCCGCGGAGCCCGGGGATGACCGTGATGTCGGCGGCCGGATCCACCCGCGTCGAGATCGCCCACAGGATCTCCGCCGGGTTGAAGATGTTCACGTCCTCGTCGACCGCGATGGCGACCTTGGGGTGCAGGTACTCGGCGGCCAGCGCGCCCAGCAGCACCTGCTTGGCCTCGCCGCGCAGCCGCTGCGTGAGCTGGACCACCACCGAGAAGATGCCGGGCAGGACCATCACGTTCTTGAGGTCCACGAAGCCGCCGATGTTCTTGAGGCGACGGTAGATGGTGGCGGACATGGGGATCTTGTGGAAGACGCAGCCCTCCACCTCGGAGCCGTTCTGCAGGGCCTTGAAGATCGCGTCCCGGCGGCGGGTCATCGCGGTGAATTCCACGATGGGGTTCTTGCCCATGCCCGCCACGTAGTAGTCCTGGAACTCGCTGAAGGGCCCCTCCTCCTCGCGGACGTGGGGCGGGATGTGCCCCTCCAGCACGATCTCGGCGTCGGCCGGCACCTCGTGGTCCACCGTCTCGCACTTCACGAGCGGCACCGGCTCGCCGAGGAAGCTCCCCGCCACCTCCAGCTCGTCGAAGCCGTACGGCCCCGTGACCGCGGCCGCCATGTAGTAGAGCGGGTGGTGGCCGATGACGACGGCCACCGGCATCGCCTCGCCCTTCGCCTCGTACTTTCGGTAGTTGGCGTAGGTGTGGCGCGGCAGGAGGAGAATGCCCGTGCGGTTCCGGCCCTTTACCTGCAGCCGGTGGAAGGCGAGATTGCGCCGGCCGGTGTCGGGGTCCTTGGAGATGATGAGCCCGGAGGCGATGAACGGCCCCGAGTCGAGGACGCCGGCCTGGTGGGCCGGCAGCTCGAGCAGGTTGACGTCGGCGCCCCGGGTGATGACCTCCTTCACCGGCCCGGTGTCCACCAGCCGCGGCGGGATCGTCCGGGCGATGAGGTCGGCCACCCTGGGGACGAGCTGCTCGAGCGTGGTGTCGAAGGCGATGGCGGCGTGGCGCGGGTTGGCCGGCGCCTGGCCGAGCGCGCGCCAGCCCGGATAGCCGGTGAGGTCCTGGAAGAGCAGGCCCTTCTCGCGGGACTGGTAGAGGAGCGCCCCCATCTCGGTGCGCGGATCCACCGCGCGCGTGACGACATGCAGTTCGCCGGCCTTGTCGAGCTGCGCGATCCACTCACGCATGTCCTTGGCCATCGGGTCCTCCGTCCTTCCACGCAACCCTCGCGCGGCGTCGCTTGACCGTGCCGCGCGGGACTCGTACATTGCGCTATGAGTCCGATGATGATGCCTGATCTCGCGACGTTCGGCGAGCGGCGCCTCCGCTTCGCGGCGGCGCTCGGCGACGCGCTGGCGATCGTCCCGGGCGCGCAGGAGGCGCGCCGCAACAGCGACGTCCACTACGAGTTCCGCCAGAGCTCCGACTTCTACTTCCTCACGGGCTTCGACGAGCCCGACGCCGTCGCGGTCTTCAACCCGGCCCACGCCAAGGAGCGCTACGTCCTCTTCGTGCGGCCGCGCGACCGGGAGCTGGAGATCTGGAACGGCTCCCGCGCCGGGGTCGAGGGCGCCGTCGCGACCTACGGCGCCGACGCCGCGTACCCGATCGCCGAGCTGGACGACCGGCTGCGCGAGTGGCTGCTCGACCGGCCGACCGTCTACTACCGGCTCGGCCAGGGGGCCCACGACGGCCGGGTCACCCGCCTCGTCGCCGAGCTACGCGCCGCCCGCGCGCGGGGGCACAACGCGCCGGTGAGGATCGAGGACCCGGGGCCGCTGCTCGCCGAGCTGCGCCTCCGGCGCTCGCCCGCCGAGCTGGCGCGCCACCGGCGCGCCTGCGAGATCAGCCGCGACGCCCACGTCGAGGCGATGCGCTACGCGCGCCCGGGCCTGTACGAGTACCAGGTCCAGGCGGCGCTCGAGTTCGTCTTCCGCGTCAACGGCTCGCCGCGCAACGGCTACCCGTCCATCGTCGCCTCGGGCCCGAACGCGTGCATCCTGCACTACAGCGAGAACCGCCGGCGCCTGGAGGACGGGGACCTCCTGCTGATCGACGCCGGCTGCGAGTACGGCTACCACTCGGCCGACATCACGCGCACGTTCCCGGTGAACGGCCGCTTCACGCCCCCCCAGCGCGCGGTCTACGAGCTGGTGCTGCGGGCGCAGCTCGCGGGGATCGCGGCGGCGCGGCCGGGGGCGCGCTACGAGGCGATCCACGAGGCGGCGCGCCGCGTGCTGACGGAGGGCCTCGTGGACCTCGGGCTCCTGCAGCGGGGCGTCGCCGACTCGCTCGCGATGCACCACTACCGCGAGTTCTACATGCACGGCACCGGCCACTGGCTCGGCA
>JACPCH010000082.1 GCA_016179875.1 Candidatus Rokuibacteriota bacterium | reverse complement strand
GCTGGCGGCCGCCGTGCGCGCGGGCGCCGTGCAGGCGGGGCGAGACCCCGGCGCCGTCGAGCTGGTGGCGCGCCTGAACACCTGCATCGCGGACGACGGCCCCGCGGCGCGTGACGTGCTCCGTCCCCGCGTCGCGCGGACGCTCGGCGCCGGGCGGCTCCAGTTCGCGACGCTCGAGTCTCAGGGGCTGGCCCTGCCGGCGGACGCGCGCGCGCGCGTCGCCGGCGTGCCGTACGGCGCCGGCTTCGAGCCCTACCGGCCGATCGTCCCGCTCATCACCGACCGGCACGTCGACGCGCTGGCGCTGGCCGGGACGGTCGAGGAGGTCACCGGGCACGTCGTCGCGCTCGGCCGCGCGGGCATCGGCCAGGTCGCGATCCACCCGTTCGCGCCCCCGGGCGGAACGGTCGACACCACCATCCGGCGCTTCGGCGAGGAGGTCCTCCCACGGGCGCAGAAAGCGTTGGCACACCGATGATGGCTTCGGAGAGGATCTTCGCGGGAAAGGTCGCGCTCGTCACGGGTTCGTCCTCGGGCGCCGGTGTGGAGATCGCGCGCGAGCTGGCGCGCGCGGGCGCGCGGGTCGCGGTCCACTACCGGCAGGGCGCGGCCGGCGGCGAGGCCACGGCGCAGGCGATCGCCAGGGAGGGCGGCGAGGCGCGCGCGTTCCAGGCCGACGTCGCGCGGAGCGACGACCTGCGACGGCTCGTCGACGAGGTCGCGCGGACGCTCGGCCCGGTGAGCATCCTCGTCAACAATGCGGGGCCGTTCGCGGACACGCCGCTCCGGGCGCTCGCCGAGAACGACTGGGACTACATCATGGACGCGAACCTCAAGGCCGTCTGGCTCGCCGCCCAGCGCGTGGCGCCGGCGATGGAGCGCCTCGGCTGGGGGCGCATCGTGAACGTCGGGGCGACCTCCGGCCTCGTCCGCTCGCACTCGGTGTACGGACTCGCGAAGGGCGCGCTGCTCCATCTCACCGAGAGCCTCGCCCTCGAGCTGGCGCCGACGATCACGGTGAACGCGGTGGTGCCGAGCCAGATCGCGAGCGCGCGCACCGACCGCATGCCCGCCTACAAGGCGGCGGCGATCGCCGCGACGCCGCTCGGCCGGCTCGTCACCGAGGCCGAGATCGGGCGGATGGTGGCGCTGCTCTGCTCGCCGGCGTTCGACTTCGTCACCGGGCGGGCGATCGTGCTGGACGGCGGCCGGTCGCTGCCGGCGTTCCCCAGGCTGAACCTGGCCGCGGGCGCCGAGCCCTGATCACCCGGAGGAGGAACCCATGTCGCTCTCGGCGGTGATCCAGGCGCTCGATCTCCTCGACGCGGCGACGGTGAACGGCCGGATCGTCGCCGACGCGATCCGCGCGGGCGGCGTGCCGGAGGTCGAGGTCGAGCGGTTCAGCGGCCAGCAGGGCAGCACCGACTTCGTCCGCGTGACGGTGCCCGGCACGCAGGGCCGCCGCGCCGGCGGCGCCGCGCCCACGCTGGGGATCGTCGGGCGGCTCGGCGGGATCGGCGCGCGGCCCGAGAAGATCGGGCTCGTCTCCGACGGCGACGGCGCCGTCACGGCCGTCGCGTGCGCGCTCAAGCTGGGCCGGATGGCGGGCAAGGGCGACCGGCTGCCCGGCGACGTGCTCATCGCGACGCACATCTGCCCGAGCGCGCCGACGATCCAGCACCCGGTCGTCACGATGATGAACTCGCCCGTCGACATGGCGACGCTGAACGCGCAGGAGGTCCGGCCGGAGATGGAGGCGGTCCTCACCGTCGACACGACGCGCGGCAACCGGGTGGTGAACCACCGCGGCATCGCGATCTCGCCGACGGTCAGGGAAGGCTGGATCCTCCGGGTCTCCGAGGATCTGCTGACGCTCATGCAGCACGTCACGGGCCGCATGCCCGTCGTCTTCCCGATCACCATGCAGGACATCACCCCGTACGGCAACGGGCTCTTCCACATGAACTCGATCCTTCAGCCGGCCACGGCGACCCCCGCGCCGGTGGTCGGCGTCGCGCTGACGGCGGAGGTGCCCGTGCCGGGCTCGGCCACCGGCGCCTCGCAGCCGGCCGACATCGAGCTGGCGGTGCGCTTCTGCCTCGAGGTCGCCAAGGCCTTCGGCCGCGGCCAGTGCCGGTTCCACGACGCGGCCGAGTGGGAGGCGATCCAGCGCCGCTACGGCTCGATGCAGCGGCTCCAGACCCTCGGCCGCGACTAGCAACGTGGGGGGCCCCGATATGGCCCCCCACACCCCCCAACGCTCGGAACGCCCCGGCGGAGCCGTGGCGCTCCTCGATACTCCGACAGCCTCCTAAACCTCGACGCGCTCGGCGGCCCGGTACCAGCGCGGCTCGCGCCCGCGCGCGAAGACCCTCACCCGGCCACGGCCGAGGACGGTGACCACGCCGTCCTCGACGCGGAGCAGGGTGCCTTCCTCGATGCCCACGACGGGATCGCTCCGGACGGCGTGGTACTCGCGGATCCGCTCGTCGCGCGTCTCGCTGCCGGGCGCCATCGCGGGATCGGTCTCGAGGTAGTGCGGGTTGATGCTGAACGGCACGAGGCCGAGGGCCTCGAAGGCGGCGAGGCCGACCACGTTCCAGTCGTTGGTCGTCAGGATGTTGAGCCCCGCGACGTTCGAGCCGGCGCTCGAGCCGAGATAGGGCAGGCCCGCCCGGACGCGGGCGCGGATCGGGTCGAGCAGGCCCGCCTCCCGGAGGCGCTTGAGCAGGGCGTAGGTGTTGCCGCCGCCGACGAAGAGCGCGTCCGCGCCCTCGAGGGTGGCGAGGGGATCCACGTCCCACCGGAGGTGGAGGACGTCCGCCCCGCACCCGGCTGGCGGCGTCGCGCCCAGCGCCGCGCGCGCTCGGTCGTAGTAGGCGGACTCGTCGTGGAGGTTGGCGGCGGTGACGAACGCGACGCGCCGCGCCCCGCCGAGGAAGGCGGCGATCCGTCCCATGCAGTGCTCGAGGAACGGCGTGCCGGAGTTGCTGATCAGGAGGAGTCTCATGCCGGCGCGGCGCGGCGGTCGGTCAGAAGAGGCCGCGGACGGCCGCGACGAGATCTTGCTGGCTCGGGATGGTCGCGCGCTCGAGCGAATCGTTGTAGGGCATCGGGACCGCGCGCGCGGCCACGCGGACGATCGGCGCGTCGAGGGAGTCGAGCGCCTTCTCGGCGACCAGCGCGGCCAGCTCCGCCCCCCAGCCGCCGCGCTTGACCGCCTCGTGGGCGACGACGAGGCGCCCCGTCTTCGCGACGGAGGCGAGGATCGTCGCCTCGTCGAGCGGCACCAGCGTGCGCGGGTCGATCACCTCGGCGCCGATCCCGTCCTTGTCGAGGTCGGCGGCGGCGGCGAGCGCGCGCGCCACCATGGCCTGGGTCGCCACGATCGTGACGTCACGGCCGGCGCGCTTGACGTCCGCCTTCCCGAGCGGGATCGCGTAGTGGTCGTCCGGGACCGGGCCCTTCACGGCGTAGAGCGCCTTGTGCTCGAGGAAGATCACGGGATTATCGTCGCGG
>JACPCH010000081.1 GCA_016179875.1 Candidatus Rokuibacteriota bacterium | reverse complement strand
CGCCTCGGCCGCCTGCACCAGGATCACGACCTCGCCCTGGGAGCCGACCGTGAACGGGTGCACCGAGTGGGCGATCCGCGAGCGGAGCAGCGTCGGGATGCCCTCGCTCTCGAGGAGGCCCTTCACCACCACCGCCTCGGCCGCATCGCAGCGATGGACCTCGACCAGCCCACGCTCGTCAGGCGGCGCCGGCGGGCGTCTCCGGAAGGGGATGACCTTGCGGCGGGGGGCCATGCCCCATCTTAGTCGTAATTCCACCCGATGAGAATGCGCGGGTCGGGCGCCGGCGGGAGCGACCGCCCGGGCCCGGCGCGCTTGAAATTGTCGTAGAAGCTCTGGACGTCGGGCAGCTCCTGGCGGAACTGCTTGCCGAAGCGCAGCGCGAACTCGGTGTGCTGGGCGTACTCCGCGTACTTGCCCTGGACGTAGAGGATCAGCGCGAAGAGGAGCCGGCCGCCGACGTCGTCGCCGAACAGCTCGATCGCCTTGCGGGCGTGCGTCTCGGCCTCCGGAACGCGGCCGCGGATCACCAGCGCCCGCGCGAGCGTGCGGCGGACGCGCCAGGAGTCCGGGTCGGCCTGCACGCCCTGCAGGAGCCAGTCGATCGCGCCGTCGCGGTCGCCGCCGGCCCACGCGATCTGCGCCAGGTGCGCGTAGGGGCGCGGGAACCCGGGCTCGAGCTTGATCGCCTCCTGCAGGAGCCGGACGGCGCCCGGGGCGTCGCCGTCGCGCGCGAAGCGCTGGCGGGCGATGAGCGCGAGCTGCTCGGCGCGCTTGTTGATCTCGAGCCCGCCCGAGTGGCGCACGCGGAGGTAATTTTCGCCGGAGGCCTTGTTGCCGGCCGACGGCGTGACGCGCGTGCCCTCCATGATCATGAGGCGCCCGAGGCGCATGAACCCCTCGTCGGTGAGCCACTGGCCGTACCACCAGATGCAGTCGGCCTCGGCGGGCTGGGCGAGCGCCGCCAGGCGGAAGGTCGAGAAGATGCGCTCGCGCCCCCAGTCCCCCGACCGCTGCCGCCCCTCGTTGCAGTAGCTCCGCCCGGCCTCCACGACGGCGTAGCCCCAGGCGAGCTTGCGCGCGGCGTCGAGGTCGCCCTTCTCCATCAGGATGTCGATGTCGAGCTGGACGATGTGGGCCAGCAACGGGTAGGCGCGGAGCACACCCTGCTGGAGCGTCGCCGGCAGGAGCCCGACGGTCCACGCGATCCACGGAGGCCCCGAGGACGCGAACTGCTCGAGCGCGGGGTACGACTTGAAGAGCCCCACCTGGACGCTGGTGGGCGCGTGGCGGAAGAGCGTCCGGGCCCACCACGAGTGCGCGTTGACGAGCCGGTCGAGGAGCCCGAGCGCCCGGTCGTACTCGCCCACGCGCACGGCGAGCGACGCGCTCCGGTACACCACGTCGAGGTTCTTCGGGTCGGCGGCCCCGGCCGCCGCGTAGGCGGCCTGGGCCTCGTCGAACTCGCCCATGAACTCGGCCATGCCGCCGGACGCCAGCAGGGCGGGGACCGACGCGGGCGCCGCCTCGACCGCGCGGCGCGACGCCTCGACGGCCTCGGCGAGGCGGCCGGCGCGGAACGCCTCGCGCGCCCGCGCCAGGTGGCCGCCGGGGTCGGGCGTCCCGGGCGCGGGCGCCGCGGGGACGCCGCCGCCCTCCTGCGCGAGGGCGGTGGGCGCCCAGAGGAAGGTCCACAGCACGAGGAGGAGGATCATGCGGCCTCCGTTGGTCATCGGCTGCTGAACGGTGTCGGCCCGCCGCGCGGGTCGCGGCCGAAGCGGGCGTCGAGCCACTCCCGGGCGCTGCGGAGATTCGGATCGATCCGCACGGCGATCGAGAGCTCGCGCACCCCCTCCGGCTCGCGGCCGAGCCGGAGCAGCGTGCGGCCGAGGTCGGCGTGGCTGCCGGCGTCGTCGGGGGCGAGCGCGACGGCGGCGCCGAAGTGCTCGAGCGCCTCGCGCCACTCCCGGCGCTCGTAGTGCGCGGCGCCGAGCGAGAGCCGCGCCCGCCAGTGGTCCGGGTTCACGGCCGCCGCCTTCCGGAACCACTCCATCGCCTGCGGCGCGTCCTTCTGCCGCTCGTAGACGAGGCCGATGTTGCGGTAGGGCCACGAGAAGCGGGGGTCGCCGGCGATCGCCCGGCGGTACGCGGCGATCGCCTCCGCGGGATGGCGCCACGTGTCGGCGAGGTTGTCGCCGATCAGGTTGAGCGTCTCGGCGAGCTTCACCACCTCGTGCGCCGGCAGGCGCGCGCGCAGGAACGTCGCGGCGCGCTGGCGCACGCCGGGGTCCGTCGAGCGCTGGGCGCGGTCGAGGAGCGCCGCGCGCCCGAGCCGGGCCAGCCCGCGCAGGGTCCACGCCGTCCCGGTCTCGAGCAGGCAGTCGGCCCGCGCCGGATCGAGGAGCATCGCGAGGAGCGCCGCCGTCGCCGGCCCGCGGGGATGGCCCGGCCGGCAGTAGTCGGCGCCGGGCTCGACCCAGCCGCGCCGGCGCGCGAGGTCGAGGGCGGCGTCGCGCTGGCCCGCCTCGACGTGCAAGGCGAAGAGCGCGCGGGCGGCGATCTCGCGGTCGAACCACGCCCCGGCCAGGCGCCCCTCCAGGCCGCCGAGCAAACGGAAGACCAGCACGGGCGTCACCGGCGCGAGCCACGAGCCCGCGAGCCGCGTCCGGGCGGCACGCGCCCAGCGCGCGCCGGGCTCCGCGAGGCGCTCGCGCCAGCCGCGCTCCATCCCGGCGCTCGCGCCGAGCCACTGCACGCCGCCGTCGGTCGCCCCCATGCGCGCGGCCAGGGCGCCCACACGGTAGTAGGCGAGCGCCGAGGGCTCGCGGCGCGCGGCCTCGTAGTAGGCGTCCATGGCCTCGTCCAGCTCGCCGAGCACCTCGGCGACGGCGCCGCGGCGGGCGTGGGCGGCGGCCGACGCGGGCGCCTGCGCCACGGCCTGGCGGAAGTGGCCGAGGGCCTCGCGGAGCTTGCGCCGGCCGAGCGACTCGTCGCCGTCGCGCAGCGCGCCGTCGGCGGCGGTGTCCCACGTCCCGCAGCCGGCCAGCAGCAGGATCACCGATAGGAGGCGAAGGATCCGTCCCGCGGCGGGCATCGTACCTACGCTATCATCCTTGGCCGTGAAGCGGGTGGTGACCTGCTGAGCGAGCCGGCGTTCGCGCTTCTCCTCGCCGCCGCCTGCGCCGCGGCGCTCGGGGTCGGCTTCCTCAAGACCTCGATCGCTACCCTGCCTCTTCCTCGGGACCTGGCTCGGCTACCGGGCGAACCGCCGGCTCCCGCGCCGCTGGTTCGAGCTGGCGATGATCGGCGTCGCGGTCGCCGGGTCGCTCAAGCTCCTCGCGGACTGAGTCGACGTCGGGGGGAGCGACCGCCGCTCCCCCCGACACCCCCCAACGGGATCCCGTGTGCCCGATTCCTTCACGCCCTCTGAGAACATGGGCGGCCTCGACGGGCCCCCCAATCCCCCCAGCGCTCGCACGCGCCCCGGGGAACCCGGGACGCGGCTCGACAGGCGATTCGTTCACGGGCTCTGA
>JACPCH010000080.1 GCA_016179875.1 Candidatus Rokuibacteriota bacterium | reverse complement strand
CCACGGGATGCCTCTTTCGGCAGGGGGCCTTGGTCGAATCGGCGATCGGCCGAGCGGCGTTATGATCCGAGCAGCGCGCGTTGCCCACAGCGAAAGCCGTCCGGCCATCGGCAAGCGGCCAGGTACTCCCTGCACGCCTCGCCACACTATCCATGGGGGTGTTCGGAGTCAACCCGATAGGCACAAGCGGTGTAAGCTAGGGCCGAGGACGCCAGGTGCTCCGGCCCATCCCGCTCAAGCTCGTCGAGGACACCGCGCGTGAGCTGATGGCCCGCGCGGCGATCGACATCCCGGCCGACTACCGCGAGGGCGTGCGTCTGGCGCGCGACCGCGAGCGGAACCGGCTCGCCCGCTTCGTGCTCGACGAGATGCTGCGCAACTGGGAGATCGCGACCGCCGAGCGCCGGCCCATGTGCGCCGACACGGGCCTGCCGCGCTACTACGTCCGCGCCGGCAACGAGGCGGTGGTCGAGGGCGGCTTCGTCGCCCTCGAGCGGGCCCTCCGCCGGGCGACGGCCGACGCGACGGCGTCGATCCCGCTCCGGCCGAACCGGGTCCACCCGCTCACGCGCGCCGACCACGACAACAACGTGGGCCTGCACGCGCCCGAGATCACCTACGCGTTCGAGCCGGGCGGCGACTGGCTCGACCTCACGACCGTCCACAAGGGCGGCCTCTTCGGCACCGATTACCGGATGCTGTTCCCGACCGACGGCGTGGGCGGCATCAAGCGGTTCTTCGTGGACACGCTCGTCGAGTTCGGGCGGCGCGGGCTGGCGTGCCAGCCCGCGATCGTGGGCGTCGGCCTCGGCGGGTCCAAGGACACCTGCATGCGGCTCGGCAAGGAGGCGGCGTGCCTGCGGACGGTCGGCAGCCGCAACCCCGATCCGGAGATCGCCGCGCTCGAGGACGAGCTCACCGCCCTCGGCAACCACGTCGGGATCGGCGCGATGGGGTTCGCCGGCACCTCGCTGGTGGTCGCGACCCACGTGGAGGCCGCCTACACCCATACCGGCGGGCTGCCGGCGGCGATCCACAGCTTCTGTCTCTCGTCGCGGCGGGCGACCGCGCGCATCCATCCCGACGGCCGGGTCGAGTTCCGCGCCGATCCGGGGTGGTTCACCGACTACTACCGCCGGACGGGGATCGAATGAAGCCCGGGCGCGTCATCGCGCGGCTCGACGACGTGCGCATGGACGAGGTCCACCTGACGACGCCGGTCGCGCCCGAGGCGATCGCGGGCCTGAAGCTCGGCGACGTGGTCTACCTCTCGGGCGTCCTCTACACGGCGCGCGAGGGCGTGTACCGCCGGGTGGTGGACGAGGGCGAGGCCCTGCCGCCCGCGGTGCGCGCGCTCACGAACGTGAACTTCCACTGCTCGCCCGCCGCGACGGTGCGGCCCGACGGCACGTACGCCGTCGCGGCCGTCACCGCCACCGCCAGCTTCCGCTTCGGAAAATCCATGAGCCGCTGGTTCGAGCGGTCCGGCGCCCGCGTCATCGTCGGGAAGGCCGGACTCACGGAACGTGCCTACCGCGAGTGGTTCGTCCCCCACGGCGCCGTCTACCTCACCACCGTCGGTTACGGCATGGGCGCCGCGTACGGCCAGTGCATCCGCCGCGTCGTGGACGTCCACTGGCTCCGCGAGCTCGGCATCGCCCAGGCGCTCTGGGTGCTCGAGGTCGCGCGCCTCGGGCCGTTCCTCGTCGAGGGCGATCCCCAGGGCCGCTCGCTCTTCGCGCTGGCCAACCGCGAGATCAACCTGCGCCTCGACGAGGTCTACCGCGCGCTCCCGCCCTTCGCGATGAGCCGTCTCGGCGAGACGACCGCCCGGACCGACGAGGTCGTCTGACCGCCGCCGCCGCCCCGCGCGCCATCCGCGGCGCGCCCCGGCGGCTTGTCGAGCACGTAGAGGAACGGGTGGTGGACCAGCCGCTCCCAGCGCGAGCCGAGCCAGCGGGTCTCGGCGACGCGCAGCCCGCGTGATTCGAACAGCGTGCGCCAGGCGCCGGGGGCCCGGAAGGCCCGCGGCACGGCCATCCGCCCGCCGTGGCGGAGGCGGTTCACCCGGCCGTCGAGCAGGTCGAGCCAGAAGCGGTCCCGGCGGTTGCGGTAGACCGACTCCGTGACGACCAGCCGCGCGCGGGTGACGCGCACCGCCTCATCGAGCGCGGCGTCGGGCGCCGCGCAGTGGTGGAGCACGAGGAGCAGCAGCGTGGTGTCGAACGCGCCGTCGGCGAACGGCAGGCGCGCCCCGTCGTACACGACGTAGGGCACCGGCGCCCGGCCGAAGGCGCCGACGTCGGCGGCGCAGCGCCACCCGGCATCGTCGAGCGCGGCGGCCACCCAGCCCTCGCCCGCGCCGAGGTCGAGGAGGCGCCGGCCGACGACGAGCGGCCGGACGGCGGCGGCCTGGCCCCGGGCGTAGCGGCGGAGCAGCGCCTGGACCACGGCGTCAGCGGCCCCGGAGCGCGTCGAGCAGCGCGCGCGCCTCGCGCGCGTCCTTGAGCGTCCAGTCGGCCGGGTTGGTCGGCGCCCGCTCGTCGAGCACCGCCTGGAGCTCGCGGCGCGCCTCGGCGAGGCGGCCCTGCCGGATCAGCGTCTTGCCGAGCCCGACCCGGAGGCCGGTGAACTTCGGGTCCTGGCCGAGCCCCGTCCGGAACAGCTCCTCGGCCCGCTCGAGGTCGCCCCCGAACAGCGCCGGCACCTCGTAGGCCACGTGGCCGGCGAGGGCGTAGACGGCGGTGAACTGCGGGTCGAGCTCGAGCACGGCCCGGATCTCCTCGTTCACGGCCGGCAGCAGGAACAGGGAGCGCACGATGCCCTTCGTCTGGCCCCAGCGCGCGGTGTTGGCGGCGAGCCAGAAGCGGCCGGCCGCGCTCCGCGGAGCCCGCTCGATGGCCCGCGTCGCGGCCTGGCGGCCGCGGTC
The DNA here is from genome assembly GCA_016179875.1 of Candidatus Rokuibacteriota bacterium. GTDB lineage: Bacteria > Methylomirabilota > Methylomirabilia > Rokubacteriales > CSP1-6 > GWA2-73-35. The sequence continues at coordinate 608 of JACPCH010000080.1, read as the reverse complement.
GTAGGCCTCCAGCTTCTGCTCGGGCGACGTGGCCCGGATGTCGCCCCAGATGAACGAGATCCGGGCGAGCGCCACCAGGGTGTCCGGGTGAGGGTCCGCGGCTGCCGCCCGGGCCAGGCCGTCCCGCAGCGCGTCGAGCCGGCGCGGGTCCTCGTGGTAGCGCGTGCCGACGACCGCGAGCTCGGCGACCAGCGGCGACTCGGGCCACGCAGGGGCCGGGAGGCCGGCGACGGCGGCGAGGGCCAGCAGCGCGAGGGCGGCGCGGCGCCTCATCGTCCGCTCACGCCACCGCCACCGGGCGCGCGCCGTCCGGGGCGCCGTCGCCGAGGAGTGCCAGGTCCACCAGGCGGTGGACGGCCGGGGGCGACAGCACCGGCCGCGGCACCCCGGAGCCCGCGAGCGCCCGCGCCGCCGCCGCGTCGTCGAAGCGCGCGTCGTGGGTCAGGTAGTCGCGGTAGGGCTCGAGCATGCGCCGGACCGCGCGCTCGAGCGGCGACGGGTCCCGGAGCCGCTCGGCCCGCGCGTCCACCAGCGTGACGCCGGCGACGCCCAGGCGCTCGGCGATCATCGCGAGCATCGCGGCCTGCGTCGGCGCGTTGCGCACGACG
>JACPCH010000214.1 GCA_016179875.1 Candidatus Rokuibacteriota bacterium | reverse complement strand
GGCTCGAGCGGCGCGAGGCTCGCGCCGGCCACCTGCCAGACGCCGTCCTTCGGCGCGAGCGCGACCCAGTCCGACTCACGCCCGGAGAGGTTGTAGATCTGGCCGATGAGCGCGATGCCCACCATCAGGAGGCTCCCGCCGACGACGAGCACGCCGTCGCCGGCCTTCGGGTAGCCCCGGGCGCGCAGCGCGAGACCCGACAGGTGGGCGGCGAGGAGCAGCACGATGACCCCGCCGAGCTTCGCCCCGCGCGGGATCTCGTGCCAGTTGTGGGCGACGAAGAGTGCGATCGCGGCGGCGATGAGCGCGCCGCCCAGGATCGAGAAGATCGCGATCGGCCGGGTGAACCAGGCGGGCGACGCGGGATGGCGGGCGACGATGCGCTCGGCCTGGGCGCTGGTGAGGAGCCCGTCGCGCACCCAGCGCTCGGCCTCGACGCGGAGACGGCTCCCGAACCGGTCGGCCATCCGTCCCTCCGCCGCTACTATACTGTGCCGGGGGACCCAACGGTGAAGATCGCGACGTGGAACGTGAACTCGATCCGCATCCGGCTGCCGCGCCTCACCGCGTGGCTCGCGCGCCGGCAGCCCGACGTCGTGTGCCTGCAGGAGACCAAGGTCAGCGACGACGAGTTCCCGCACGCCGCGCTGGCGGCGCTCGGCTATCGCGCCCTCGCCAACGGCCAGCGCACGTACAACGGCGTGGCGATCCTGGCGCGCGACGAGCTGGAGGAGGTCGCCCGCGCGCTCCCCGGCGAGGGCGACGACGCCCAGCGCCGCCTGCTCGCCGCCGAGTTCGCGGGCCTGCGCATCGTGAACGTGTACGGGCCGAACGGCCAGGAGGTCGGCTCGGACAAGTACGCCTTCAAGCTCGACTGGTACCGACGCCTGCGGGCGTGGCTCGACGCCACCGCCCGGCCCGAGCAGCCGCTCGCGCTCTGCGGCGACCTCAACATCGCGCCCGAGGACCGCGACGTCTGGGACCCGGAGAAGTGGCGCGGCCAGATCATGTTCAGCGACCCGGAGCGCGCCGCCTTCCACGACCTCGTGGCGTGGGGCTTCCAGGACTCGCTGCGCCTCCACCGCGAGGACGGCGGGCTCTTCACGTGGTGGGACTACCGGGCCGGCGCCTTCCACCGCGGCTGGGGGCTCCGCATCGACCACATCTTGCTGTCGCCGCCGCTGGCCGCGCGCTCGGCCGCCGTCGAGATCGACCGCGACGAGCGCAAGGGCGAGAAGCCCTCCGACCACGCGCCCGTCGTCGCCACGCTACAATGAGCACCTCACAAGGAGGAACCATGCGCACGTTACTGACCCTCGCCTTGACGCTCGCCCTCGCCGCCCCCGCCGCCGCCCAGGAGGTCAAGATCCGGTTCGCCGGCAACCTCCCGCCCGCGAATTCCAACTCGCGCGCGATGGAGGTCTTCAAGCAAGAGGTCGAGAAGCGCTCGGGCGGGACGATGAAGGTGGACGTCTTCCCGGCGATGCAGCTCGGCGGCGCCAAGGACAACCTCGACCAGGTCAAGAGCGGCACCCTCCAGGCCGCCTACCTGTCCACCGCGTTCATGACCGGCTACGTGGCGAAGCTCGGCGTGTTCAATCTGCCGTTCGTCTTCAAGGACCGCGAGACCGCCTTCAAGGTGCTCGACGGCCCGATCGGCAAGGAGCTCGAGCGCGAGATGGAGCGCGCCGGCTTCAAGAACCTCGGCTTCTGGGAGAACGGCTGGCGCCACATGACCAACAGCAAGCGCGCCATCGCGACCCCGGACGATCTGTCCGGGCTCAAGATCCGCCTCCAGAACAACAGCGTCCATCTCCGCACGTTCAAGCTGCTCGGCGCCAACCCGGTGCCGATGGACATCAAGGAAGTCTACTCGGCGATGCAGCAGGGGGTCATCGACGGACACGAGAACCCGTACTGCAACACGCTCAACCTCAAGTTCTACGAGGTCCAGAAGTATCTCTCGGTGAGCGGCCACTTCTACGACCTGATGGGCGCGATCATGAACAAGCGCTTCTACGACGGCCTCGGCAAGGACCGGCAGGCGATCGTCGAGCAGGCCGCGCGGGCCGCGACCGAGTTCCAGCGCAAGCAGGCCGCCGAGGACGACCTCAAGTGCCTCGACCAGCTCAAGCAGAAGGGCATGCAGGTCAACACCATGTCGCCGGCGGCCCTGGCCACGTTCCGGGCGACGACGCTGCCCGTCTACAAGGAGTTCGAGAAGGAGCTGACGAAGGAGCTGATCGACCGCTTCGCGGCCGCCAACAAGTAGCGTGCGCCGCCTCCTCGACGGGCTGACGGCGCTGACGCAGCTCGCGGTCGCCCTGGCCATGGCGCTGATGACCACGGTCATCAGCGCCGAGGTCTTCGGCCGTTACGTGCTCAACAGCTCCATCTACTTCTCGGAGGAGCTGTCGCGCTTCTGCTTCGTCTGGGCCGGGTTCCTCGGCGCGAGCCTGGCGATGCGCGAGGGCAGCCACATCGGCGTCACGCTCCTCACCGAGCGGCTCGCCCCGGCCCGCCGGCGCCCCGTGCTGGCCGTCGCGCGGGCGCTCACGCTCGCGCTGCTGGCCGTCGTCGTCGTGACCGGGGCCTCCATCCTGCCCGACCAGTGGGGCCAGCAGACGGCGACGCTCGGCTTCAGCGTGTTCTGGTTCTATCTCGCCGTGCCCGCCGGCGCCCTCCTCATGGCCGTCCAGCTCGTGGGGCTCGCGTGCTCACTGCCATCGCGCTGACGTTCTTCGCGACCGGATGATCCCCGAGCGCATGGTCGCCGCGGTGGACTCGTTCCCGCTCCTCGCCATCCCGCTCTTCATGCTGGCGGGCGAGCTGATGGAGTCGGCGGGCATCCTCTCGCGCCTCGTCGAGTTCGCCCGCGTGCTGGTCGGGCACATCCGCGGCGGCCTCGCCCACGTCTGCGTGATCTGCGAGATGATCCTCTCCGGCGTGACGGGCACCGCCGTCGGCGACGCCGCGGCGCTCGCGAGCGTGTTCCTCGGCCCGATGAGGCAGGAGTACGACGAGGAGTTCGGCGCCGGGGTCGTCGCGGCGGCGGCGAACATCGGGCCCATCATCCCGCCGTCCGCCGCGATGATCGTCTACGCCATCATGGCGGGCTCGAGCGTGTCGATCGCGGGCCTCTTCCTGGCCGGCCTGGTGCCGGGCATCCTGATCGCGATCGGCATGATGGTCCTCGCCTGGGCGATCGCCCGCCGGCGCGGCTACCCGGTGTCGGGCGCGCGGCCGCGGGCGCGCGACGTGGCCGTGCGCACGTGGAAGGCGCTCCCCGTCCTGCTCATGCCCGTGGTCGTGATCGGGGGCATGGTGGCGGGCGTCTTCACGGCCACCGAGGCGGCGGCGGTGGCGGTCGTCTACGCGCTCGCGGTGGGCTTCCTGGTCACGCGCGAGCTGCGTCCCGCGCACCTCTGGCCCGCGCTCGTGCGCAGCGGCACGACGACCTCGATCGTCGTCGTCCTCATCGCGCTCGCGTCCGGGGTCACCTTTCTGCTGACGGTCGCCCAGGTGCCCGCCGCGGTCGCGGCGTTCCTCACGTCGGTCACGACGAGCCCGACCGTCTTCCTGACGCTCGTGATGCTCTTCCTCCTCGTCGTCGGCATGTTCCTCGAGTCGAACGCCGCCTACATCATGCTGGTGCCCATCCTCCACCCGATCGCCGTCCAGTACGGGATCGACCCGCTCCACTTCGGCTTCGTGTTCGTGCTGAACCTGGTCATCGGCATGCTCACGCCGCCGGTCGGGGTCGTGCTCTTCGTCGTCGCGAGCCTCTCCGGCCTCACGATGGAGCGGCTCGTGCGCGGCGTCTGGCCGTTCGTGCTGCTGCAGTTCGCCGTGCTCTTCCTGTGCGTCTACTTCCCGTCACTCTACATGTGGGTGCCGCGACTCTTCGGCTACTGACAAGGAGCCTCCCATGCCAGCCACACGCCTGATCGCGCGCCCCGCCCGGGCGGGGGCCATCACCATCGTCCGGCTCGCCTACGGCGACCGGCTGCTCGAGTCGCTCCAGGAGATCTGCCGCCGCGAGAAGATCCGGAACGGCGTGATCCTGACGGGCTTCGGCAGCCTCAGCCACCACTCGGTCACGGGCGTGGTCGGTCCCGCGTTCCCGCCGAAGCGCTTCTACAACCGGAAGACGCCGCGCGGCGTCGAGATCATCGCGATGAGCGGCGTGATCGCCGACTATCACGTCCACTGCCACATCGTGCTCTGCGACAAGACCCGTGCGTTCGGCGGCCACCTCGAGCCGGGTTGCCGCGTGCTCTCGCTCGCGGAGATCGCGCTCCAGCGCGTGGACGGCGTCAAGCTCGCGCGCCGGCTCGATCCGACGACCGGCCAGAAGCTGCTGCAGTCGGTGCGCGCGTACGCGCGGCGCGACGACGGCGGGCCCGACCAGGAAGGCAGCCTCCACACCGTGGAGAAGCGGCTCGCCCGCCGCCGCTAGCGTGCACGACCTCGTCCTGCACGGCTGCCGCCTCCCGGACCGCGACGCGCCCGCCGACGTCGCGATCGCCGCGGGGCGCATCGTCTCGGTCGGCGACGGCGCCGGGCCCGCGCGGGAGACGCTGGACGCCGGCGGCCGGCTCGTCACCCCCGGGCTCGTCGAGGCCCACATCCACCTCGACAAGGCGCTCCTCGCCGGGCGCGTCGCGACCTCGGCGGGGACGCTCGAGGAGGCGATCCGCGTGACCGGCGCGGCGAAGCGCGGCTTCACGCGCGAGGACATCGCCGAGCGGGCGCGGCGCGTGCTGGACCTCGCGGTCGCCGCCGGCACGACCGCCATGCGCGCCCACGTCGAGGTGGACCCGATCGTGGGCCTCACGGGCCTTCAGGCCATGCTCGCGCTCAAGCGCGAGTACGCGCCGGCCGTGGACCTCCAGCTCTGCGCCTTCGCCCAGGAGGGGATCTTGCAATCGCCGGGCACCGAGGGCCTGCTGAGGCAGGCGCTCCGGGCGGGCGCCGACCTCGTGGGCGGCTGTCCCTACAACGACACCGACGGCCGCCGGCACATCGAGATCGTGTTCGCCCTCGCGCGCGAGTTCGGCGTGGACGCCGACTTCCACGTGGACTTCTTCGACGAGGCCGACCACCTGCACGTCCTCGAGATCGTGCGGCAGACCGTGCAGAACGGCTGGCAGGGCCGCGTGGCGCTCGGCCACCTGACCGAGCTGGCGGCGCTCCCCGCCGCCGAGCAGGACGCGATCGCGGCGCAGCTCGCCGCCGCGCGCATCGGCGTGATCAGCCTGCCCGCGACCGATCTCTACCTGATGGGCCGCCGCGACGAGGCGAACGTCCGGCGGGGCCTGACGCCGATCCGCCGCCTGCTCGCGGCCGGCGTGCCGGTGGCCCTCGCCACCAACAACGTGCGGAACCCCTTCACGCCCGTCGGCACCGCGGACCTCGCCCACCTGACGTTCCTCGCCGCGGTCGCCGCCCACATGGGGACACCCGAGCTGATGCGCGAGCTGGTGGCGTGCGTCACCACCCACGCCGCGCGCATCCTCGGCCTCGCCGACCACGGGCTCGCCCCGGGCTGCCGTGCCGACCTCGTCGTGTGGGAGTGCGAGCGCCCGGAGGAGATCGTGATGTCGCTGCCGGCGCGCCGCTGGATCGTGAAGGGCGGGCGGATCACGATCGAGCACGAGCGCCGCGTCGTCCAGCGCTGGCGCGAGGGCCGGGGCTAGCGTGCCGCGCGAGCTGGCGCTGGCCGGGCGCGGCCTCGGGCTCGCCGTCCTGACGGTCCTCGCCTGGAAGGTGCTGACGCGGCCAATGGGCGTGGGGGACGCCGGCTCGCTCCTCGGGTTCTTCCACGGCGTGGACCTCATCTTCCACGAGGCCGGGCACGTCATCTTCGGGCTCTTCGGCCAGTTCATGCACGTGGTCGGCGGCTCGCTGATGCAGGTCCTGGCGCCGGCCGTCTGCGCCGGCGCCTTCCTGTGGCGCGGCCAGTACGCGTCGGCCTCGGCGCCGCTCTTCTGGACGGGCGAGAGCCTGACCGACCTGGCGATCTACGTCGCCGACGGCCGCGCGATGAGGCTGCCGCTCCTGGCCGACGGGCTCATCCACGACTGGAACTGGCTCCTCGGCCGCCTCGGGCTCCTGCAGCAGGCCGAGGCGCTCGGCCGCTTCACGTTCGCGCTGGGCGCGCTCACGGTCCTCGCGGCCCTCGCGATGCTCGCGCTCGATTGCTGGCGCTGCTGGTTGACACCGGCGAGCGATGCCATGTAGAGTGGATGCGGTTCGTGCCTTTCCTTTAAGCGGGCCCCGAGAGGCTCGCAAGGAGAGAAGATGAGCAGTCGTCCGCCGCGCTTCCGCGAGAAGGCGCAGGTCCTCGACGAGGCCGCGCTGGATCGGGCCCTCACCCGTATCGCCCACGAGATCCTCGAGAAGAACGGCGGCGCCGCCGACCTCGCCTTCGTGGGCCTCCGCACGCGCGGCGTCACGCTGGCCCAGCGCCTCCGGGCCAAGATCGCGCAGATCGACGGCGCGACCCTGCCCGTGGGCACGCTCGACATCACGCTCTACCGCGACGACCTCGGGATGCGCGGCACGCCGGTGATCCGCGGCACCGACATCCCGTTCTCGATCAAGGGCACGACCGTCGTCCTGGTGGACGACGTCCTCTTCACCGGCCGCACCATCCGCGCGGCGCTCGACGCCATCATCGACCTCGGGCGCCCGAGGGCGATCCAGCTGGCGATCCTGATCGACCGGGGCCACCGCGAGCTGCCGATCCGCCCGGACTACGTCGGCAAGAACCTGCCCACCTCGCGCCGGGAGAGCGTCGCGGTGCGCCTGCGCGAGCACGACGGCGAGGACCGCGTGGTGATCGAAGAACCCGAGGAGGCCTGAGCATGGGCTGGACGCGCAAGGATCTCTTGACCATGCGGGAGCTCGACGCGGGCGAGATCACGCTCCTGGTGGACACCGCCGCCTCGCTCCAGGAGATCGCCACGCGCGAGATCAAGAAGGTGCCGGCGCTGCGCGGCAAGACCATCGTCAACCTCTTCTACGAGGCCTCGACGCGCACCCGCACCTCGTTCGAGATCGCCGGGAAGTGGCTCTCGGCCGACGTCGTGAACTTTTCGGCCAGCGGCTCCAGCGTGGGCAAGGGCGAGAGCTTCGTGGACACCGCCAAGAACATCGCCGCCATGAGCCCGGACGTCGTCGTCGTCCGCCACTCGTCGTCGGGCGCGGCCGAGCTGCTGGCCCGCGAGCTCAGCTGCTCGATCGTCAACGCCGGCGACGGCGCCCACGAGCACCCCACGCAGGCCCTCCTCGATCTGCTGACCATCCGCGAGAAGAAGGGCCACTTCGAGGGCCTCCACGTGGCGATCGTCGGCGACATCGCCCACAGCCGCGTCGCGCGCTCGAACATCCACGGGATGCGGAAGCTCGGCATGACCGTCACCGTGGCCGGGCCGCCGACCCTGATCCCGCCCTTCGTGCAGGAACTCGGCGTCAAGGTGGCCTACCGGCTCGAGGACGCGATCCGCGACGTGGACGTGATCATGATGCTGCGCCTGCAGCAGGAGCGGATGACCGGCGGCCTCATCCCGTCGCTGCGCGAGTACGCGCGCTACTGGGGGCTCTCGCTCGACAAGCTGGCCGCGCACGCGCGGCCCGACGTGCTGATCATGCACCCGGGGCCGGTCAACCGCGGCATCGAGCTGTCGCCGGAGGTCGCCGACGGGCCGTACTCGGTGATCCTCGACCAGGTGACCAAGGGCGTCGCCGTGCGGATGGGCGTGCTCCTGCTGCTCGCGGGCAGCAAGGGCGGGGACGGCGCATGAGCCTCCTGATCACGGGCGGCCGCGTCATCGACCCGGCGAACGGCGTCGACGCGGTCCAGGACCTCCTGATCGCGGACGGCAAGATCGAGAAGGCCGGCAAGGGTCTGGCGGCGCCGCCCGGCGCCGAGGTCGTGGACGCGACGGGCAAGGTCGTGTGCCCGGGCTTCATCGACGTCCACGTGCACCTGCGCGAGCCCGGCTACGAGTACAAGGAGACCGTCCGGACGGGCACCCGCGCCGCGGCCGCCGGCGGCTACACCGCCGTCGCCTGCATGGCCAACACGAACCCCGTCAACGACAACGGCGCCGTCACCGACTACATCCTGGCCAAGGCCAAGGTCGAGGGCGCCGTGCGCGTGTACCCGATCGGCGCCGTGACCAGGAACCTCAAGGGCGAGGAGCTGGCCGAGCTGGCCGAGCTGGCCGAGGCCGGGTGCGTCGCCTTCTCCGACGACGGCAAGTGCGTGCTGAACGCCGGCCTCTACCGCCGCGCGATGGAGTACACGCTCCCCTTCGGCGTGCCGATCATCAGCCACGCCGAGGACACGTCGCTCTGCCACGGCTGGGCGATGAACGAGGGCGTCGTCTCCACGGAGATCGGCCTGCCGGGGGCGCCGGCGGCGGCCGAGGACGTGATGGTCGCGCGCGACGTCCTGCTCGCCGAGCTGACGGGCGCCCACGTCCACATCGCGCACCTCTCGACGGCCGGCGCCGTCCGTCTCGTCCGCGACGGCAAGGCGCGCGGCGTGCGCGTCACCGCCGAGGTCACCCCGCACCATCTGGTGCTGACCGAGGAGGCGGTGCGCACCTACGACCCGAACACCAAGATGGCGCCGCCGCTCCGCACCAAGCGCGACACCGAGGCGCTCGTCGAGGCGCTCGCCGACGGCACGATCGACTGCGTCGCGACCGACCACGCGCCGCACGCGCTCGCCGAGAAGGAGGGCGAGTTCGACCGCGCCGCGTTCGGCGTCGTCGGGCTCGAGACGGCGGTCGCCCTGCTGCTCGACCGGCTCGTCCGCCCGGGGCTCGTGCCGCTCCCCACGCTGGTGTCGCGGCTCTCGCGCGATCCGGCGCGGCTGCTCGATCTCCCCGGCGGGAGCCTGACGCCGGGCGGCCCCGCCGACGTCACGATCCTGGACCTGGAGCAGACGCTCACCGTGGACGCCGCGCGCTTCCAGTCGAAGAGCCGGAACACGCCGTTCGGAGGCTGGATGCTCACCGGCGGGCCGTGGCTGACCATCGTGGGCGGGAAGGTCGTGCGCCCGTGAGGCCGGCGCTCCTCGTGCTCCGCGACGGCCGGATCTTCCGCGGCCAGGCGCTCGGCGCCATAGGGGAAGCCTCGGGTGAGGTGATCTTCAACACGGCGATGTCGGGCTACCAGGAAATCCTCACCGACCCGTCTTATAAGGGCCAGATCGTCGCGATGACCTACCCGCTCATCGGCAACTACGGCGTCAACGAGGAGGACGTGGAGTCGCGGCGGCCGTGGGTCAACGGGTTCATCGTGAAGGAAGCCTCGTCGATCGCGTCGAGCTTCCGCTCGGCGACGACCCTCGACGCCTACTTGAAGGCCCACGGCATCGTCGGGATCCAGGGCATCGACACCCGCGCGCTCACGCGCCACCTGCGCGACCACGGCGCCCAGGACGGCATCGTCTCGTCGGTGGCGGCCGGCCCGGCCGACCTCGTGGCGCGCGTGCGCGACGTGCCGGGGCTCGTCGGCCGCGACCTCGTCGCCGAGGTGACGGCGGAGGCGCCGTACACCTGGGCGCAGGGCGGCTGGGAGCGGGCGCGCGGCTACGTCGCGCCGCCGCCGCCGCGCTGCACGGTCGTCGCCTACGACTGCGGCATCAAGTGGAACATCCTGCGCCAGCTCCGCATGGCGGGCTGCGACGTCACCGTGGTGCCGGCCTCGACGCCGGCCGCGGCCGTGCTCGAGCTGAAGCCCGACGGATTGTTTCTCTCCAACGGGCCCGGCGACCCCGAGGGCGTGCCGTACCTGATCGGGGCGGTGCGCGCGCTCCTCGGCCGGGTCCCGATCTTCGGCATCTGCCTGGGGCACCAGATCCTGGGCCTCGCCGGCGGCGGCCGGACGTACAAGCTCCCGTTCGGTCACCACGGCGCCAACCATCCGGTGAAGGACCTCGCGACCGGCAAGGTCGCGATCACCGCGCAGAACCACGGCTTCGCCGTGGACCCGGACTCGGCCGAGCGCCACGGCTGGACGGTGACCCACGTGAACCTGAACGACGGCACCTGCGAGGGCCTCCGCCATCGCGAGTGGCCGGCGTTCTCGGTGCAGTACCACCCGGAGGCCTCGCCGGGCCCGCACGACGCCAACTACCTGTTCCACCGCTTCACGGATCTCATGGCACGGAAGGGAGGCTGATCCTCGTCATGCCCAAGTACCTGATCTCGTACCGGAAGACCGAGAGCACCGGGCAGAAGCCCGAGTGGGCGTCGTTCACGACGCAGAGCGACGCCTCGCTGGAAGCCCACGCGATCCGCGAGCGGGTCGACAAGCGGATGAGCGTGCTCGGCGAGCAGCTCTGGGGCACCGGCGACGTCGTGTGGCTCGGCCAGGGCCGCCTCGACGACGTGCTCTACCGGCGGGAGGAAGCCGCCCCGGAGGTCTCCATCGTCTACGGCCTGGTCGAGGAGTAGGACCATACAGACGGCGACGGCGCACGCGCCTGCGACAGATCGAGAGGAGGAGACTGGCTTGGAGAGCCTTCCGCACCTCCTCAAGCTTCCGTCGAGGCAGATCTGGTTCGATCTCGATGAGGAGGCGGACGTCCTGTACGTCAGCTTCGAGCGGCCGCAGGGCGCGACGGACAGCGAGCTGAGCGAGGAAGGCGTGCTCATGCGCTACCGCGGCGATCGGCTCGTGGGCGTCACGATCCTCAACGCCCGCAAGCGACTCCGGGGTCAGACGTAGTGCCGAAGCGGACGGACATCCGGAAGATCCTGATCGTCGGCTCGGGGCCGATCGTCATCGGCCAGGCGTGCGAGTTCGACTACTCCGGCACCCAGGCGGTGAAGGCCCTCCGCGAGGAGGGGTTCGAGGTCGTCCTCGTCAACTCGAACCCGGCCACGATCATGACCGACCCCGAGCTGGCGCACCGGACGTACGTCGAGCCCCTCACGCCCGAGTACGTCGCCAGGATCATCGAGCGCGAGCGCCCCCAGGCCCTGCTGCCGACGCTCGGCGGCCAGACCGCGCTCAACCTCGCCGTCGCGCTGGCCGAGGACGGCACGCTCGCCCGCTTCGGCGTCGAGCTGATCGGCGCCAAGCTCCCGGCCATCAAGAAGGCGGAGGACCGCCAGCTCTTCAAGGAGGCCATGGAGCGCATCGGTCTCGCGCTACCGAGCTCCGGCTACGCCCGGAGCCTCGAGGAGGCGCGCGCGGTCGTCCGCCAGGTCGGCTACCCCGCGATCATCCGGCCCTCCTTCACGCTGGGCGGCACCGGCGGCTCGGTCGCCTACAACCCGGAGGAGCTGGAGGAGGCGGTCCGCTGGGGCCTCCAGATGTCGCCGGTCGGCACCGTGCTCGTCGAGGAGTCGGTGATCGGCTGGAAGGAGTTCGAGCTGGAGGTCATGCGCGACCTCGCGGATAACGTCGTCGTCATCTGCTCGATCGAGAACGTCGATCCCATGGGCGTCCACACCGGCGATTCGGTCACCGTCGCCCCCGCCCAGACGCTGACCGACAAGGAATACCAGCTCATGCGCGACGCCGCGATCGCGATCATCCGCGAGATCGGCGTCGAGACCGGCGGCTCCAACATCCAGTTCGCGGTGAACCCCGACGACGGGCGGCTGGTCGTGATCGAGATGAACCCGCGCGTGTCGCGCTCCTCGGCGCTCGCCTCGAAGGCCACGGGCTTCCCGATCGCGAAGATCGCGGCGAAGCTCGCGGTGGGCTACACCCTCGACGAGATCCGGAACGACATCACGCGCGAGACGCCGGCCTCCTTCGAGCCCGCCATCGACTACTGCGTGGTGAAGTTCCCCCGCTGGGACTTCGAGAAATTCCCCGAGGCCGACCGCACGCTGACGACCCAGATGAAGTCCGTCGGCGAGGTCATGGCCGTCGGCCGGACGTTCAAGGAGGCGCTCCAGAAGTCCATCCGCTCCCTCGAGCAGGACCGCTGGGGGCTGACGCTCGGGCGGCCCGCCGACGCCGAGGAGCTGCGCCAGCTCCTGCGCGTCCCGAACCCCGACCGGATCTTCGCGATCGGCGACGCCGTCCGGGCGGGCCTCGCGATCCAGGAGATCCACGCGCTCACGAAGATCGACCCGTGGTTCCTCGACGGCATCCGCGAGATCGTCGCCGTCGAGCCCGAGATCGCCCGCGCGGCGCTCGCCGACCCGGACGTCCTCCGCCGCGCGAAGCAGCTCGGCTTCGCCGACCGGCGGATCGCGGAGCTTGCCGGCACCACCGAGCGCGCGGTGCGCGAGCGGCGCCGCGCGTGCGGGATCCTCGCCACCTTCAAGACGGTGGACACCTGCGCCGCCGAGTTCGTCGCCCACACGCCCTATCTGTACTCGACCTACGAGGAGGAGGACGAGGCGCCGCCGACGGCCCGCCCGAAGGTCGTCATCCTCGGCTCGGGCCCGAACCGCATCGGCCAGGGCGTCGAGTTCGACTATTGCTGCGTCCACGCCGCGTTCGCGCTCCGCGACCTCGGCGTGGAGGCGATCATGGTCAACTGCAACCCCGAGACGGTCTCGACGGACTACGACACCTCCGACCGGCTCTACTTCGAGCCGCTCACGCTCGAGGACGTGCTGAACGTCGTCGAGAAGGAGCGCCCGCTCGGCGTCGTCGTCCAGTTCGGCGGCCAGACGCCGCTCAAGCTCGCCGTGCCCCTCCGGGAGGCCGGCGTGGCGATCCTGGGCACGTCGCCCGACGCGATCGACCGCGCCGAGGACCGCCGGCGCTTCAACGAGCTGATCACGGAGCTCGGGCTCCACCAGGCGGCCGGCGCCACCGCGCGGTCGCTCCCCGAGGCGGTGGCCATCGCGGCCGGCATCGGGTACCCCGTGCTCGTGCGCCCCTCGTACGTCCTGGGCGGGCGGGCCATGCGCATCGTGTACGACGACACCGACCTGTCCGAGTACATGCGCGAGGCGGTGCGCGTCTCGCCCGAGCATCCGGTGCTCATCGACAAGTTCCTCGAGGACGCGATCGAGATCGACGTGGACGCGGTGGCCGACGCCGGGCGCGTCATCGTCGGCGGCGTCATGGAGCACATCGAGAAGGCGGGCATCCACTCCGGGGACGCCGCCTGCGCGCTGCCGCCCTACTCGCTCGGCGAGGACCAGGTCCAGGCGCTCGCCGCGCAGACCAGGGCGCTGGCCCGGGCGCTCGGCGTGGTCGGGCTCATCAACGTGCAGTTCGCGATCCGCCAGGACACGATCTACGTCCTCGAGGTGAACCCGCGCGCGTCGCGCACCGTGCCCTTCGTCTCCAAGGCCATCGGCGCGCCGCTGGCCAAGGTCGCCACGCGCGCGATGCTCGGCCACCCGCTCGAGCCCTGGGCGTGGATCGAGGAGCGCGAGCCGGCCCACATCGCGGTGAAAGAATCGGTGTTTCCATTCATAAAGTTTCCCGGTGTCGACGCCGTCCTGGGGCCGGAAATGAAATCGACGGGCGAGGTGATGGGGATCGACCGCGATTTCCGAAAGGCCTATCTCAAGGCCCAGCTGGCCGCGGGCTCGGTCCTGCCCGCCTCGGGCAACGTGTTCCTCTCCGTGAAGAACCGCGACAAGCGCGTGGTGATGACGCTGGCCAAGCGGCTCAGCGAGATGGGCTTCTCGCTCGTGGCGACCGCGGGCACGGCGCGCGTCCTGGAGCGCAACGGCCTGTCCGTCGAGCTGGTCCACAAGGTGGCGGAGGGCCACCGGCCCAACGTGCTCGACCTGATGAAGCGCGGTGACATCGCGCTCGTCTTCAACACGCCCGAGGACGGACGCGCCCGGAGGGACTCCTACATGATCCGGCGGACCGCGGTCACGCAGAACATTCCCTATTACCTGACGATGGACGGGGCCCAGACCGCGATCGGCGCGATCGAGGCGCTGCTGAAGGGCGAGCAGCGGGTGCTGAGCCTGCAGGAGTACCACGGTGCCCGGCGCTAGCCCGGCCGACCGCCTCCTGGTCGCGCTCGACGTCGAGACGCTCGCCGCCGCCGGCGGCCTGCTCGGGCGGCTCCAGGGCGTGGTGACCGGCTGCAAGATCGGCACGCAGCTCTTCACGGCGGCGGGCCCGGCGGCGGTCGAGGCCGCGCGCACGCGCGGGCTCCGCGTCTTCCTCGACCTCAAGTTCCACGACATCCCCAACACCGTCGCCGGGGCGGTCCGCGAGGCGACGCGCCTCGGCGTGTTCATGCTGAACGTCCACGCGAGCGGCGGCGCCGCGATGATGCGCGCCGCGGCGGAGGCGGCGGCGAAGGCGGCGGCGGACTTCGCCGTGCCGCGCCCGCTCTGCCTCGGCGTGACCGTCCTGACCAGCCTCGACCGGCGCGCGCTCCAGCGCGACCTCGGCGTCTCCTCGACGGTGGAGGCCCACGTGCTCCGCCTCGCCGAGCGCGCCCGCGAGGCCGGGCTCGACGGCTGCGTGGCCTCGCCGCGCGAGATCGGCCTCCTGCGCCGGGCCCTCGGCGACGGCTGGGTGATCGTCACGCCCGGGATCCGGATCTCTCCGGCCGAGGGGGGCTCCCGCCCCGACGACCAGGTCCGGGTCGCGACGCCGCGGCGGGCGCTCGCGGCCGGCGCCGACTATCTCGTGGTGGGCCGCCCGATCATCGCCGCGCCGGACCCGGCCGCCGCCGCGCGCGCCATCCTCGAGGAGCTGGCGTGACCGAGCGCGAGACGCTCGACCTGTACGAGAAGACCGGCGCCCTGATGCGCGGCCACTTCCGCCTGACCTCGGGCCTGCACTCCGACGTCTACCTCCAGTCGGCGCTCGTGCTCCAGCACCCCGCGCACGCCGAGGCGCTCGGGCGGGAGCTGGCGCTTCGGCTCGGCGGCCTCGGCGCCACCACGGTGCTGGCGCCCGCGATCGGCGGCATCCTCGTCGCCCACGAGGTGGCGCGCGGGCTCGGCGTGCGCGCCCTGTTCGCGGAGCGCGAGGACGGCGTGATGCGCCTGCGCCGGGGCTTCGCGCTCGAGCCGGGCGAGCGGTGCCTCGTGGTCGAGGACGTCATCACCACCGGCGGCTCCACGCGCGAGGTCGTCCGGTGCGTCGAGGCGGCGGGCGGCGTGGTGGTGGGGGTCGGCTCGCTGATCGACCGGAGCGGGGGCGCGGCGCAATTCCCGGTGACGCGCGCGGCGCTGGCGACGGTGAGCGCGACGACGTGGGATCCCGCCGCGTGCCCGCTCTGCGCGGCCGGCGGCCCGGCGATCAAGCCCGGCAGCCGGAGCTAGGAGGCGCCGCCCAGGATCCGATCGACCTGCTCGCCCAGCTCCTTGAGCGAGAGGTCGGCCTTCACGAAGTACCCGGCCACCCCGAGCTTCTTCACCTCGGCCATATCCTGCTCGCGCGAGGAGTTGGAGAGCACGAGCACCGGGATATCCCGGGTGGTCCCGGCGCCGCGCAGCGCCCGGAGGACCTCGATGCCCGAGAGCTTGGGCATCAGCAGGTCGAGCAGGATCAGGTCGGGGCGCTCCGCCGTCACGCTGCGCAGCGCCTCCTCGCCGTCGGCCGCGGTCGCCACCGTGAATCCCCGCTGGCGCAGGCTCGCCTCGCACGCCCGGCGCAGGAAGCGATCGTCTTCCACCAATAAGATACGTTTCCCGGTCGTCGCCATAGGCCTCAGTCTCTCACGGGGAGCGTGAAGATGAACGTCGAGCCCTGCCCCTTGTCCGACTCGCACCACACCCGGCCGCCGTGCTTTTCGACGATGAGCCGCACCAGATAGAGCCCGAGCCCCGTCCCCTCGGTCTCCACCGTGTGCACGTTCTCCGCGCGGTAGAACTTCTCGAACAGTCGTCGTTGACCCTCCCTGGAGATCCCGATGCCGCTGTCCTGGATGGCCCAGCGCACCCAGCCGTTCTCGCGGTCCACGCGGATCCGGATCCGCCCGCCGCTGGGAGTGTACTTGATCGCGTTCGAGGTGAGGTTGAGGATCGCCTGGCGGAGGAGCTGCGGGTCGGCCTGCACCGGCGGCAGCGCCTCGCCGCCGGCAACGTCGAGCTCGTGCGCCTTGTCACGCACGAGGGTGACGAGGTCGTCGAGCACGCTCCGCGTCAGCGCGGCGAGATCCGTCGGCTGCGGCGCGAACGTCAGCTTGCCGCTCTCCAGGCGCGACACGTCGAGCAGGTCGTTCACCAGGCTGATGAGACGTTCCGCGGCCGCGCGGGCGTCGTGGATGTAGCTCGCGGTGTCCTCGGGCACGTCGGGGCTACCGGCGCCGAGTTCCAGCATCCACTTGATCCCGGCCAGCGGCGTGCGGAGCTGGTGGGTGACGAACGACACGAAGTCCGATTTCATCTGCGCGACCTGCCGCTCCTGCGTGACGTCGCGGAGGGTGAGGGTGAGCCCCATCGTCGCGCCCGCGGCGTCCTTCGTCGGCTGACCGGCCCAGTGGACGACGCGCCCGGCGCGCCGGAGCTCGAGATCACCGGCGCCGCGACGATCCGGGTCTTGGAG
Organism: Candidatus Rokuibacteriota bacterium; assembly: GCA_016179875.1. Classification (GTDB taxonomy): domain Bacteria; phylum Methylomirabilota; class Methylomirabilia; order Rokubacteriales; family CSP1-6; genus GWA2-73-35. Next base: position 15,912 of record JACPCH010000214.1, on the reverse strand, counting down.
CACCGCCTGGAGCGCCTCGAACACCCGGTCGTAGTCGGGGACCGAGCTGCGGTATCCAGCCAGGAGCTCCGCGAGCCCGAGCCCGATGACCTCCCCGGCGTCGAAGCCGAGCAGCGCGCCCGCCTGCCGGTTCGCGGCCTGGATCTCGCCGTCGCGGCTCACGAGCACGATGCCGTCTGAGGTCGAGTCGAAGATCTGCGCGAGGCGCGCGCGCTGGGTTTGCGTCTCCTCGTAGAGCTGGGCGTTCTCGAGGGCCGTCGCCAGCTGGTCGGCGTACGAGGCGAGCAGACGGACCTCGATCTCCGGGAACTCCTGGGGCGTCGTGTAGTAGAGCAGCAGCGCGCCGAGGACGGGCTCGCCCTGGGCGATGATCGGGAACGCCGCGATGGAGGTCACGCCGTGCTCGAGATTGGCCGGATCGACGAGGTCGGGGCGCTCGGTGACGTCGCGGAGGAGCAGGGGGGTCCGCGTCTCCCGCACGTGGAAGCTGATCCCGCCCCGACGCACCGGGCCCGCGGGCCGCGTCGCGCCCGAGAGCCAGCGGCCGACGCTGCGGAGCAGGCTCCCGTCCTCCGCGAAGAGGTTCACCAGCGCGCCGCCGGCGCCGAACGCCCGGGCCAGCTCGGCGAGCGCGCCGTCGAGCATCGCGTCCACCGCGAGCGTCTTGTGGAGCGCCCGGCTCGCCTGGTTCAGGAGCGTGAGGCCGTCGGACAGGGTCTTCGCCTCACGCTCGCGGCGGCGCGTTTCCTCGAAGAGCCGCGCGTTGGTGATCGCCACCGCCGCCTGCGCCACGAAGTTGTCGAGGACGCTCTGATCGTCGGGCGTGAACCGGAGCGGCGCCGCGCTGTAGAGCGTCAGGACGGCGACGACCGTGTCCTGGTGCAGGACCGGCAGCCCGAGGAAGCTCCGGATTCCCTGCGCCATCCACCACTCCCGCGCTCGAAAGGCCGGATCGGCGAGGACGTCGTCCAGCGCGACGGCGGCGCGGCGCTTGACGACTTCCCCGCTGTTGGTCCCGTCGAACGGCAGGGTCCGGACGGGCACGCTCGCACCCATGGCCGGATCGGAGAGCGCGCCGATCGTGAGGGTCCGCGTCGCGTGGTCGGCGAGCCAGAAGCCCGCGAGCGGGACACCCGCCAGCTCGGCGGCGGCCCTGGCGATCGCGCCGAGGACCTCGCTCGTCTCGAGCGACGAGGACACGAGCTGGTTGAGTCGCGTCAGCGTCTGCAGCCGGGCGAGCCGTTCCTGCTGCTCGCGATAGAGCCGGGCGTTCTCCAGCGCCAGCGCCGCGTGGTCGGCGAGGGTCGAGACGAGCTGGATCTCGTTCATCGTGAAGTCGTGCGGCGCGTGGAAGTACTGCCCGAGCACGCCCAGCACCTTGTCACGGCTCACGATCGGCACGGCGAGGTAGGCGCGCAACGCCCGCCGTTCGACGATGGCCCGGGCCGTCGACGAGTAATGGAGATCGGGGTCGACGAGCCGGTCGCGCGTCCAGACGGCCCGGCGCTCCTGATAGGCCCGCCCGGCGACGCCCTCGCCGGGCTTCAGGACGAGATCGCGCACGACGCCGGGGTCGAGGTTGAGCCCGCGGTGGAACGTGAGCCCGCCCTTGGCCTCGTCGTAGAAATAGAGGCCGCTGGCGTCGCACCCGGTCAGCTCGATCGTCTCGCTCGCGATCAGGTCGAGCAGGCGGTCCTGATCGAGGCTGGTCGCGAGCTGGCGCGTCACGTGATAGAGCTTGGTCGCCCTCTGCTCTCGCGCCTGCGTCTCCGCATACAGCCGGCTCTCCTCGAGCGCCATCGCGAGGTTCTGGCACAGCGAGGCGAACGGCTCGACGCTCGACGGGCTGATCGGCCGCCGGCTCGGCTTGTTGTCGGCGCTCACCACGCCGATCACGCGCTCGCCCACGACCAGCGGGACCACGACGAAGCGCGTGGAGCGGAACATCGGGTGGCGGCGGTAGAGCGGGTCGGGGGGCCAGACCGCCGCGAGGTCGGCGTCCGACAGGACGGCGACGGTCCGGCGCGTCTGCACGGCCTGGTAGAAGGAACCGGACGACGGCGAGAGGGGGAGGCGGTCGACGGCGGGATCGAGGGCCTCGCCGAACGCCTTGACCAGCTCCAGCTCCACGCCGTCGGTGACGAGAAGGATGCGGACGCGGTCGAAGCCGACGATCTCGTGGGCGGCCTTGACGAAGGCCTCCAGCCGGTCGTCACGATCCCACGACGTCTGCATCGCGCTGACGGCGCCGTAGAGACGCTCGAGCAGACGCCGGCCCGCCTCGGTCTCGCGGAACAGCCGCGCCTTCTCGATGGCGAGCGAGGCCTGGTCGGCAAACGCCGACAGGAGGGTGACTTCGTCCGGCTCGAAGCGCCGCGCCGCCTTCGTGTAGACGTTGAGCGTCCCGATGGCCGGCCCGCCGGCGCGCATCGGCACGCCGAGGAATCCGCGGAAGCCGAGCGCGACCGCGCCCCGCTTGTGGGCGGGGTCGTAGCGTGCGTCCTCGGTCATGTCCTCGACCACGATCGGCGCGCCCTCGGCCACCACTCGGCCGCTCAGGCTCTCGCCGATCTTGATCCGGGCGCGCGACATGACGGCGGCCGCCGACTCGGTGCGGGCCGCCAGGACCAGGTCGTCGCCGTCGACAAGGCGCAGGCCGGCCGCCTCGACCTCGAGCAGGCGCCCGGCCTCGTTGACGATGAGCGAGAGGACCTCCTCGGTGTCGTGCACGGCCGCCAGGCGGCGGGAGATCTCGTTCAGGACCTCCAGGCGGTGCCGGTTCCGCGCCTCCCGCTCGTACAGGCGCGCGTTCCGGAGGAGGAGCCCGACCTGCTCGCACACGTCGCCCAGCACGCGGAGCTCGGGCGCGCTCGGCACCCGGCGGGCCTTCCACCACACGACGTAGAACCCGCCGCCCACCTCGTTCTCGAGGAACAACGGCAGGAGCAGGCCCGACTGGTGCGGGAAGCGCCGGAACATCTCGTGGGTGAACCGCGCATCGTGCGCGACGTCGTCGGAGTAGACCGGGCATCGCTCCTCCCACACCGCGAGCCGGAAGCCCTGCTCGCGGAGCGGCAGGGGCGCCGAGGCCAGCGTCGCCAGGTACTCCTTCGGCACGTGGTAGGCGGCCGTCGGCACGAGCTGGTCCGTGGCGCGATCGTGCAGATACGCCGCCGCGGTGTCGGCGCCGAGCAGGCGCGCCAGCTCGCGGCAGACCCGCCGCAGCGCCTCGCGCACGTCGAGCGTGGAGCCGACGGCCGCCGCGATGGCCGCGCGCGCCTCGCTCTCCGCGTCGACGATGTCGTGGAGCCGGGCGAAGTCGACCGGCTTGATCACGTAGCCGGCCGCGCCGCCCTCGACCGCCTTGATCGCCGTGTCGAGGGTGGCATGGCCGGTCACGATGACGAACTCGGGCGGCGCGTCGGGCCGGGGCGGCTCGTGCATGAAGTCGAGGCCGTCGCCGTCCGGCAGGATGAGGTCGAGCAGCACGAGGCCGAACGGCCGCGCGCCGAGCCGGCGCCGGCCCTCGGCGCAGGACCGGGCCACGACGACCTCGTAGCCCTCGCCCCCCAGGAAGTCGCCCAGGAGACGGCCGATCTCGGGGTCGTCGTCGACCAGGAGGATCGCGTCCTGGTCCGTCATCCTTCCACGTTAGCGCAGGAGACCGTTCTGGACCAAGACGATCGCGAGCCAGACGAGCTGGCCCCCGACGAAGACGGCGAGCCCCTGCTCGCGTCCGGCGCGGAGCGCGACGCGGTACTGCCAGAGGCCGCCGGCCACCGCGAGCGCGCCGAACGGGGCGCCGTGATAGGCGGTGAGCAGACCATAGCTCGTCGCGAGCCCGCCCGCGAAGCTCCAGAGGACCCAGGCGCCGAGCCAGTGGGCGATCACGGACACCAGCATCGAGCCGCGCGAGCCGGGGCGGCCGAACAGGCGGGCGATCGCCACGGCGGCGACGCCGGCGGCGAGCAGCACGCCGAGCGTCGCGAACGCCCAGCGCCTCACGGGCGGCTCCGGTACTCCGGCCGCCAGCGCAGGAGCCGCGCCTCGACCTGCTTGATGCCGAGCGCCATGACGATGCCGATCACGCCGAGGGTCAGGAGGGCCACCATCATGTCGGCGGCGTTGAGCGTGCCGAGCGACTGGATGATGAGGTAGCCGAGCCCGCCCCCCGACTCGCCGCCGAGGAACTCGCCGACGACCACGCCGATCAGCGCGAACGAGATCGAGGGCGTCAGCGACGCGAACGTCCAGGCCAGCGCCGAGGGCACGATGACCGTGCTCATGATCTGGCGATCGTTCGCGCCCAGGAACCGGGCGGAGTGGATCAGGTCGGGGTCCACGCTCCGGGCGCCCTGGAACGTGTTGAAGAAGACGATGAAGAACACGATCGACCACGCCAGCACGATCTTCGCCAGGAGCCCGAAGCCGAAGATCATCGTGATGAGCGGCACCAGCGCGATGCGCGGCAGCGAGTTGAACGCGATGATGTAGGGCTCGAAGATCCGCGCCAGGCGGTCGTTGCGCCCGAGGGCGAGGCCCGCCGCGAAGCCCGTCGAGACGCCGACCAGGAAGCCCCAGAGCGTGGACTGGACGGTCGAGAGCGCCATCGCCCAGATCGAGAGGCGCACCTGGTCCGAGGCGAGGTAGGCGAAGCGCCGCACGATGGCCGACGGGCGGCTGACGAAGAACGGGTCGATCCAGTAGAGGCCCGGCGTCTTCGAGACGGCCTTGATCGCGGTGAGCCACTCCCAGGCCCCGACGAGCACGACCAGGATGGCGAGCCGCCAGGCCAGCACCCGCGCCCGCTCGCTCACGCGAATTCCTCGCCGAGCACGTGCCAGAGCTGGCCGTACTCGCGCCCGTACGCCTCCGACTCGCGCAGCTTGATGACGTCGCGCGGCCGCGGCAGGCCCACCGCGTGGACGAGCTTCACGCGGCCGGGCCGGCGGGTCATCACCACGATGCGGTCGGCGAGCGTGATCGCCTCCGAGAGGTCGTGGGTGACGAAGACGACCGTCTGGTGCCTGGCCTCCCAGAGGTTCAGCAGCTCGGCGTGGAGGCCGATCTTGGTGTGGGTGTCGAGCGCGCCGAACGGCTCGTCCATGAGGAGGATCTCCGGGTCCACGACGAGCGTCCGCAGCAGGGCCACCCGCTGGCGCATGCCGCCCGAGAGCGTGGCGGGAAACGCCTCCTCGAACCCTTCCAGCCCCGCGAGCCGGACCGCCTCGCGCACCCGCCGCTCGCGCTCGGCCTCGGCGACGCCGCGGTACTCGAGCCCGAGCCCGATGTTGCGGGCGACCGTGCGCCAGGGAAAGACGGTGTCCTTCTGGAAGACGTAGCCCACCCCGGGCGGCGTGCCGGCCACCGGCCGGCCGTCCAGCTCGATGGCGCCGGCCGACGGGGCGACGAGCCCGCCGATCATGTTGAGGATCGTGGACTTGCCGCAGCCCGACGGGCCGACGATCGCCACGAACTCCTGGTCGAACACCTCGAACGCGACGCCGGCGACGGCCGGGATCTCGCGCGCGCCGTCGCGGAAGGTCTTGGCGAGGCCCCGGAGGACGATGCGCGGGCGCCGGGCGCTCAGGACGTGTATTTCGCCTGCGCCTTCCGGACGAACGACAGGTCCACCGCCCTGGCGAACGGCACGGGCTTCTCGATCGCCATCGGGATGAAAATCTTCATCCCGTTCTCGTAGTCCTTCTCCTCGATCAGGAAATCCCAGTCGAAGATCGTCTTGTAGTACCGGACCGACTTCAGCACGTCCTCGCGCTTGAAGGTGTCCATGTACGGCTTGTACAGCAGCTCGACGATCTCCTCGTCCTTGGCCTTCCGGATCCACTGCTGCGCGCGGTAGTTCGCGTTGACGTAGGCCTGCACGAGGTCGGGCGACTTCTCGACGGTCTCCCTGAGCGCGTAGCCGACCGTGACCGGGATCGCCCCGCCGAAGACCCGGGTCCAGGCCTTCTCGTCCTGCACGTCGTAGATGACCCGCCCGAACCCCTCGCTCTCGGCCGCGCCCTGCCACTCGGGCACGGCCATGATCGCGTCGAACTTGCCGGCCTTGAGGCCGCCGAGGATGGTCGTCGAGGCCCCTCCGCCGATCCACTCGACGTGGTCGTTCACCGACTTCCCGTCGGGTGCCTTCGTCTGCTTGAGGACGTAGGTGCCGTAGACGTGGGTGCCGGACCCGACCGACGTCATCGCGATCACCGCCTTGCGCCCGACGAGCTTCTGATCGGCGAGCGCCTCGACCGAGCGCACACCCTTGTCCCAGAGGTCCCGGCGCGCGACGATGTTGGCGTAGCTGCAGCGGGTGTCGGTCGCGAACAGGATGAGCGTCTCCCGGCCCTTCTCGGTCGCCTTCAGCGGATGATTCGAGTCGCCGAGCCCGAACATCGCCTGCCCCGCGGTCAGCGCGTTGACGACCCGCGCGCCCCCGCCGGGCACGAGGAAGCTCGGCACCGTGACGCCCTCGGCCTCGAAGAACTTCTTCTCCTTCGCGACGAGGTGCTGGCCGTAGATGAACGTCGAGACGCTGTGGGAGACGCTGATGGGCCTGGGCGACTGGGCCTGGGCGGTCCGCGGCCACCGGGCCGCCGCCAGGGTGGCGCCCGTGAGGCCCGCGGTTTCGAGGAACCGGCGTCGGGTGATGCGCATCGGGCTCGACCTCCTGATCGAGTGTGGAGTGGCAACGCCCGGCGCGAAGCGTCAGGCGAGGCAGTGTACGCCCCATCCTCCGCGCCTGTCAATCGCAACATATTGACACTACAGGCAATTTCGCCGTATCATCTCTGGATGAATCCCACCCGGATCGTCCCGGCCACGACCTTGCGCAGCATGACGGGATTCGGCCGGGCTGAGGCGGCCTCCCCCATCGCGACCGTATCCGCCGAGGCCCGCTCCGTGAACCACCGCCACCTCGACGTCGCCGTACGCCTGCCGCGGGCGCTCGCGGCCTTCGAACCGGACGTGCGCCGGCTGATCCAGGCCCGGCTCGAGCGTGGCCGCGTGGACGTGACCGTCCAGCTCGCGCCCGCCCCCGGCCAGGCCGCGCAGAAGGTGCGCGTGGACGGCGCCCTCGCCGCCGAGTACCTCGCGCAGGCGCGCGAGCTGGGGCGCGCCGTCGGCCTGGCCGGCGACGTCACGCTCACGTGGCTCCTCGAGCGCCCCGGGGTGGTCCGCGCGGAGGACAGCGAGGCGCCGGGACCGGAGGCGCTCTGGCCGCCGCTGGCGGAGGCGCTCGGCGGGGCGCTCGACGAGCTGGTGGTGCGGCGGACGGCGGAAGGCGCGGCGCTCGGGGCCGAGCTCGCCGCGCTCGCCGCGGCCCTCGAGGCCCAGGTGGCGCTGATCGCCGGGCGCTCGCCGGCGGCGGTCGAGCGATACGAGGCGCGCCTGCGCGAGCGCATCGCGGCGCTCCTCGGCGAGGCGGCGCGCGACGAGGCGCGGGTCCTGACGGAGGTGGCCGTCTGGGCCGAGAAGACGGACGTGCGCGAGGAGCTGACGCGGCTCCGGGCGCACCTGGCGCAGCTCGGCGCGCTGCTCGGCGCCGGCGGCGCCGTCGGCCGGCCCCTCGACTTCCTCGTGCAGGAGCTCCACCGCGAGGTCAACACGATCGCCTCCAAGGCCGACGACCTCGAGATGAGCCAGGCCGCCCTGGCGGCCAAGGGCGTGGTCGAGAAGATCCGCGAGCAGGCGCAGAACCTCGAATGATCGAGCGCCACGGCACGCTCTTCGTGGTCTCGGCGCCCTCGGGCGCCGGCAAGACCACGCTGTGCCGCGCGATGCGGCTGCGCCTGCCCGAGCTGGCGTACTCGGTGTCGGTGACCACGCGGCCGCCGCGCGCCGGCGAGCTCGACGGCGTGGACTTCTCGTTCGTCACGGAGGCGCGGTTCCGCGAGATGCTGGCGCGCGGGGAGTTCGCGGAGTGGGCGACGGTGCACGGCAACCTCTACGGCACGCGCGCCACGGCCCTCGAGCAGGCGCTGGCCGCCGGCCACGACGTGCTGCTCGACATCGACACCCAGGGGGCGGCGCAGCTGCGCGCGCGCTATCCCGAGGCCGTGCTGGTATTCATCGTGGCGCCCTCCCTGAAGGAGCTCGAGCAGCGGCTGCGCGAGCGGCGCTCGGACGCCGAGACCGAGATCGCCCGGCGCCTGCAGCGCGCGCGCGAGGAGATCGCGCTGTGGCGCCGGTACGACTACCTGATCGTGAACCGCGACGTCAAGGAGGCGATGGAGCACCTGGCGTCGATCATCCAGGCGGAGCGCTGCCGCACCGGCCGCCTCCGCCTCACACTCCCAGATCTGGAGGTCAGCGAGTGATGGCATTCCCTTCCCTGGAGAGCTCGCTCAACAAGGTGTCGAACCGCTACCTGCTGGTGGTGCTGGCGGCCAAGCGGGCGCGGCAGCTGAACCGCGGCGCGCCGCCGCGCGTGGAGAGCCGGCACAAGAAGCCGACCAGCGGCGCGCTGGAGGAGATCGCGGCGGCCAAGGTCGAGTACCGCGTGAAGGAAGAGGGCGACACGGCCAAGCCATGAGCCTCGCCGGCCGCGAGCTGATCCTGGGGGTGACGGGCTCGATCGCCGCTTACAAGGCGGCGTACCTGCTGCGCGAGCTCACGGGCCTCGGCGCCGCCGTGACCGTGTGCCTGTCGGAGCACGCGCGGGAGTTCGTGGGCCCGCTCACCTTCCGGACGCTCTCCGGCCGCCCGGTCCTCACCAACCTCTTCGATCCGCAGAGCGCCGAGGCGGTCGAGCACGTCGCCCTCGCCGAGCGCTGCCACGCGGTCCTCGTCGCCCCCGCCACCGCCAACGTCCTGGCCAAGGCGGCGCACGGGATCGCCGACGACCCCCTGACGACGCTCCTGCTGGCCGCGCGCGGGGCCGTGCTGATGGCCCCCGCCATGGACGGCGGCATGTGGGCGCACCCGGCGGTGCAGGCGAACGTCGCCACGCTGCGCGCGCGCGGCGTCACCGTGCTCGAGCCCGAGGAGGGCGCGCTCGCCTCCGGCCTCGCCGGCAAGGGGCGTCTGCCCGAGGTCGAGCGGATCGTCGAGGCGCTCTACCGGGCGCTCTCGCCGGCCCGCGACCTGGCCGGCGACCGCGTCCTGGTCACCGCCGGCCCGACGCGCGAGCCGATCGACCCCGTGCGCTACATCTCCAACCGCTCCTCGGGCAAGATGGGCTACGGCCTCGCGACGGCGGCGCTGCGCCGGGGCGCCCAGGTGACGCTGATCTCCGGCCCGACGGCCCTCACGCCTCCGCCCGGCTGTGTCTTCGTCCCGGTCCAGACGGCTGAGGAGATGCGCGAGGCGGTGCTCCAGCACCTGCCGTCGGCCACCCTCGTCGTCAAGGCGGCGGCGGTCGCCGACTATCGCGCGAAGCACCCGGCCGGGACCAAGCTCAAGGGCAAGCGCGAGGTCACGCTCGAGCTGGTGCCGAACCCCGATATCCTCGCGGAGGTGGCGGCCCGCCGCACCGGCGCCTTCATCGTGGGCTTCGCCGCCGAGACCCACGACGTGGCCGCCCACGCCCGCGCCAAGCTCGAGAGCAAGGGCATCGACCTGCTCGTGGCGAACGACGTGAGCCGGCAGGGCATCGGCTTCGACGCCGAGGACAACGAGGTGCTGCTGCTCGACCGCTGGGGCGGCACCCGCGCGCTGCCGCGGATGCCGAAGGCCGCGGTGGCCGACGCGATCCTGAGCCACGTCCTGGCGCTCCGCGCCGGCGCCGCCGCCCGCAAGGCGCACACCTAGCCGCATGCCGGGCGCCGACCCGCGCGAGGCGCTCGCCGACGTGCTCGGCGCGCTCGGCGCCACCCTGCGCCACCACCGCGACCTCGGCGTCGCCGCGCTCCCCCTGAGCGGCGACTACCTGCTCGGCCCGGAGGAGGCGCTGGCGGCCCAGGAGCGCGCGCTCCAGGGCTGCCGCAAGTGCAAGCTCTGCGACGGGCGCACGACGATCGTCTTCGGCTCGGGCAACCCGCGGGCCGAGTTCGTGGTGATCGGCGAGGGGCCGGGCGCCGACGAGGACGCGCAGGGCCTGCCGTTCGTCGGCCGCGCGGGCCAGCTCCTCACGCGGATGCTCGAGGCGCGCAAGGTCGAGCTGCGGCGCGACGAAGTCTATATCAGCAACACCGTCAAGTGCCGCCCACCAGCCAATCGCAACCCCGAGCCCGACGAGCTGGCGGCCTGCGCGCCCGTGCTCGCCGCGCAACTCGCGGCGCTCCAGCCCAAGGTCATCCTCGCCCTCGGGAGCGTCGCGACGCAGGCGCTCCTGCACACGCGCGAGCCCATCGGCAAGCTGCGCGGGCGCGTGCATCCCTACGGCTCGGCGGTGCTGATCCCGACCTTCCATCCGGCGTTCCTCCTCCGCAACCCCGGCGAGGAATACAAGCGCATGGCGTGGGAGGACCTCCAGCTCGCGCGACGGGAGTACGACAAGCGCCGGACCCGGTAACATGATCGCGGACGTCGCGTTCGACGCCCCGGTCGCCCACCCCTTCTCCTACCGCGTGCCCGAGGGCGCGACGCTCGCCCCGGGCCAGCGCGTGGTCGCCCCGCTCCACGGCGCCGCGCGCGTCGGGATCGTGCTGGCCCTGCGCGAGGGCGCCGAGGCGGGGCTGAAGCCGATCGCGCGGCTGGCCGACGCCGCGCCGGTCCTCTCGGCGGCGCAGCTCGACCTCGTCGGATGGATCGCGAGCGAGTCCCTGTCCACCGTCGGCTCCACCTGCGCCGCCCTCCTGCCCCCGCCGGTCGGCCCGGGCGGCGGCGCGGCGCCGGCGGGCGCGCCCGCGGTGAGCCGGAAGCCCGAGCTGCTGATCGGCGCCGGACGGGAAAAGCGCGTGCTGGAGCGGCTCGAGGGGGCGACGGGCGCGGGGCTCGTCATCGCGGCGGACGTGGAGACCTCGGCGCGCTGGGCGCAGCGGCTCGCGAAGCTCGGCCGCGTCGTGCGGCTCGACTCCGGCGCCGCGGACGCCGAGCGCGCCGCCGCGTGGCGCGCCCTCGCCGACGGGTCGGCGCGCCTGGCGACCGGGACGCGCTCCGCCCTGCTGGCGCCGCTCGCGCCGCCCGCGACCGTCGTCCTCCTCGACGAGCACGAGGCCGCCCACAAGCCGCCGGGGCCGCCGCGCCTGCACTCGCGCGACGTCGCCCTCGAGCGCTCGCGGCGCGAAGGCCTGACACTCGTGCTGACCTCCGCCACGCCCTCGGTGGAGATGTGGTGGCGGGCCGACAGCGGCCTGGCGCGGGCCGAGGCGGCGCCGCCCGGCCCCTGGCCCGCGGTGAGCGTGGCCGACACCCGCGGCATCCTCCGGCGCGAGCCGCTCACGCCGCCCGTCGCGCGGGCGCTGCGCGAGACGCTCGCCGCGGGCCGCCGCGCGTTCCTCGGCGTGAGCCGGCTCACCTCGTCGCTCGCGTGCGACGAGTGCGGCGAGATGCTCCGCTGCCCGGAGTGCGCGATCGGCCTCGCCTACTCGCGCACGGCCGCGGCGCTCGTCTGCCGGCTCTGCGCCGCGCCGGTCCCGCTGCCCGACACGTGTCCGGCGTGCCGGGGCCGGCGCCTGTCGCCGTTCGGCTGGGGCGCCGAGCGCGTGGAGCACGCCGTGCGCCGCCGGTTCCCCGACGCGCGCGTGGCGCGCTACGACCCCGACGCGGTCCGCGGCGCGCGCGGCGAGGCCCAGCGCGCCGCCGCCGCAGCGGCCGACGTCGTCGTCGGCACCCGGGGCGCGCTCAGGCTCTTCGGCCCGGCGTCGCTCGGCCTGGCGGCGTTCGTCTCGCCGGACCAGCTCCTGCGCCTGCCCGACTTCCGGGCGGGCGAGCGCGCGCTCGGGCTCCTGTGGGCGGCGGCCGAGCGCGTCAGGCCGGACGGGGCCCTGATCGTGCAGTCGCAGAATCCCGCGCACTACGTGTTCGAGGCCCTGCGCGCGAACGACCTCGCCGCGTTCTACCAGCGCGAGCTCAAGTTCCGCGCCGAGCTCGGCTACCCGCCGTTCCGCCGGCTCGCCGTCGTCACGCTCTCCGGGACCGGGGACGCGCCCGGGCGGCTCGCCCGGGCCGTCGGCGCGGCGCTCGCCGGCGTGACGGGGCTCACCGTCTACCCGCCGGCCGCCGACCGCAAGGGCCGCGCGCTTCGCTTCGTGGTGAAGGGCGGCGCCGAGCTGCCGCGGCTCCTCGGCGACGCGCTCGCCGAGCTTCGTGCGGGGCGCGGGCGGAGCCGCGGTATCATGGACGTGGAGGTGGACCCGGTCGAATGGCGGTTCTGAGAGTCAGAAAATACGGCGATCCGGTGCTGCGGCGGCGGGCGCTGCCCGTCGGCGAGGTCACCCCGGAGGTCCGGACGCTGATCGAGGACATGACCGAGACGATGTACGACGAGGTCGGGATCGGCCTCGCCGCCCCGCAGGTCGGTGTCTCGCTGCGCCTGGTCGTCGTCGGCGACGAGGCGGGCCGCGGCGTCCAGGCGCTCGTCAACCCGGTGATCATCGCCCAGGGCGGCCAGGTGACGGCGGAGGAGGGGTGCCTCTCGATCCCCGGCGTGTTCGCGCCCGTCGCGCGCGCCGAGTGGGTCGACGTCGAGGCCGCGGGCGCCGACGGCGGCCCCGTGCGGATCCGGGCCCGCGACCTGCGCGCGCGGGTGCTCCAGCACGAGATGGACCACCTCGACGGCGTGCTCTTCATCGACCGCCTCGACCCGGTGACGCGCGACCGCATCAAGCGGAAGATCAAGAAAGAAGGTCTCCGCGAGGACGCCCCCCGCCACGCCTTCGCGCTTTAAGGTCCTCTTCTACGGCACCCCCGGGTTCGCGCTGCCGACGCTCGAGGCGGTGCTGGCCCGGCACGAGGTCGTCGCCGTCGTCACGCAGCCCGACCGGCCCGCCCACCGCGGCCAGCGGCTCCAGCCGCCGCCGGTCAAGGTCCGTGCGCGCGCCGCGGGCGTGAGCGTGCTCCAGCCCGCGCGCCTGCGCGACCCGGAGTGGCCCGAGCGGCTGCGGGCGCTCGGCGCCGACGTCGCCGTCGTCGTCGCCTTCGGCCAGATCCTGCCGCGGGCCGTGCTCGACGCGCCGGCGCGCGGCTCGATCAACGTCCACGGCTCGCTCCTGCCGCGCTACCGGGGCGCCGCGCCCATCCAGTGGGCGCTCATCCGCGGCGAGACCATGACCGGCGTCACCACGTTCCAGATGGACGAGGGCATGGACACGGGGCCGATCCTCCTCGCCGCGTCCACGCCGATCGGCGCCGACGAGACCGCGGGCGAGCTGGCGGCGCGCCTGGCCGGGCTCGGCGCCGAGGTGCTGACCGACACGCTCGCGCGCCTGCCCGCGCTCACCTCCACGCCCCAGCGCCACGAGGAGGCGACGGCGGCGCCCCGGCTCAAGAAGGCCGACGGCCACCTCGACTGGCGCCGGCCCGCGCGCGAGCTGGCGAACCGGGTGCGCGGCTGCAATCCGTGGCCGGGCGGGCTCGCGCTGGCCCCGGCGGGCGCGCTCACGATCTGGCGCGCCGCCGCCGTGCCCGGCCCGAGCGGGATCGCGCCCGGGACGCTCGTCGCCCACGCCGGGAGCCTCGCCGTCGCGACGGGCGCGGGCGCGCTCCTGCCGACCGAGGTGCAGCCGGAGAACCGCCGCGCGATGCCGTGGGCCGATTATCTGCGCGGCGCGCGCCTCGCGCCCGGCGCCGTCTTCCGGACGCCGTGAAGCGCGCGTCGGCCGCGCGCGCGGTCGCGGCCCACGTGCTCACGCGCGTGGCGGCCGACGCCGCCTTCGCCGACCTCGCCCTCGACGCCGCGCTCGCCGCGCGCCCGCTCCCGCCGCGCGACGCCGCGCTCGCCACCGAGCTGGTGTACGGCACGCTCCGCTGGCAGCGCTACCTCGACTGGATCCTGGCGCCGCACTCGAAGCGGCGCCTCGACGCGCTCGACGCGCCCGTGCTGGCGATCCTCCGGATGACGGCCTACCAGCTCGCGTTCCTCGAGCGCGTGCCGCCGTTCGCCGCGGTGGACGACGCCGTCACGCTGGCGCGCGGCAAGCCGGGCGTCGCCGGGTTCGTCAACGCGGTCCTGCGCGCGTTCGCCCGGCGCGGCGCGGCCGAGCGGGAGCCGGCGCCGCCGCGCGATCCGCTGGACGCGCTCGCCACGCGCTGCTCGTTCCCGACCTGGCTCGCCGCGCGCTGGGTCGCCCGCTACGGGCAGGACGAGGCCGAGGCGCTCATGCGGGCGATGAACGAGCGGCCGCCGCTCACGCTCCGCGCCAACACGCTGCGCGTCTCGCGCGAGGCCCTCGCCGCCCGCCTCGCCGCCGAGGAGGGCCTCGCCCCCCGGCCGACCCGCTGGGCGCCGGAGGGGCTCGTGGTGGGCGGGAGCGGCGCGCCCGCGGCCTGGCGCGCCTTCGCCGAAGGCGCGTTCGCCGTCCAGGACGAGGCGTCCATGCTGGTGGCGCGGCTGCTCGAGCCGCGGCCCGGCGACACCGTCGCCGACGTCTGCGCCGCCCCGGGCACGAAGACGACGCACCTCGCCCAGCTTCTGGACAACCGCGGGCGGGTGCTCGCCTTCGATCCGCACCCGATGCGGCTCGCCCGGGTTCGCGAGGCCGCCGCGCGGCTGGGCGCCGGCATCGTCGAGACGCTCGAGGGCAGCGCGGACGCGCCGTGCTCGAACCTCGGCGTGCTCCGCCGCAACCCCGACGTGAAGTGGCGCCGCCAGCCCGGCGACCTCGCCGCCGGCGCCGAGCGCCAGCGCGGGCTCCTGGCCGCCGGGGCGGCCATGGTCAAGCCGGGCGGCCGGCTCGTCTACGCGACGTGCTCGCTCGAGCCCGAGGAGAACGAGGCGGTCACGGAAGCGTTCCGGGCGGCCCATCCCGACTTCCGCCCCGACCCGCCGGCGGCGTTCCCCTTCCCGCTCGAGGCCGACGGCACGCTCCGGTGCCTGCCCCACCGCCACGGCACCGACGGGTTCACGGCGGTTCGCTTCCGCCGCGCGTAGCTTTCGCGGTATAACGGGAGCGTGATCCGGATCGCGCCCTCGATCCTCTCCGCCGACTTCGCCGCGCTCGGCCAGGACGTCGCGCGGGTCGAGGCGGGCGGGGCCGACCAGCTCCACGTCGACGTGATGGACGGCCGGTTCGTGCCGAACCTCACCGTCGGCCCCGTCGTCGTCGCCGCGCTCCGCAAGCGCACGCGCCTGCCGCTCGACGTGCACCTGATGATCGTCGAGCCCGAGCGCTACATCCCCGAGTTCGTCGCCGCCGGCAGCGACATGGTCACCGTCCACGCCGAGGCGTGCCCGCACCTCGCGCGCACGCTCGCCCAGATCCGCGAGCTCGGCGCCCGGGCCGGCGTCGCGCTGAACCCGTCCACGCCCCCGAGCGCGCTCGAGTACGTGCTGGACGACCTCGACCTCGTGCTGGTCATGTCCGTGAACCCGGGCTTCGGCGGCCAGTCGTTCATCCCGGGCGCCCACCGGAAGATCCGCGAGGTCCGCGCGCTGCTCGGGGCGCGGCCGGTGGAGGTCTCGGTGGACGGTGGCGTGAAGGCGGATCTGGCGCGATCGCTGGTGGAGGACGGCGCCACCACGCTCGTCGCCGGCTCGGCGATCTTCGGCGCCGCCGACCCCGCCGAGGCGGTCCGCGCGCTGCGGCGCGCGGCCGCGGCGTGACCCCACCGCGCCATCGGGCGCGGACCCGCTGTATCCGCCAGGTGACATTGACCCCGGTCCGGCCGTTCCCTAGACTGCGCGCATGAGCACGCTTCCGACCCGGACGCGCCGCTGGACCCGCAAGGAGTACGACCGGCTCGTGGAGCTCGGCGTCCTCGGCGAGGACGAGCCGATCGAGTTGGTGGACGGCGAGATGGTCGTCCGCGAGCCACAGCACACCCCGCACGTGACGGCCACCGCCCTCGTCGCGGACGTGCTGC
>JACPCH010000213.1 GCA_016179875.1 Candidatus Rokuibacteriota bacterium | reverse complement strand
GCGATCTTGCCCGCCTTTTTCTCGAAGGCGGCGGCGAAGGTCTTGTTCTGCGGGGTGTCGATCGCCTGCGAGTAGTGGAGCGCGGTGATGGTGCCGAGCGCCTCGTCGCCCATCTGGGGCAGGACCGACTCGTCGGTCGTGGTGCCGCCGCCGAGCAGCGGCAGGCGGTCCTTGAGGCCCGTCTCCGTGTACTGCTTCATGAACTGCAGGGCCAGGCGCCCGACGAAGAGCGCCAGCACCGCGTCGGCGTCGCGCCGGACCTGGGCCAGGAACGGCGCGAAGTCGTTGGTGTTGAGCGGGGCCCAGATCTTCTGGACGATCTGGCCGCCGCCCTCCTCGAACGCGCGCTGGAAGCCGCCCACCGTCTCGTAGCCGAACGCGTAGTCCATGCCGATGGCGACGACCTTGCGGTACTTGGTGTTCTTCAGCGTCCAGTCGGCGAAGGCGTGCATGGGCTGGCTGGTGGCCCAGCCGGTGCGCACGATCCACTTCGCGGGCTTGCGCTGGGTGATGTCGTCGGCCGCGATCACCGGGTAGGTCGCCGGGATCTTCTGCCCGTCGATGTAGGGCTGGAGCGCGTAGCCCACGTTGGCGAGGAGCCCGCCGGTGAGGACGTGGACCTTGTCCTGCTCGACGAGCTTGCGCGACTTGTTGAGGGCCATCGCCGGCGTGCCCTCGGTGTCCTCCACGATCATCTCGATCTTCCGGCCGCCGACCTGGCGGCCGATCTCGTCGAGGTACATCTCGGCCCCGTTGACCATGTCCTTGCCGATCTGCGCGAACGGGCCGGTGAGGGGCGCGAGCATGCCGATCCGGACCGGGCCCGACTGCGCCGGTACCGCGGCCGGCGCGAGGGCGGAGGCGGCGAACGCCGCCAGGACGATGAGCGCGAGAGTGCGTACGTGGAGGTGTCTCATAGCGTTCTCCTTTCGAGCTATTTCACCGCCCGCGCCGGAACGCGCCGAGGACGCCGCGGGGCGCGAACAGGATGACGCCGATGTACACGGCGCCGAGGATCAGCAGCCACCGCTTCGTGTACACGCTGACGAAGTTCTTGAGGAAGACGATGCTGGCCGCGCCGAGCGCCGGGCCCGCCAGCGTGCCCGGCCCGCCGAGCGCCACCATGAGGAGCGCCTCCACCGACGTCACCAGCTGCACGTCCACCGGGCTCACGAAGCCGTTGTACCAGGCCCACAGCACGCCCGAGAAGCCGGCGAAGAGCCCGGAGATCACGAAGGAGAGGTACTTGTGGAGCCACACGTTGTAGCCGAGCGCGCGCATGCGCGTCTCGCTCTCGCGGATGCCCTTGAGCGAGAGGCCGAACGGCGAGCGGACGAGCACGCCGAGCGCCGCCCAGGCCAGCACGGTCGCCACGAGGGCGAAGTAGAAGAAGGGCAGCGGCGCGGCGAGATTCCACGGCAGGCCGAGCTCCGGCCGGGGCACGCCCGTGATGCCGTTGTCGCCCTTGGTCATGGAGACCCAGCGGAACGCGAGCCCCCACACCACCATGCCGAGCGCGAGCGTGATCATGAGGAAGTACACGCCGGTCGCGCGGATCGCCAGCAGGCCGAAGAGCGCGGCGGCCGCGGTCGCCAGCAGGACGCCGGCCAGCAGGCAGCCGATGAAGCCGACCTGCGTCTCCGTCGCCAGGATGCCGACGGCATAGGCGGCGATGCCGAAGTAGGCGGCGTGGCCGAGCGAGGGGAGCCCCGTGTAGCCCAGCAGCACGTCGAGGCTCATGGCGAGGATCGCGACGATCGCGGCCTGCGTGAGGAGCGTCAGCGGGTAGGACGGCAGCGTCGGCGCCACCAGCCCGGCGAGCGCCAGCGCGGCGGCGCCGGCGGCGATCCGGCGGTCGATCATACCCGCCCGAAGAGCCCGGTGGGCTTGAGCGCGAGGATCAGCGCCATCGGCGCGAACAGCGTGAAGTAGGACAGCTCGGGGAACAGCGCCTTGCCGAAGTTGTCGAGCAGGCCGACCAGCAGGCTCCCGACCATCGCGCCCGGCAGCGACCCGAGCCCGCCGACGATCACGACGACGAACGCGTAGGGCAGCATCTCGAAGTCGGAGCCGGGGTAGACGCCGATGAAGCCGCCGCCGATCACGCCCCCCGCGGCGGCGAGCGCCGCGCCGAGGGCGAAGACGGCGAGCGAGACCACCGGCACGTTGATGCCGACGCCCTGGGCCATCTCGCGGTCGTCCACGGCGGCGCGGATCATCGCCCCGGCCCGCGTGCGGTCGAGCGCCAGCCAGAGGGCGGCGCCCACGCCGACGGCGACGACGATCATGAAGATGCGGTAGACCGGGAAGCGCACGGCGCCCGCGGTGAGCACGCCCTGGAGCGCCGCCGGCGCCTGGATCGAGTAGGGGTCGCCGCCCCAGATCAGGAGCGCGAGGTCCTGGAAGATGAGGGCGAAGCCGACCGTCATGAGCACCTGGCCGAGCGTCTGGCCCGACAGGCGGCGGAGAAAGAGGCGCTCCATGCCGGCGCCGACCAGGGCGATCGCGAGCGCACCCGCGAAGATCGCGGCGGTGTAGCTGCCCGTGCGCCACACGACCGAGAGCCCGACGTAGCCGCCGAGCATGAAGTAGGAGCCGTGGGCCAGGTTGACGATGCGCATGACGCCGAAGATCAGCGACAGCCCGCTGGCGAGCAGGAACAGAAGGGCGCCGTACGACAGGCCGTTGAAGGCCTGGGTGACCCAGAACTCCGCGGTCACGTGAGCCGCAGGAGGCGCAGCGCGTTGCCGCCGAGGATCCGCGCCTGGTCGGCGCGGCCGAGGCGCGCATGCTTCGTGATGATGTCGCGTGGGCGCGTGTAGCCCATGTCGAAGCAGTAGTCGCTGCCGAGCATCACGCGGTCGGCGCCGACGGTGGCGACGAGGTAGCGGAGGATCTCGGGCGAGTGGCTGACCGTGTCGTAGGTGAAGCGGCGCAGGTAGGCCTTGAACGGCTTCCGCGCGACCCCGCGCGTCTCCGGCCGCACGCTCTGGCCGTGGGTCAGGCGGCCGTAGAGGATCGGCAGCGCCCCGCCCGCGTGGGGCAGGCACACCTGGAGCTTCGGGAACCGGTCGAGGACGCCGCCGAAGACGAGGTGCGCGGCGGCGATCGCCGTGTCGAACGGGTTGCCGAGGAAGTTGTGCAGGTAGAAGGGCTGCAGGCGCTGGTGGCCGATCACGGTGAGCGGGTGGAGGAGCACCGGCAGCCCGAGCGCCTGGCAGCGCTCGAAGAGCGGCTGGAACTCGGGGTCGGACAGCTCGCGGCCGTTGACGTTGGTGCCCATGTAGACGGCCCGGATGCCCGGAAGGCCGGCGGCGCGCTCCAGCTCCTCGCGGGCGAGGGCCGGCTCCTGCATCGGCAGCGTCGCGCAGCCGACGAAGCGGTCGGGATAGGCGCGGTGCGCCTCGGTCATGGCGTCGTTCACCGCGCGCGCGACGCGCCGGGCGGTCTCGCCGCGCGCCCAGTGGGGCATCGGCGCCGTCAGCGAGAGCGCGTGGACGGCGACGCCGGCGCGGTCCATGGCGCGGACCCGGCGGTCCACGTCCCAGTAGGAGGCGTCGAGCGGCGGGCCGGGGGCGCCGGCGCCGGCGAGCCGGGGGCCCTTCGGGTCCGAGCGGTCCACCCGGATGCCGAAGGGGGCGCCCTCGGCCTCGATGATCTTGAAGAAGCTCTCGGGATAGAAGTGCGCGTGGACGTCGACGGCCGTGGGTGAAGTCACGGTCCGGGATTGTACTATAGGCGCACCCCGGGGTCGCACCCGGACGTTGGCACCAGGACAAGGAGGGTTCCCGTGAGACTCCCGCACGAGCGCTTCGACTACTCGCCGATCGACCGCCGCCGCCCCTGGAAGCTGCCGAAGGGCGCGCGCATCGCGGTGTGGACGATCGTCAACATCGAGGAGTGGGACTTCGAGAAGCCGATGGCCCGCCAGTACCTGACGGCGCCCCAGGGGGCCGTCACGGTGCCCGACGTCCCGAACTGGGCCTGGCACGACTACGGCATGCGGGTCGGCTTCTGGCGGATGTACGAGGCGCTCACGAAGCGCAAGATCCCCGCGACCACGGCCATCAACGCCAACGTCTGCCGGTCCTACGAGCCGGTGGCGCGGGCGATGCTCGACGCGGGCTGGGAGTTCATGGGCCACGGCGTGAAGCAGGGGGCGATGCACCTCCTGCCCGACCAGCGCGCGGCGATCCGGGAGGCCATGAAGATCCTGACAGACTTCACGGGGAAGAAGCCCAAGGGCTGGCTCGGCCCCGGGCTGACCGAGACGTGGGAGACGCTCGACCTCCTGGCCGAGGAGGGGATCGAGTACGTGTCGGACTGGGTCAACGACGACCAGCCCTACGAGATCCGCACGAGCGCGGGGCCGCTGGTCTCGGTGCCCTACACGCTCGAGCTGAACGACATCCCGATGATGGTCATCCAGCACCACGAGTCGGGCGCCTGGTGGCAGCGGTGCAAGGACCAGTTCGACCGGCTCTACCTCGAGGGGGCGAAGAATCCGCGCGTGATGGCGCTCGCCGTCCATCCCTACAACGGCGGCGTGCCGCACCGGATCAAGTACTTCGAGGCGGTCTACGACTACATCAAGAAGCACAAGGGCGTCTGGCTCACCACCGGCGAGGAGATCGCCGACTGGTACAGGACCCACAAGTGGTGAGTCCACCGTGACGCGCTTCCACGCGGCCGTGCTGGCGAGCAGCGGCGTCCCGCGGCCGTACGCGCGCTCGCGGCCGCTCGCGATCGAGGAGATCGAGGCGCCGGAGCCGTCGGCCGGCGAGGCGCTCGTCCGGATCAAGGCCGCGAGCCTCTGCCGCTCGGACCTCTCGGTGGTGAACGGCGACCGCGCCTGGCCCCTGCCGATCGTGCCGGGCCACGAGGCCGCCGGCGTGGTCGAGGCCGTCGGGCCCGAGGTGACGGCGGTGGCCCCGGGCGAGCACGTCGCCCTCGTCTTCCTCGCGCGCTGCGGGCGCTGCGCGCGCTGCGCCGAGGGGCAGGCGCATCTGTGCGAGGCGGGCACGCGCGCCAACCGCGAAGGGCGCCTCCTCACCGGCGGCCCGCGGCTCCGCTGGCGCGGGCGGCCGCTCCACCACCACATGGGCCTCGCGGCGTTCGCCGAGCTCGCGCTCGTCGCCGAGGCGTCCCTCGTCCGGCTTCCGCCCGAGGTGCCGTTCACCGAGGCGAGCCTGTTCGGCTGCGCCGTGATGTGCGGCGCCGGCACCGTGCTCTACACCGCCGGCGTGCGCCCGGGCCAGTCGGTGGCGGTGATCGGCCTGGGCGGCGTGGGGCTGGCGGCGGTCCTCGGGGCGGTCGCGGCCGGGGCGACGCGCATCGTCGCCGTGGATCCGAGCCCGGCCAAGCGCGAGCTGGCGCGCGCGCTCGGCGCGACCGACACCGTGGACGCGGCCGGCGCCGGCGTCGTGGACGCGATCCGCGACGCGGCCGGCGGCGGTGTGGACCACGCCGTCGAGGCCGCCGGCAGCCCCGCGGCGTTCGAGACCGCGTTCCGGGCCACGCGGCGCGGCGGGAGCACGGTGACGGTGGGCCTGCCCGGCGCCGCGGAGCGCTTCGCCTTGCCGCTCGCCCAGCTCGTCGCCGAGGCCCGCACGATCAAGGGGAGCTACATCGGCTCGTGCGTGCCGAGCCGCGACATCCCGGCCTTCGTCGCCCTCTGGCGCCAGGGCCGGCTGCCGATCGACCGGCTGGTGAGCGGGACGCTCCGGCTCGACGGGATCAACGAGGCGTTCGACCGGCTGGCGGATGGTGCGGCGGTCCGCCAGGTCATCACCTTCTAGCCGTCACGTCCTCTTCGTGACGGGCGCGACGACGACGTCCGTGGGCCGCCCGGCGAGGTAGTTCTCGACGTTCTCGACGGCGCGCAGCAGGCCGTCGCGCAGGACCTCCGGCGTCTGGCCGGCGTTGTGCGGGGAGAGCACGACGTGCGGCATGGCGAGCAGGGGGTCGTCGGCCTTGAGGGGCTCGTCGTGGAACACGTCGAGCCCGGCGCCCGCGATCCGGGTGTGCCCGAGCGCATCCAGCAGGGCCTCCCGCTCCACGAGCGCGCCGCGCCCGGTGTTGACGAGGATCGCGGTGCGCTTCATCAGCGAGAACTCCCGCCGGCCGAGGAAGCCGCGCGTGTCGGGCCCGAGGCGGAGGTGGAGCGTCACGAAATCCGCCGCCCTGAGGATCTGGTCCTTGGTGGCGGTGGTGCCGCCCCGCGAGCTCCAGGCGAGCACGTCCATGCCGAACGCGCGCCCGAGCTCGATCACCCGCGCGCCGATCTTGCCGGTGCCGAAGACGCCGAGCGTCTTGCCCAGGAGCTGCGTCAGCATCTCGCGCGGCCAGGCGCCGCCGCGCATCTCGCGGTCGATCTTCGGGATCTTGCGCGCCGTCGCCAGCATGAGGGCCAGCGTGTGCTCGGCGACGGCGAACGCGTTGACGCCCGGCGTGTTGGTGACGGTGAGGCCGCGCCGCCCGGCCGCGTCCAGGTCCACGTTGTCGGTGCCGGTGCCCCAGATCGAGATCATCGTGAGGCGGCGGCAGGCGGCGAGGACCTCGTCGGTGAAGCGGGCGTGGGCCCGGATGTTGACGACGACGCTGGCGGCGTCGATCCGCTTGATCAGCTCCGCCGGGTCGTCGGCGCCGCGCGCGGTGTAGACGCGCACCTCGCCCAGCTTGGCGCACCGGTCGTGGGCGGCCGACTTCTCGAAGACGCTCGGGAAGTCGTCGGGGACGACGATCAGGGGCCCGGGCACGGCGTCAGCCGGCGTCGGCGAAGGCGGCCTGGGCCGCCGCGACGCCGGCCCCCGGCTCGCACTTGTACCCGAGATCGCGGAGCGCCAGCTCGAGCGCGCCGAGCGTCGGCAGCACGTACTGGGGGCTCGCCGTGAGGCCCATGGTCCCGATGCGGATCGTGGTGGTGCGGATCTTGTCGAGGCCCGTGCCGATCAGGATGCCGTACTGGTCCCGCATCCGCGCGACCACGGCGGCCGGCTCGACGCCCTTCGGCGTCCGGATGCTCGACACCGTGTTCGAGAGGATCGTCGGATCGGGGAACATCTCGAGCCCCATCGCGGCGACGCCGCGGCGGAGCGCCGTGGCCGCGACCTCGTGGCGCCGGAACCGGTGCGGCAGCCCTTCCTCGAGGATCAGCCGCACGGCGGCGCCCATGGCGGCGGTGAGATGGGTCGGCATGGACACGGGCTGGCGGCGGGGCGCGCCGTCGGGCACCTTGCCGCCGCGCGAGGCCGGGATCCACCACTCCTTCCAGCGGAGGAGATCGTAGGCCCAGCTCCGCGCCGGCGTGCGCCGCCGCTCCATCGCCTCCCAGGCGCGCGGGCTCACGCCGACCAGCGCCAGCCCGAGCGGCGCGGCCAGGCACTTCTGCGAGCCCGTCATGTTGAGGTCCACGCCCCACGCGTCGGTCTGGACGTCGAGGCCGGCGATGGACGACACGGTGTCGAGCAGGAAGAGCGCGCCCACCGACCGCGCGATCTTCCCGACCTCGGCGGCGGGGTAGGTGGTGCCGGTGGACGTCTCGTTGTGCACGAGCGTGATGGCCTTGGGCCGCACGCGCTCGGCTTCCTTCTGGAGGCGGTCGAGGTCGAGCCGGGCACCCCACTCCACCGGGAACTCGGTCCAGTCGGCGCCGACGCGGTTCATGATCTCGCGCATCAGGAGGCCGAACTGGCCCGCGCCCACCACGAGCGCGCGGTCGCCGGGCTCGATCACCGAGAGCGCGCCGGCCTCGAGCGCGGTGCGCCCGGAGCCCGGCATCAGGATGACCTCGCCCGCCGTCTGGAAGACGTCGCGGAGCCCGAGCGTGATCGGCTCGAGGACCTGCTCGTCGAAGAACCGGTCGTACTGGATCGTGGGCGGCGCGTTGAGGGCCTGGATGACCGGGAAGGGCAGCTCGGTCGGGCCGGGGATCATCAGCACGGGACGCGTGTGGCACTGGGCCCAGTTGATCGTCACGGACACGGCGGTCTCCTTTGTCCGGTCGATTCTAGCACGCGAGACTAACCGGGCAGGCGCTCGGGGCTCCGGAAGATCAGATAGAGGTTGCGCGAGTAGACGAACAGGCCCCCGCCCTGACCGATGATGAAGACCGGGTCGAGCCGGTAGATCGCGTAGGCGAGCAGCGTGAGGCCGCCCCCGATCGAGAAGTACCAGAACGCCAGCGGCACCACGCTCTTCCGGGCCCGCTCGGAGGCGATCCACTGCACGAGGAAGCGTCCGGAGAAGAAGGCCTGGCCGAGCAGGCCGATGGCGAGCCACATCTGATCCGTCGTCATCGTGACCACCCTCACACCGCGCGAGATTTTTCCGGAAACCGTGTGCCGCGGAGGGACGGACGGGGCGGCGCCGGGCCTTAGGAGGCCCGGGTGAACATCGCGCGGAGGACGTTGTACGCCTTTCGCACGTCCTCCGGCCGGCGCCGGCCCGACACCAGCGCGAAGATCTTCTCGGCGTCCTCGCTCGGGATCGGCGTGTGCTTGTCGCCGACGTCCGTGAGGTCGCGCATCGGCACCTCGAGCGCGGCCGAGACGCGCCAGAGGCTGTCCATCGAGATCGACTTCTCGCCGCGCTCCACTTCGCCGATGAACTTGCCCGACAGCGAGGCGCGCTCGCCGAGCCGCTCCTGGCTGAGTCCTCGCTGCTTGCGGAGGGTGCGCAGACGCTGCCCGAGGAACTTCCTGACATGTTTCACGGCACGTTCGGTCACGGGGATATCGTCCTTTACCCTTTCTTACCGCTCCCGCACTACACTACCCAAACTCGGCGTCCTGGGCAACTGCTTAGACGGGCTCGGTCCCCCCCGCCATGATCGCCAGGACCAGGGCGCCCTCGGGGCTCCGCACCGTGTGGACGCAGCCCGGCGGCCGGCGCGCGTAGTTGCCCCGGGTGCACACGCCGGTGTCGTCGGCGACCTCGCCCTCGAGCACGAAGATCTGCTCGTCGCCGAGGTGGCGGTGCCGCGGGACGACGGCGCCGGGGTCGTAGCGCACCAGCACCGCCCGCCGGTCGCCCTCCTCCCACAGCACCTTCCAGTGGACGCCCGGCCGCCGCTCCTGCCAGGGCCGGCCGGCCACGTCCACGAACAGGCTCGCCGGCGTTGCCGTCACGGGCGGCGGCTCCCGAGCGCGTCGTCGAGGAGCAGGCGGAACGTCTCGATCGGGTAGGCGCCGACGAGCTTCTGGCCGTTCACCACGAACGTCGGCGTGCTCCGGATGCCGAGCGCCTCGGCCTGCCGCACGTCGGCCTCGACGTCGGCGGCGTGGCGCCGCTCGTCGAGGCAGCGCGCGAAGGCGGCGCGGTCGAGCCCAACCTCGGCGGCGTAGCGGACCAGCTGCGCGCGCTCGAACTCGGGCTGGGCCTCGAAGAGCCGGTCATGGTAGGGCCAGTACTTGCCGGCCGCGCCGGCGCAGCGCGCCGCCTCGTGGGCCGGGCGGGCCAGGGCGTGGCTCGAGAGCGGCCGGTCCTTGAAGACGACCCGCACCTTGCCGTCGTACTCCCGGAGGATCTGCGCCAGCGACCGCTGGACGGTCTTGCAGGCCGGTCACTGGTAGTCGGCGAACTCGACGATCGTGACCGGCGCCCGCGCCGCGCCCTTCACCATGTAGGGCGTCAGCGTCAGCTGCACCTGGGCGCCGGCGGGGGCGGGCCGGAGGGCGGCGGCCGCCGCCAGCAGCAGCGCGAGCCGAATGTAGTACACTCGCCGCGTCGTCACGGGGCGAGAGGATACCACGCCGGGAGGGCGCCATGGACGACCTGGTCAACCTGGTCTTCGGCACGTTCGCGTCGCGGTCGCTGCTGATCGTCCGGGTAGGCCTGGGGGCGATCTTCTTCGCCCACGGCGCCCAGAAGGTGTTCGGCTGGTTCGGCGGCCGGGGGCTCACGGAGACGATCGCCGGCTTCCGCCAGATGGGCATCCCGCCCGCGGCGACGGTGGCGGCGGCCCTCGTCGAGTGCCTCGGCGGCCTCGCCGTGCTCGTCGGGCTCCTGGCGCGCCCGGCGGCCCTGGGGCTCGTGGTCGTGATGCTGGTCGCGATCGCGAAGGTGCACTGGCGCCACGGGTTCTTCCTGAACTGGGGCGTGACGCCGGGCAAGGGGCACGGCTACGAGTTCAACCTGGCGCTGATCGCGATGGCGCTGGCGGTCTTCGTGGGCGGGGCGGGGATGCTCTCGCTCGACCGCCTGATCGCCCCCTGGGGAGATTGAGCGGCGTCGCTCCCCCCAACGGTGATCAGGCGGCGCGGCCGCCGTCCTCGCTGAGGGCCGTGATGACGTAGGTGCCGCTCTTCTCGTCGCGCTCGAGCGTGACGATCTTCTGCTTCTCCGCCTCCTCGAGCAGCTTCGAGAACGTCGAGAACCCGTAGTAGCTCTCGTTGAAGGCCGGGTTCTTCCGGATCATCGTCTGCTTGACCATGGAGCCCCAGAGCGTCTCCTTGTTCTCGCGCTGGAGCGCCTGGATCGCGTCGATGAGCTGCGCCATGGCCTCGGCCTTCTTCTCGGGCAGCCCGCGCAGGACGTCGCGCTTCTTGGTGTCGCGGATCAGGTCCTCGTAGAAGATGAACTCGTCGCAGTTGGCGACGAGCAGGTCCGAGGAGGAGGACTTCACGCCCAGGCCGATGACGTAGCGGTCGTTCTCGCGGAGCTTGGAGACCAGCGGCGAGAAGTCGGAGTCGCCGGACACCAGCGCGAAGCTGTCGATGTGCGATTTCCCGTAGGCGAGGTCGAGCGCGTCCACCACCATCCGGATGTCGGCTGAGTTCTTGCCGCTGTAGCGGCTCTGGGGCACGTCGATCAACTCGATGGCCCACTCGTGGAAGGGGCGCTTGTACTCGGTGAAGCGGTTCCAGTCCGCGTAGGCGCGCCGGACGATGATCTTGCCCTTCTCCAGCAGCCGCTCCAGGACCAGCTTGATCTCGAAGGCCTTGTACTGCGCTTCCTTGACGCCGCGGGCGATGTTCTCGAAGTCGATGAACAGCGCCAGCTTCCGTTCTCCGTTCATCCGCGCGATCCTCCATATCTATTATAAATCGCACCCCCGGGGCCCACCGAAACTCTTCCGGCGGCGGTGTATAGTGGGGCCACGATGGCCAAGCTCCTGTGGGAGCTCTGGAGGGCACGGATGAAGCAGGCCGACCCCGCGACGGCGGCCCGGGTCCCGCCGGGCCAGACGCTCACGGCCAAGTGGCCCGTCCTCACCTACGGCCGCACGCCCCGCTTCGACCCCCGGACCTGGACCTTCCGCTGCTTCGGGCTGGTCGAGCGTGAGGTCGCCTGGACCTGGGAGGAGTTCCAGACGCTGCCGCGCCTGACGGTGACCTCCGACATCCACTGCGTCACGCGCTGGTCGAAGCTCGACAACGTCTGGGAGGGCGTGCCCGTCCGCGAGATCCTGAAGCACGTGCGGCCCCGGCCGGAGGCGACGTTCGTCATGCAGCACGCCGACCCCGACTACACGACGAACATCCCGCTGGCCGATCTGCTGCAGGACGACGCCGTGCTGGCCGTGAAGCACAACGGGAGGGACCTCGAGCCGGACCACGGGGGCCCGATGCGGCTCGTGGTGCCGAAGCTCTACTTCTGGAAGAGCGCGAAGTGGCTGCGCGCCTTCGAGTTCCTCGACGTCAACCCGCCGGGCTTCTGGGAGCAGAACGGCTACCACATGAACGCCGACCCCTGGAAGGAGGAGCGCTACTCCGACCAGGAGACGCGGGCGATGCAGCAGATGCGGGCCGAGGCCGCGCGCAAGCTCCGCGACCGCTAGGAGGCTCTCGGGATTATCAGCCGCGCCGGCGGGGGGCGCCCGCGAGCGCCAGCCCCGCGCCCACCAGCGCCGCGCCGGCGGCGGCGAGGAACGTGGGCGCGAAGCCGAGCGCCTCGACGCCGAAGCCGGCGCCGAGGGAGCCGAGGAAGATGCCGATCTCGAGCGCGGTGTAGTAGGTGCCCAGCGCGCGCCCGCGGTTCGCCGGGTCCACCACGTCCACGCACCACGCGATGAGCGCCGTCGTGGCGGCGCCGAAGCCGACGCCGTAGAGCGTTCCGGCCGTCATGAGGCTCACCGCGCCCCGCCCGAGCGCCAGGACCACGAGCGCCGCCGCCGCCAGCACGAGCCCCGCGGTGGCGACGGCGCGCCGTCCGACCCGGTCGGTCAGACGCCCGGCCACGTCCCGGACGAGCGTGATCACCAGCGCGAAGACGAGGAAGAAGAGGCCGGCGTTCACGTCCTGCGACTGGGCGTAGAGCGGCAGGAACGTCATCTGCGCGCCGTAGCCCAGCATCAGGAGCATCAGGATCACCGACGGCCGCAGCGCCGCCCCGCTCACGAGGGCGCGGGGCGTGAGCGGAAGCGGCGCGAGGCGCCGGGCGGTCTCGGGCAGCCGGAGCGTCAGGAGCACGGCGAGGGCCGCGACCGCGGCGGCGAGGGCGAAGAGCGGGGGGAAGCCGGCCCGCTCCACCAGCGCGACGCCGGCCAGCGGCGCGAACGCCATCGCGATGTTCGGCGCCGCGAGGAAGCGGCCCATGAGGGCGCCCCGGCGCTCGGGCGACGCCAGATCCGCGACGACGGCGCTGGCGGCGGTGGGATAGAGGCCCATGCCGCACCCGTGGAGCAGGCGGACCGCGAGGAGTCCGGCGATGCCCGCGGCCGTGGTGTAGCCGAGCGGCGCGGCGAGGAACACGACGGCGCCCGCCAGCATCAGCGGCCGGCGCCCGCGGCGGTCGGCCGCCCAGCCGGCCCACGGCCGCACGATCATGGCCGCGAACGCGAACGCGCCGAGCACGCCACCGATCGCGCGGTCGGGGATGCCGGCGGCGCGCGCGTAGAGAGGGAGCGCGGCCAGCAGCAGGAAGAACGAGAAGAAGAAGGCGAGGGCGCCCCACCAGAGGAGCCGGAAGGTACCCCGCGCGGGGTCGCGCGGCATGCCGGATTCTAGCAGGAAGGTGCTACGATCCGCGTGATGAGCGCGGCCCACCCGCCCCACGCCACCGCGGCCGCCCGCCCGCGCGGCGGGCTCGCCGCCGCGCTCGGGCTGACGCTCGCGGTCCTCGTCATCGAGGTGGCCGGAGCGCTGCTCAGCGGGAGCCTCGCGCTCTTCGCCGACGCCGGCCACATGCTCACCGACGCCGGCGGCCTGGCCCTCGCGCTCTTCGCGATCTGGATCGCCGCGCGCCCACCCACGCCCGAGAAGACCTACGGCTACTACCGGGCCGAGATCCTCGCCGCGCTCGTCAACGGTGCGGCGCTCCTCGTCGTGGCCGGCGGCATCCTCGTCGAGGCGTACCGCCGGCTCCTGGCGCCCCCCGAGGTGCTGGCGGTGCCGATGCTGGCCGTCGCCGCCGTCGGGCTCGTGGCGAATCTCGGCTGCGCGTGGCTCCTGCGCGCCGACGCGGGGGCGAGCCTGAACGTCCGCGGCGCCTACCTGCACGTGCTCGGCGACGCCCTGAGCTCGGTGGCGGTGCTGGCCGCGGGGCTCGTGCTCCTGGTGACCGGCTGGGCGCTCGCCGACCCGCTGGCGAGCGTCGCGATCGCGCTCGTCCTGGTGCCGCGCACGTGGACCCTGCTCCGGCAGGCGGTGAACATCCTGCTCGAGGGGACGCCGGCGCACCTCGACCTCGCCGAGATCGAGGCCGCGATGCGCGGCGTGCCGGGCGTGCGGCGCGTCCACGACCTCCACGTGTGGACGCTCACCTCGGCGCGGGAGGCGATGAGCGCGCACGTGGTGGTGGACGACGTCGGCGAGAGTGAGCGGCTCCTCGACGCGCTGCACGCCGTGCTCCACGCCCGCTTCGGCATCGACCACACGACGATC
Organism: Candidatus Rokuibacteriota bacterium; assembly: GCA_016179875.1. GTDB lineage: Bacteria > Methylomirabilota > Methylomirabilia > Rokubacteriales > CSP1-6 > GWA2-73-35. The sequence goes on along the minus strand of JACPCH010000213.1, from coordinate 3,289 downwards.
CAGCTCGAGACGGAGCGGCCGGCGGTGCTCCGCATCCAGGGCCGCTGAGGAGACGATCATGGCCACGTTCGACATCAGGCAGAAGGCCGTCATCCTGCGTCCGGAGGACGACGTCGCCGTCGCCAAGGCGGAGATCCCCGCCGGCACGGTCCTCGAGGACGGCGCCGCGCGCATCGAGGTCCGCCAGGACATCAGGCCGGGCCACAAGGTGGCGCGGCGCACCGTCAAGACCGGCGCCGCCGTCCGCCGCTACGGCCAGATCATCGGCTTCGCCACCCGGGACATCGCCGTGGGCGACCACGTCCACACGCAGAACCTCGCCATCGGCGAGCTCCAGCGCGCGTACGAGTTCTGCACGGACGTCCGCCCCGTGGACTTCTACCCGCCCGCGCAGATGCGCACCTTCGACGGCTACCAGCGCGAGGACGGGCGCGTCGGCACGCGCAACTACGTGGCGATCATCTCCGGCGTCAACTGCTCGGCGAGCGTCTCGCAATTTGTAAAGGAACGGTTCAGGGACGTGCAGCGCGATCACCCCAACGTGGACGGCGTGCTGGCGATCACCCACAAGTCGGGCTGCGGGACCAAGATCTTCGGCGAGGACCACCTGGCCCTCCAGCGCGTGCTGGCCGGCTACGCCAAGCACCCGAACGTGGCGGCCTACATCCTGATCGGGCTCGGCTGCGAGACGAACCAGGCCGCGGTCATGGTCGAGCGCCAACGCATGGCCGCGCCCGGCCATCCGGAGCGCAAGCCGTTCCTCGTCAACATCCAGGAGGCGGGCGGGATCCGGAAGACCGTCGAGCGCGCCGCCGCCGAGGTCGCCCGGCTGCTGCCGTACGCCAACGACGCGAAGCGGACGAGGCAGCCGGTGTCGGAGCTGACGCTCGCCACCAACTGCGGCGGCTCCGACGCGAACTCGGGCATGACCGCGAACCCGGCGCTCGGCTGGGCGGTGGACGAGCTGGTGCGCTACGGCGGCACCGGCGTGCTGGCCGAGACGCCCGAGATTTACGGCGCCGAGCACCTGCTGATCCGGCGCGCGATCAACGAGGGCGTCGCCAAGAAGCTGATCGACCGCTACAAGTGGTGGGAGTGGTACTGCCGGGGCATCGACGCGATGGACAACAACCCGGCGCCCGGCAACAAGGCGGGCGGCCTCACGACGGTCTTCGAGAAGTCGCTGGGCGGCGTCACCAAGGGCGGCACCACCCCCCTGATGGACGTGTTCATGTACGGCGAGCCGATCACCACCAAGGGCTTCGTCTTCATGGACACGCCCGGCCACGACCCGGTGTCCATCACGGGCCTGGTCGCGGGCGGCTGCAACCTCATCTGCTTCACGACCGGACGGGGATCGGTGTTCGGATGCAAACCCGTTCCGTCGATCAAGCTCGCCACGAACTCCCTCGTGTACCGCCACATGGAGGAGGACATGGACATCAATTGCGGCGTGATCCTCGAGGGCACGCCGCTTCCGACGGTCGGCCGGCAGATCTTCGAGGAGATGCTCGCGGTCGCCTCAGGCAAGCGCAGCAAGAGCGAGCTGTCCGGCGTCGGCGAGGAGGAGTTCGCGCCCTGGATCATCGGCCCCGTGATGTGAGGGCGACGGTAGGCCGCGGTCGCGCCGGGCTTGACTCCGGGCCAACATGTCAATGAGCGTGTCGATGCTAAAGAGGCGGATCGCATGAGCCGGCGCACCCTGATGGGCCGTGGATCAATCGAAAGAGCGACCGTTACGCAAGGTGTCGAGGGAGGGTGTATGGGGGCTCCGTCGAGGCCGCACCAGGGCTGGCCGACGCAACTCGGCATCTTCGCCGTTGCCTTCCTTCTCCTCGCCACGGCGCTTGAAGCCGAGGCGCAGCAGGCGGCAAAGACACCGCGGATCGGAGTTCTTTTCCTCACCTCACCGTCGTCGGCCGCGGGCGCCATGGGGCTCGAGGCATTGCGCGCGAGCCTGCGGGATCTCGGTTACGTCGAAGGACGCACGATCGCCATTGAATATCGGTCGGCGGAGGGGCGAGCCGAGCGCCTTCCCGAACTCGCCGCTCAGCTCGTGAAGCGCAACGTCGATGTCATCGTGACGGGCGGCGGGAATGTGTCGACCCTCGCCGCTCGCAAGGCAACGACGACGATTCCCATCGTCATGACGGGGAGCTGGAGGGCTGTGGAAGCAGGCCTGGTCGAGAGCCTGGCCCGGCCCGGGGGAAACATCACGGGATTGACCGTACCGCGCGAGCTGCTCCTGAAGCAGATCGAACTGCTCCGGGAGGCCGTTCCATCGCTCTCGCGCATGGTGATCTTCTCCCGCAAGATTCTCGACACCCCCGCACAACGCGCGCAGGGAAAGGCCGTGATCCAGGAATTCCTTCGGGTGACAGTCGACATCCTCGACGTCGAGGAGCCCGAGGATCTTGCCCGGGCCTTCGCGACCACGCCGGCATTGCGCCCGCACGCAATGATCTTCGGACCCGACCCGCTGTTCTTCGAGTATCGAAACCAGGTCCTCGATTTCGCACGAAGTGCCCGGCTTCCGGCCATGTACCCGTTCCGGGATTTCGTGGATGCTGGAGGCCTCATGTCGTACAGCGTCAATCCCCAGGACGTGGTCCGGCGCACGGCTCGCCTCGTCGACCGGATCCTCAAGGGCGCGAAGCCCGTGGACCTGCCGGTCGAGGAACCGACCATGTACGAACTGGTGATCAACCTCAAAACTGCGGAGGCCCTCGGCCTTGTCATCCCGCCGTCGCTGCGGCTGCGTGCGGATCACGTCATCGAATGACCACAGCTGCGAGGACGCGCTGGAGGGCATGATGCGCCAGCAACTCGCTCGGAGTGCACCCGAATGATCCACACACCCGTCTGTGACCTGTTGCGGATTCGGCACCCGATCGTGCTGGGCGGCATGGCCGGCGGCACCTCCGTGCCCCTCGTGGCGGCTGTCAGCAACGCCGGCGGTCTGGGGACGCTCGGCATGGCGCGCACCCCGGCCGAGCAGATTCCGAAGGACATCGCCGCCATCCGGGAAACGACGAAGGCTCCCTTCGGTGTCAACTTCCTGCTCTTCGTGGCTCGCGAGCCCGCCATCGACGCGGCCCTCAACGCGCGTCCGCCCGTGTTCTCTGCCGCCTGGGCGCGGGCGGATCAGGATCTGCGGGCGCTCTTCGGCCGTGCGCACGAGGCCGGCAGCCAGGTGATGTACATGGTCGGCACGGTGCCGGAAGCGCTGCGCGCCAGGGCGGCAGGGGCGGATGTGATCGTGGCGCAGGGCACGGAAGGCGGCGGGCAC
>JACPCH010000254.1 GCA_016179875.1 Candidatus Rokuibacteriota bacterium | reverse complement strand
GGCCCGCCGTCGGTGAACGCCTCCAGACAGTCCATGATCGAGAGCCCCGGCCGCCAGGCCAGGTTCGCCTCGGCGATCATCGCGCGCTGGTGCTCGGACGAGTGCAGGTCGTTCATGAAGTTGTGCCCGTCGCCGGGCACGCGCTTGGCGACGAGGCCGACGGTGTTCTTGAGCGCGAGCGTGACGTGGCCGCCGAAGCGGTGGGTCTTGCAGCACATGGTCTGCACGGCGCACGCGCCGTCGGTGAAGAGCCGCGCGGCGTGGAAGCCGGCCGGCCAGTGCTCGGCGCTGAAGGGCCGCCAGGCCTCGCGGGGCACGTCGTCGAGGACGACGACCGTGCCGCCGGCGGCGGCGACGGCCTGAGCGGCGCCGGTGCGCTGGAGCACCGAGCGCGTGTCGCCCATGCCCGAGCGCTCGGCGAGGGTCAGCGACCCGGCGCGGCGCGCCTTCAGCTCGCCGAGGAGGGCGGCGAGCGTGGCCGGATGCGTGGACGCGGGGAAGGCGTCGTCGCTGTTGAAGTTGGCCTTCACCGCGACGTCGCGCCCCTCGCACGCCTTGAAGTCGAGGGCCTCGAAGCACGCGGCGACGGCCTTCGCGCGGTCGGCCTGCTTCACGACGACGACGCGGCCCTTCGCCGGGGCCTGGGCGGCGGCGAGCGGCGTCGGCAGCGCCGCGGTCAGCCCGACCGCCGCGCCGCCCTGGAGGACCTCGCGCCGCGAGAGCATGGCGTCAGTGTACCCGACGCGCCGAGAACCGGCGCAGGTCGGCCTTGGCGCGCCGCCCCTCGGCCTCGATCGTGAAGCCCGCGGCCTCGACGGCGCGCTCGGTGTCGCGGTTCGGGTGGCAGCCGCCGGTGAGGCGCGTCCAGCACGGCTGGATGCGGTCCTGGAGCCGCGCCTTCCAGGGCGTCGCCGAGCGCACGTGCTCGAGCATGCGGAGCCGGCCGTCGGGCCGGAGCACGCGCCGGACCTCGGCGAGCCCGCGCCCAGCGTCGGGCACGCTGCAGAAGGCGAGGCCGGTCACCACGGTGTCGAACGTTCCGTCGCTGAACGGCAGAGCTTCCACGCTCGCCTGGACGAGCGGCACGCGCGGGGCGCGCCGGCGCGCGCGCTCGAGCGTGCCGCGATACGGCTCGAGCCCGATCACACGGACGTCCGCGGCGTAGAGCGGCAGGTTGCGCCCGGTCCCCGTCCCGACGTCGAGCGTCCGGCCGCGCGCGCCCGCGACGAGCCAGCGCCGCCAGCGACCGAGCCCGAGGCACTCGTACACGCAGCACATCGCGTCGTAGAGCCACGGGATCTGCTCGCAGCCGCGCATGATGAAGGGTCAGCGCCCGGCGCCGTCAGCGCCGGCAGACGTAGATGCTGTTCTGCGGCCCCGGCGCGTCCACGACCTCGACCGACGCGAAGCCCGCCTCCGCGAGCATCCGGCGGGCCGTCTGCTGGCCCCAGGCGGTGCCGAGCCCGGCGCCGCCGGCGGCGAGCGAGACCGTCATGCAGTGCAGCACGCTCATGCCGTAGATGTAGGGCGCGAACGGGTTGCCGATGTTGTCCTCGAGGTTGCTCGAGGCCTTGGGCTCGATCATGAGATAGACGCCGCCGGGCGCCAGCGCCTCGGCCGCGCGCCGGAGGACGGCCGCCGGATCGCGCTGGTCGTGGATCGCGTCGAAGGACGTGAGCAGGTCGAACTTCGGCTCGGCCGGCAGCCGCGTGACGTCGAGGACCTCGAAGCGCGCGTTGGCGAGCCCCATCGCCTGCGCCTCGGCGCGCGCGCGGGCGATCGGGTCCTCGCCGAAATCGTAGCCGGTGAACCGCGAGGCCGGATACTCGCGCGCCATCAGGTTCACGGCGTGGCCGGTGCCGCAGCCGAGGTCGGCCACGCTGATGCCGGCCTTCAATCGCTCCGGCAGGCCCTTCGCCGCCGGTAGGAAGCCCTTGATCAGCAGGCCGTCGTAGAGGAGACGCCACGAGGCGTCCTGGGCCTCCGTGAAGTCCGGGCGGTACTCGGCGTACGACACGCCGCCGCCGTTCCGGAACGACTCCACGACCCGGGGCAGGCGCTTCGCGAGCATCGGCACGGTCTGGCTCCCGGCGGCGAGGTTGCGGCTCGACGTCCCGGTGAGGCACGCGGCGTGCTCGGCCGGCAGGGAGAACCGGCGCGTGGCGGCGTCGTACTCGACGACACCCCCGGTGGCCATGGCGCCGAGCCACTCGCGCACGTAGCGCTCGTTCAATCCGGCGCGGGCCGCGATCGCCTCGCTGGTCCCGGCGCCCTGCGCCGCCGCCTCGAACAGCCCGGTCTTGTGGCCGATGTCCACCATGAGCGTCAGGACGCCGCTCGTGTAGAACCCGAACAGCTTCCGCGCGAACTCCTGGACGCGCTGCTTGTCGAGCGTCTGCTCCATCACGGTCCTCCCCCGGGCCCGGCGCCGCGGCCTGCCCGGATGCTACCATTAGCGCCCATGGGACTCCGGATCGTTCAGGTGGACGCGTTCACCGACACGCCCTTCCACGGCAACCCGGCCGCCGTCTGCGTGCTGCCCGACGAGCGGGACGCGGCGTGGATGCAGGCGGTCGCCGCCGAGATGAACCTGTCGGAGACGGCCTTTCTGGTGAAGCGCGCCGACGGCTTCGGCCTCCGCTGGTTCACGCCCGCCGTCGAGGTGGACCTCTGCGGCCACGCGACGCTCGCCAGCGCCCACGTGCTCTGGGAGGACCGGCACCTCGCGCGCGAGGCCCAGGCACGCTTCCACACGAAGAGCGGCCTCCTCACCGCCGACCGGATCGGCGAGTGGATCGAGCTGGACTTCCCCGTCAAGCGGGCGACGCCGGCGGCGGCGCCGCCCGGGCTCGCCGAGGCCCTCGGCGCCGCGCCGAAGTACGTCGGCCGGAACCAGTTCGACTACCTCGTGGAGGTGGACTCCGAGGACACCGTTCGCGCGCTCGCGCCCGACCATACGGCGCTCGCGAAGCTGCCGGTGCGCGGCGTGATCGTCACGAGCCGCGCCTCCACGCACGGGTTCGACTTCGTCTCGCGCTTCTTCGCGCCCGGCTCGGGGATCGCCGAGGACCCGGTGACGGGCTCGTCGCACTGCGCGCTCGGCCCCTTCTGGGGCGCGCGCCTCGGCAAGACGCAGATGCTCGCGTACCAGGCGTCGGCGCGCGGCGGGGTCGTGCGCGTGCGCCTGGCCGGCGAGCGGGTCGCGCTCGGCGGCCAGGCGGTCACCGTGCTGCGGGGAGAGCTCGCCTAGTTGAATGGGGGCCCCGAAATGGCCCCCCATGCCCCCCAAGCGCTCGGACCGCCCCGGCGGAGCCGTGGCGCTCCTCGATACTGCGAGAGCCTCCTAGAACTTCTCCGGGAACCAGGCGACCTCTTTCAGGCTGGCGGCGAAGGCCTCGACGACGCCGGCCATGTCGGCCGGGGTGAGCGTGCCCATGTTGGAGACGCGGAAGGCGTAGGTGCGCAGGTCCCCCTGCCCCGCGTAGATGATGTAGCCGCGGCGCTTCATGGCGTCGTGGAGCGCGTCGTAGGTCACGCCCGCGGGCAGGCGGAGCGTGGTGAGGATGCTCGAGCGGGCG
>JACPCH010000212.1 GCA_016179875.1 Candidatus Rokuibacteriota bacterium | reverse complement strand
GCCCACGCCCGGCCGTTGAGCGCGCAGAAGCCGAGGCCCGGCGGCAGCATGAGGCCCTTCTGGGAGCCCGCCACCACCACGTCCACGCCCCAGGCGTCCATCGGCAGGTCGGCGATACCGAGGCTCGACACCGCGTCCACGATGAGGATCGCGTCGCTCGCGCGGGTGGCGGCGGCGTAGCCGCGCACGTCGTGGAGCACGCCGGTCGAGGTCTCACTGTGCTGGGTGATGACGGCCTTGATGCCGGGCGTGCTCCGGAGCGTCTCGGCCACGCGCGCGGCGGGCACCGTGTGGCCGAACGGGGCCGCGAGTTCTACGACCCGGAGGCCGAAGGCCTTGCAGATCTCGAGCCAGCGGTCGCCGAACTTCCCGGCGCGGACGAGCGCCACCGTATCGCCGGCCGACAGCGTGGTGACGACGGCCGCCTCCATCGCGCCGGTGCCGGAGCAGGCCAGCGGGAGCACGTCCTGCGTCGTCTGGAAGAGCCGGCCGAGGCCCGCCCGCACCTCGACGAAGAGCGCCTCGTACTGGCGCGTCCGGTGGTGGATCATCGGCTGCGCCATGGCCAGCAGCGCTTCGCTCGGGACCGGCGTCGGGCCCGGCGCCATCAGCTGGTACTTCTTCATCAGGACGGCCTCCCCGGCGGCAGAATGAGATTCCGCTCGATGGTAGCATGGCCCACGCCGGCCGAGCGGCCGAGCGCCGTGACGAACACCGCGTCCTTGCCGGCGGCGTGGGGCGAGAAGAAGTCCACGACGAGGCCGTCGTAGAACGTGAGCCCCGAGGCGCCGAAGCCCTGCGCGTAGGCGGCGAGGTAGGCGCGCCCGCCCGCGATCCCCGCCTCGAGGTTCGCGAGCCGGGCGCCGCGGTTGCCGAACGCCTCGAGGAGCGCGTCGAGCCGCGCCAGGAAGAAGATCACGGCCGCCGCGTCGCCGGCGAGCGGCTGCTCGAGACAGAGATACGCCGCCTCGCGCCGGAACTCGCCGCGCTTCAGCAACTCCAGCGCGTGGGCCTCCGGCCAGTAGGCGTACGCGCCCGGTGCCACGCCGTCCACCGCGTTGACGATCAGATACAGGTCCACGAGCCCCGACGGGACGTCGGCGTCGACGCCACGCGTCGCCGCCCACAGCGCGGTCGCCAGCTCCGCCACCGTCAGCGCGGCGTGGCTGAACTGGCGCGTGGAGCCGCGCTGCTGGATCGTCTCGCCGAGACCGCGGCCGCTGCTCGCGCGCGGCGGCGGGAGCGCGACTTCGGGCCGGGGTCGGGGCGGGGGGCTGGGGGCGCCCCCCTCGACCACGCTATCCACGGGGCGCGGGGCCTGTTCATCTGCCGCCGAGCTTCCCTCGGTCCCCTGAACCACGGGTCTCGGGGGGCGCCCCCGGACCCCCGCCCCGGCCCCGGCCACGCTCCACGCGGCGCTGCCCGCGCGCCAGGCGCGAACGTCGTCGGGGGTGTCGAGCATCGAGGCGGTGTGCATCTCGCGGAGCAGCGGATAGTCCACCTGGTCGGAGGACAGGGGCATGTACGCGTGCTGAATGTCGTCGAACGCCGCGACCGGCGGCGCCGGCGCCGTCTCGGGACCCACCGTCACCAGCTCGAGGGCGGCTTCGCGGGTCGCATCGACGCCGAGCAGGCGGTTGATGGCGGCGTCGGCGAAGCCGGTCAGCAGGCGGGGTGCGAGGCCGAGCGTGCCGCCGGCGGCGAGCAGGTTCGCGAGCAGCGTGCCGGAATCCCAGAAGAGGTGGCGCCAGCCGCGCGCCTGGTACTTCCACGTGTTGCGCCAGTAGATGGCGGTGAGGATGATCGTCGCCGTCCGCCGGGCCACGGTCTCGTCGGCGGCCGCCGCGGCCAGCGCGCCCCGCACGTCGCCCGCCCGGAGCCGGCGCAGCGTGAAGTCGCCGGGGCAGAAGTGGTAGAGGCCGGGCGCAAGCCCCTCGACCGCGCCCGCGGCGACGTAGACCTCGGTCTGGTAGAGCGCGCCGGTCGAGGCCGCCGCCCGGAACAGCACCTCGCCCCCGCCCGGGTACGTCTTCTTCTTCGTGACGCCCGCCGAGTAATAGAGGAGCGCGGCGAGCCCGGCGAGCGTGAGCGGGGCGCCGCCGGCCGGCGCGCCGGCGAGCGTCTCGAGCGTGTCGGCGCCGAGCGCGGGAAGCTCGCGCGGGAGGGCCTCTCCCGGCAGGTCCGTGTACACCTTGAAGGGGAACGGCTTCACGTCCCAGTCGAGCGTGTGGCCGCTCGTGCGGACGGAGGCGGGCGAGTGCGCGGTGCGGTCGTGGTACGCCCGCGCGACGCGGGTCTGGCGGTTCCCGGCCACGGCGGGCGTCCCCGTCCCGCTAGCCGAAGCGGTACGGGGGACGGAAGACGCCGCGCTCGGTGACGATCGCCGCGATCAGATCGGCCGGCGTGACGTCGAACGCGGGGTTGTACACGGGCGACTCGCTGGGCGCGGTCTGCGTCGCGCCGACGCGCCGCACCTCCGCGCCGTCCCGCTCCTCGATCGGGATCCCGGCGCCCGACGGCAGCGCCGGGTCGATCGTCGAGAACGGGGCGGCGACGTAGAACGGCACCCCGTGGTGCCGGGCCAGCACGGCGAGCGAGTAGGTGCCGATCTTGTTCGCGGTGTCGCCGTTGGCGGCGATGCGGTCGGCCCCGGTCACCACGAGGTCCACCTGGCCGCGCGCCATCAGCGACGCGGCGGCGACGTCGGAGATCAGCCGGTGCGGGATCCCCTCCCGCACGCACTCCCACGCGGTGAGCCGCGAGCCCTGCATGACGGGCCGCGTCTCGTCCACCCACACCAGCGCGACCTTGCCCTGGGCGTGGGCGGCGCGGATCACGCCGAGCGCGGTGCCGTAGCCCGCGGTGGCGAGCGCGCCGGCGTTGCAGTGGGTCAGGATCCGCGCGTTCGCGGGCACGAGCCCGGCGCCGTGCGCGCCCATCGCCCGGTTGGCGGCGATGTCCGCGTCGCGGATCGCCTGGGCCTCGGCGAGGAGGCGCGGGCCCACGCGGTCGAGCGGCAGGTCCCGCGCGTCGAGCAGGACGCGCTTCATCCGGTCGAGCGCCCAGAAGAGGTTCACCGCCGTGGGGCGCGTCGCGGCGAGGCCCTTGATGGCCGTCTCCAGGTCGGCGAGCAGGCCGTCGAACGTCGTGGCCCGGCTCTGCCCGGCGGCGAGGGCGACGCCGAACGCCGCGGCCACGCCGATCGCCGGCGCGCCCCGCACGACGAGGGTCCGGATCGCGTCGGCCACGTCCTCCCAGCGCTCGTGAGCGCGGACGACCTCTTGCGTGGGCAGGAGCGTCTGGTCGAGGAGCATCAGCCGGCCGTCGGCCCACCAGACGGGCGAGAGGGAGTCCGGCCCGGTCATGCCAGGCGCGCCCGCACGTCGGCCGCGGTCAGCCCCGCGATCCTCACGAGCTTGTCGCGGCCGCGCTCGCCGCGGACGACGCGGACCGCCGACGGCGGCACGCCGAGCGCCCGGGCCAGGAGGGCGCCGGCGGCCCGGTTGGCCTCCCCCTCCACGGGGGGCGCCGTGACCCGGAGCCGCAGGACGCCGGCCCGCCAGCCCACGATCTCGTCGCGCGCGGCGCGCGGCTGGACCCGGAGGGCGAGCGTCGCCCCCTCAGCGCTTCGCGTCGCCGGCCTCGTCACCGAACTCGGCGGACATCAGGCGGTGGTAGCTCTCGAGCGTCGAGCGCAGGTCCTCGATGAGCTGGCGCCGCGTGCGCCGCAGCGACTGGATCTCGCCCTTGATCTTGGCCTCCTCGCTCCGGATCTCCTCGAGGAGCTTCTCGCCGCGCAGCTCGGCCTCGCGCATGTGCAGGTCGGCCTCACGCCGCGCGGCGGCCTTCATCTCCTCGCCCAGGCGCTGCGTCGTCACCAGCGTGTCCTGGAGCGCGCGCTCGCGCTCGCCGAGGCCGCGCGAGCGGTCCTCGAGGGTGGCGAGCTGCTCCTTGAGGATCGCGTTCTCCTTCAGGACGGCCTCGTAGTCCTCGGCCACGTCGTCGAGGAACGCGTCCACCTCGTGGCTGTCGAATCCCCGGAACATCCTGACCGTGAACTGCTGCTGCCGGATGTCGAGCGGGCTGATGCGCATCGAAGCCTCCGACTCCCTACCCGATCTCGGCGGCCATGCGGACGAGCACCGGGACCAGGAATTCGCGCAGGAAGTAGATGGCGAGGATCACCACCATCGGCGACAGGTCCAGGCCGATCTGCCACGTCGGCAGCCGGTCGCGCACCGGCCGGAGCACCGGCTCGGTCACGCGGTACAGGAAGCGCACGATCGGGTTGTACGGGTCGGGGCTGACCCAGGAGAGGACCGCGCGCGCGATGAGGAGCCAGATGTACGCGATGAGGACCAGGTTCACGAGGTTCGCCAGCGCGATGATCAGGTACTGTAGCACGAACATCAGGCGGGCCCTCGCCCGAGCTCGCGCGAGCGCAGGGTCGCCCGCTCCACCGCCTTGATGAACGTCGTGCGGATGCCGCCCTCCTCGAGCGCCGCGATGCCCGCGATCGAGGTCCCCCCGGGCGAGCTCACCATGTCCTTGAGCGCGCCCGGATGCATGCCGGTCTCGAGCAGCAGCTTGGCCGCGCCGAGCACCGTCTGGGTGGCGAGGGTCATCGCGGTGAGCCGGTCGAGCCCCATTCTCACCCCGCCGTCGGCGAGCGATTCCACCACGACGGCCACGTAGGCGGGGCCGGAGCCCGAGAGCCCCGTCACCGCGTCCATCAGCTCCTCGCCCAGCGTGACCACGCGGCCGACCGCGCTGAAGATCTCGCCGGCGGTGTCGAGGTCGCCGGGCTCGAGGCCCTCGCCCTTGGCGATCGCGGTCACGCCCTCGAGCACGAGCGCCGGCGTGTTCGGCATGACGCGGATGAGCCGCGCGTCCTTGCCGAGCGCCGCGCGGATCGTCGCCGTGGAGACACCGGCGGCGATCGAGATCAGGAGCTTCTTGCGGGTCACCGCCGGCGCGATCTCGCGGAGCACCGCGTCCATGATCTGGGGCTTCACCGCGAGGATGACGACGTCCACGTGGCGCACCAGCGCCACGTTGTCGGAGGCGACCTGGATGCCGTACAGGCGGTCGAGCTCGCGCAGGCGCTCGAGGCGCACGTCGGTGGCGTGGATCGCCTCGGCCGGGACCAGGTGGGCCTCGGTGAGGCCCTTGATGAGGGCCTCGCCCATGTTGCCGGCGCCGACGAACCCGACCTTCTTGCCCTTGATCGTCATCGCGCCTCCCGCGCCGGCCCCGCGGCCGGCCGCGCGCCGAAGATGGCCGTGCCCACGCGTACCATGGTCGCCCCCTCCTCGATGGCCGCCTCGAAGTCCGCGCTCATCCCCATCGAGAGCCCGGCGAGCCCGTGGCGCTCGCCGAGCTTGGCGAGCGCGCGGAACCAGACGCGCGCGGCCTCGGGATCGGCGGCCGCCGGCGGGATCGCCATCAGCCCGCGCACCGTCAGGTGGCCGAGCCCGGCCACCGCGTCGAGCAGCGCCGGCAGCGCGTCGGGCGCGACGCCGCCCTTCTGAGGCTCGCCGGCCAGGTTCACCTCGACGAGCGTGTCGAGCGCGCGCCCGCACGCGGCCGCCCGCTTGTCGAGCTCGCGCGCCAGCTCGAGCCGGTCGAGCGAGTGGATCACGTCGAACAGCTCCACCGCGTCCTTCGCCTTGTTCGTCTGCAGGTGCCCGGGCGACCTTGGCGCGCGCCTCCTGCACGCGGTTCTCGCCGAGCGCGCCGAGGCCCGCGGCGAGCGCCGCGCGGATCCGCTCGACGTCCACGGTCTTGGAGACGCCGATCAGCAGCACGTCCTCCGCCCGGCGGCCGGCGCGCTCGGAGGCCCGGGCCACACGCTCCCGGACGCGAGTGAGATTGTCTTTGATGTCGAGCATTTCCGCGATTCTAGCACGCGGGCCCGCGGGGGCACGTGCGGGAGGGACCGCCTCGCCCCGAGGTCAGGGCAGCGCCGCCAGCGTCGCGAGGCGTCCCCGGTCGCCCCGGCGGTAGGAGTAGAACAGCTCCGGGTGGCAGGCGGTGCACAGGCGCGGGTTCTCGATCCGCGCCGGGTCCACGCCCGCCTCCGCGAGCAGCGCTTCGTTCGCCGCCCAGAGGTCGAGCATGACACGGCCCGCGCGGGCGGCGGGGCTCACCCAGGCCTCCCATCGCCCCGGGTACGCCCGCGCCAGCTCCGACGTCACCGGCTCGTCCACCTCGTAGCAGCAGGGGCCGATGGAGGGCGCGATGGCGACACGCAGGCGCGCGGCGCGGGCGCCGAGCGCGCCGGCGGCGCGCACCACGGCCTGCGCCGCGCCGCGCACGGTGCCGCGCCAGCCGACGTGGGCGAGGGCGAGCGCGCCGGCGTCGGCGTCGCAGAGCACGATCGCGAGGCAGTCGGCCGTGAAGATCGCGAGCGGGACGCCGGGCTCGACGGTCGTGAGGACGTCGACGCGGCCGGCGAATCCGCCCCCGGCCGGCACCGGGGCGGCGCCGGCGCCGTGGACCTGGCGGGCGTAGCCCACGCGGGCGAGGTCGAGCCCGGCGGCGGCCAGAGCGGCGGCGGCGGCGGGAGCGAACGGGGGCGCGGGCGCGGAGGGATCGATCGGCTCGGCGAACGAGGCGACCCCCGGGCAGTGGCGCGTCGTGGTGGCGTGGGGCACGCCGAGCGCGGCGAGCGACGCGAACGTGAGCCAGGCCGGCGGCGCGCCGTGGGGCGTGAGCGCTCCGCGCGCCTAGTCCGCCTGGCGCCGGAGGAAGGCCGGCACGTCGAGGTCGTCGCCCGCCGGCTCCTCGCCCTCGGCGCGCAGCTCGCCGACGCGCCGGCGCCATGGCCCGGCGCCCGCGCCCGACGCCGGGCGCGCCCCGCGCGGCAGGTCCACCACCTTGCCGCCGACGCCGACCGTCTCCTTCTTCTCGGCGAAGCCGGTCGCGATCACGGTCATCCGGACCTCGTCGGTCATCTGCGGGTCGATGACGGCGCCGAAGATGATGTTGGCGTCCTCGTGCGCGGCCTCCTGCACGATGCGCGCCGCCTCCTCGACCTCGTGGATGGACAGGTCGGCGCCGCCCGTGAAGTTGATGAGGACGCCGCGCGCGCCCTCGATGGACGTGTCGTCGAGCAGCGGGCTCGCCACCGCCTTCTGGGCGGCGTCGAGCGCGCGGTGCTCGCCGCGCCCGGTCCCGGTCCCCATCATCGCCAGGCCCATGCCCGACATGATCGTCCGCACGTCGGCGAAGTCGAGGTTCACGAGCCCGGGAACGAGGATCAGGTCGGTGATGCCCTGCACCGCCTGCTGCAGGACCGAGTCCGCGACGCGGAAGGCGTCGATGAGGGGCGTGCCGCGGTCCACCACGGAGAGCAGGCGCTGGTTCGGGATCGTGATGAGCGTGTCCACGACGCCGCGCAGCGCCTCGAGCCCCTGCTCGGCCTGGAGCATGCGCTTCTTGCCCTCGAAGGTGAACGGCTTGGTGACGACCGCGACGGTGAGGATGCCGAGGTCCCTGGCGAGCGACGCGACGACGGGCGCCGCGCCGGTGCCGGTGCCGCCGCCGAGCCCCGCGGTGATGAAGACCATGTCGGCGCCGGCGAGGAGCTGGGTGATCCGGTCCGGGTCCTCCTGCGCCGCGTCCCGGCCGACGTCCGGGTTCGACCCGGCGCCGAGCCCCTTGGTGAGCCGGGCGCCGAGCTGGAGCTTGGTGGGCGCCGGCGAGGCCTGGAGCGCCTGCACGTCGGTGTTCGCCACGATGAACTCGACGCCGGTGAACTGGGCCGCCAGCATCCGGCTCACCGCGTTGCCGCCGCCGCCGCCGAGGCCGATCACCTTGATCTTCGCCACCTGCTCCGCCTGGTCCAGCTCGAAGAGCGGACGCCGCGAGCGCTCCCTCTCCATCGAGTCCTCCTCCGCGTATTCGCCGGGGGCCCGCGGGGCCCGCCGGCGCGGTGAACGCATCACGTCGGTGGCGAACAGTGGCGGCTGTTGCTCCCCCCGACCCCTGGAAAACGCCATCTAAAAGATGTCGCTGAAGAAGGCGGCCACGCGGCGCAGGAGGCCGCCGAGCCCGCCCCCGGCCGCCACGCCCGCCTCGCCCTGGGCGCGCGCCCGGGCGCCGCCGGCCGCCAGGCCGACGGCCGTCGCGTAGACGGGGCTGCCGACGACGTCCGCGAGGCCGCCGACCCCGCGCGGCACGCCACGCCGCACGGGCTGGTCGAACACGGCCTCGGCCAGCTCGACGACGCCCTCCATGAGGGCCGTGCCGCCGGTGACGACGACGCCGGCGGTCGCCGCGTCCTGGAAGCCCGCGCGCCCGAGCTCGCGCGCGACGAGCGTGAAGATCTCCTCCACGCGCGGCTGGATGATCTCGGAGAGGACCTGGCGCGAGAGCTGCCGGGGCTTGCGCCCGCCGACGGAGGGCACGTCCACCGTCTCCTCGGCCGGCACGAGCGCGGTCAGCGCGCAGCCGTAGCGCTTCTTGAGGTCCTCGGCGTCCGCCATCGGGGTGCGGAGGCCGATCGCGATGTCGTTGGTGATGTGGTCGCCGCCGAGCGGCAGGATCGCCGTGTGCCAGACGGCGCCGCCGCGGAGGAGGGCCAGGTCCGTGGTGCCCCCGCCGATGTCGATGACGAGGACGCCCAGCTCCTTCTCGTCCTCGTGCAGCACCGCCTCGGCCGAGGCGAGCGGCTCCAGCACGACGTCGTGCACGGCGAGGCCCGCGCGGTTGACCGAGCGGACGACGTTCTGGACCGACGTCACCGCCGCCGTCACGATGTGCACCTCGACCTCGAGGCGCACGCCCGACATGCCGACGGGCTCGCGCACGCCGTCGCCGTCGTCCACGGTGAAGTTCTGCGGGAGCACGTGGATGATCTCGCGGTCCTGGGGCAGGTTGATCGCGCGCGCCGCCTCGACGACGCGCTCGACGTCGGCCTCGCTCACCTCGCGGTCCTTGCCGGAGACGGCCACCACGCCGCGGCTGTTCACGCCCTTGATGTGGCCCCCGGCGACGCCGGCGTACACGCCCGCCACCTCCACGCCGGCCATCTGCTCGGCCTCGGCCACGGCGGCCTTGATCGCCTCGACGGTGGAGTCGATGTTGACGACGACGCCGCGGCGGAGCCCGCGCGACGGCGCCGTGCCGACGCCGACGACGTCGAGGCCGCCGGCGGCGGCGGGCCGGGCGATCACCGCGCAGATCTTCGTGGTGCCGACGTCCAGCCCGACGACGTGCTCGGTCGGCCGCGCGCGCTTCACCGGGCGCCGCCCCGCTGGAGCACGACCTGGTCGCGGAAGCGCAGGTCCACGGCGCGCACGTCCTGCGTCGCCACCTGCGCCAGCACCCCCTCGAGCCGCGCCAGCCGCTCCTCCCACTCCTCGGCGCCCAGGCGTACCTCGACACCGTCCACCGTGTAGAGGACCGGCCCGTCCCGCCGGCTCATGTCGATCTCCGAGATCTCCGCGGTGAGCCCGCTGCCGCTCCGGAGGAGCGCGCGAATCAGTGCGATCGCGGCCCGCGCCTTGGGCCCGGGCGCCGTGCGCATGGACTGGAGCTCCTCCTCGCTGAGCCCGCTGATGACGGGCACCGCCGGCGCCACCGCCTCGGGCGAGGCGCCGAGCAGCCGGCCCTCCTCGTCGAGCCAGTGCAGGCGCCCGGCGTGGACGAGCGTGAACGGCCGGCGCTCCTCGACGGTGATGACGACGCGGTTCGGCAGCTCGCGCACCAGGTCGGCCCGGCGGATCTCGGGCAGCGCCTCGACCCGCCCGACGACGCCGCCGGTGTCGACGCGGAAGATGCTGGCGCCGGGCTCGATCCCCGCGGCGGCCAGGATCTGCTCGGCGGGCACCCGCGAGGCCCCCCGCACCTCCACCGCCGCGACCGCGAAGCGCGGGGTCGTGAGGAGCCAGCGGGTCCCGGCCCCCAGGGCGACCAGCCCGCCGGCGACCAGGAGGAGCCCGCCCGCCGCACGCAGCAGGCGCCCCGACGGCCGCCGCCGGCGGCGGCGGCGCGCGCGGCCCACCCGCTGGCCGGCGACGAACGCCGAGCGCTCGCCGAGGTCGGCGAAGCCCGGCGGGCGGCTGCGCGGCGAGGACAATCCGCTCGGCATCTACTCTCCGATGATCCGGATCTCGGGCTCGAGCGCGACGCCGAAGTGCGCCTGCACCCGCTCGCGCGCGAGGTCCATGAGCGCCAGGATGTCGGCGGCGGTGGCGCCGCCCCGGTTGACGATGAAGTTGGCGTGCTTGGACGAGATCTCGGCGCCGTTCAGCCGCTTGCCCTTGAGCCCGCACTTCTCGATCAGCCGCGCCGCCACGTCGTTCGGGGGGTTCTTCCACACGCACCCGACCGAGGCCAGCGCGAGCGGCTGCGTCGCCTTCTTCAGCTTGAGCCGCTGCCGGATGTCCTTCTGGATGTCGGCGAGCGGCCGCCGCGTGAGCCGGAGCCGGCAACCGATCAGGACGGCGCCGGCCGGCGCCGCGAAGGCGCGGTAGGTGAACGAGCCCGCGGCCGGCTTGAACTCGCCGAGCGTGCCGTCGGGGTGCAGGTAGTACACGGCGCTCACGAAGTCGCCGATCCAGCCGTCGGGCGTGCCCGCGTTCATGGCCAGCGCGCCGCCGATGGTGGCCGGGATCCCGACCAGGCACTCGACGCCGCCGAGGTTCTGCGCCGCCGCCTCGCGGATCAGCGCCGAGAGGCTCACCCCCGCGCCGGCGAGGACCTCCTCGCCGTGGAACTCGGCGCGGCCCAGGCAGCCCTCGAGGCGCAGGACGACGCCGCGCACGCCGCGGTCGCCCACGAGCAGGTTGTTGCCGCCGCCGATCACCGCGACCGGGAGCTGCTCGCGCTCGGCGAACATGAGCGCGTGCCGGATGTCGTCGACGTCCTGGGGCACCACGAAGATGTCCGCCGCGCCGCCGATGCGGAGCGAGGTGTGGAAGCTGAGCGGCTCCTTGAACCGCACTTCTCCCCGGATCTCTCCTAGCATTGAGGCCTCCCGTCGAGAGAATCGGCGTCCAGGCGTTTCAGCAGCTCCGCACCGAGCTGGCCGACGTCGCCGGCGCCGAGCGTGAGCACGAGATCGCCCGTCCGGACGATCTCGGCCAGGTGCTCGACGATGCGAGCCCGGTCGCCGCCGAGATAGGTGACGTTGCGGTGGCCGTGCGCCCGGATCCCGTCGGCGAGGCCGTCGGCGGTGACTCCGGGGATCGGCGCTTCGCCCGCGGCGTAGATGTCCATGACCACGAGCACGTCCGCCTGGTTGAACGCCGTCAGGAACTCCTGGCGCAGGTGGTGCGTGCGGCTGTAGCGGTGCGGCTGGAACACCGTGACGACGCGGCAGTCGAACCCGGCCTTGGCGGCGGCCAGGGTCGCCCGGATCTCGGCGGGGTGGTGGCCGTAGTCGTCCACCACCGTGACGCCGCGCGCGCGGCCACGGACCTGGAACCGGCGCTGCACCCCGGCGAAGCCGGCGAGCGCCTTCTGGATCGTCACGAAGGGGATGTCGAGGTCGAGGCCCACGGCGACCGCGGCGAGGGCGTTGAGGACGTTGTGACGGCCGGGGATCTGGAGCGTGCACTCGCCGAGGAGGCTGCCCCGCTGGTAGACCTCGAAGCGGCTCGTCATGCCCGACAGGTGCAGGCGGCGCGCGACGAGGTCGGCGCCCGATTCGAGCCCGTAGGTGACGATCCGCTTCTCGATCCGGGGCATGAGCATCTGGATGTTCGGCTGGTCGAGGCAGAGCACGGCGGCGCCGTAGAACGGCACCTTGTTCACGAACTCGACGAACGCGTCGCGGACCGCCTCGAGCGTGCCGTAGTGGTCGAGGTGCTCGGCGTCCACGGTGGTCACCACCGCGATCGTCGGCTGGAGCTTCAGGAACGAGCCGTCGGACTCGTCGGCCTCGGCCACCAGGTACTCGCCCTGGCCGAGCCGCGCGTTCGAGCCGAGGCTGGTCACGCGGCCGCCGACGACGATGGTCGGGTCGTAGCGGCCCTCGGCCAGGACGGCGCCGATCAACGAGGTCGTCGTCGTCTTGCCGTGGGTGCCGGCGACGGCGATGCCGTACTTCAGCCGCATCAGCTCCGCCAGCATCTCGGCCCGCGGGATCGTCGGGATCTGGCGCTGGCGCGCCACCTGGACCTCGATGTTGTCGCGCGAGACCGCCGAGGAGAAGACGACGACGTGGGCGCCCTCCACGTGCCCGGCCTCGTGGCCGATGAAGACCTTCGCGCCGAGGCGCTCCAGCCGCTCGACCGCCTCGCCCCGCTTCTGGTCCGACCCGGTCACCCGGTAGCCGAGGTTCAGGAGGATCTCGGCGATCCCGCTCATGCCGCTGCCGCCGATCCCCACGAAGTGGATCTGCTGGTAGCGCTTAAACATTGGCGTGCTGGGAGATGTTCAAGAGCACTCCCGTCGAGAGCATCGTGACGAGCAGGGCCGAGCCGCCGAACGAGATGAACGGCAGCGGCAGCCCCTTGGTGGGCAGGAGCCCGGTCACCACGCCGAGGTTCGCGAGCGTCTGGGTGGCGATCAGGACCGTGATCCCGAGCGCCAGGTACGCGCCGAAGGGGTCGGGCGTGCGGAGCCCGATCCGGAGCCCGCGCCAGACCAGCACCACGAAGAGCCCGACGACCGCGGCCGCGCCGACGAAGCCGAGCTCCTCGCCGAGGATCGCGAAGATGAAATCGGTATGCGACTCCGGCAGGTAGAAGAGCTTCTGCTTCGAGCCGCCGATCCCCTGGCCGAACAGGCCGCCGTTGCCGAGCGCGAGCCACGACTGGATGATCTGGAACCCGCCGCCGCGCGGGTCCGACCACGGGTCGACGAACGCGGTGATGCGCCGGAGCCGGTACGGCGCCGCCCAGATCGCGACGGCCAGCAGCGGCAGCGCCGAGGCGAGCAGCAGCCCGAGGTGGGCGACGCGCCCGCCGGCCAGGAACAGGAGCGCGAGCGTCAGCGCCACCAGCGTCAGGCAGCCGCCGAGGTCGGGCTGCGCGAGCACCAGCGCGGCCAGCAGGCCCGCGACCGCCAGCGGCGGCAGGAGCCCGCGGCGGAAGTCGCCGAGCGCCTCGCGCTTCTTCGCGAGGAACGCCGCGAGGTAGACGACCAGCGCGAGCTTGGCGAGCTCGGCCGGCTGGAACGACACCGGCCCGAGCCGGATCCAGCGCCGGGTGCCGTTGATCGCCTGGCCGAGCGGCGGGACGAGCACCAGGACCAGGAGCGCGGCCGCGACGACCAGCAGCGGCAGCACGACGCGCTCGAGCCGCCGGTAGTCGGTGCGGAGCGCGCCCCAGAGGCACGCCGCGCCGAGCAGCGCCCAGGCGACCTGCTTCTTGAGGAAGAAGTACGGGTCCTGGAAGCGGTCGGCCGCCACGATCGCGCTCGCCGAGTAGACCATCACGACGCCGATCGACAGGAGCACGACCGCGACGCCGAAGACCCACATGTCCGGCCGCAGCGGCCGGGGCATTAGTCGAGCCGCTCCACGAGCTTCCGGAACACGTCGCCGCGGTGCTCGAAGTTGTCGAACATGTCGAACGAGGCGCACGCGGGCGAGAGCAGCACCACGTCCCCGGCCCGGGCCAGGCCGCGCGCCGCCTCCACCGCCGCCGCCAGCGTCGGGCGCGCGGTGACCGGGACGCCCGCGGCCGCGAGCGCGGCGGCGAGGGCCGGCCCGTCCTCGCCGATGACGACCGCGTGGGCGACGCGCCCGCGCGCCGCGGCGGCGAGCGGGGCGAAGTCCTGGCCCTTGCCCTTGCCGCCGGCGATCAGCACGACGCGCTCGGTGAAGCTGTCGAGCGCCTTGAGCGTGGAGGCGACGTTGGTGCCCTTCGAGTCGTTGTAGTACTGCACGCCCCCGAGCTCACGGAGGCGCTCGATCCGGTGCGGCACCCCGCGGAAGCGCGCGATCCCGCGCCGGATCGCGGCGGGGGCGAGCCCGGTCCACAGGACGCAGGCGGTGGCCGCCAGCACGTTCTCGACGTTGTGCGCGCCGCGCAGGGAGATCTCCGACACCGGGCCGATCTCCTCGACGTGGCCGTTCAGCTTGGCGGCGATCCAGCCGTCGCTCACGAATACGCCGTGCGGCAGCGAGCCGCGCCGGCTGAACCACACGACGTGCGCCCGCGTGCGCGCGGCCAGCGCGCGGGCGGCCTCGTCGTCGGCGTTGAGCACCGCGCAGTCGGCCTCGGTCTGGTTCAGGAAGACCCGCGCCTTGGCGTCCACGTAGGCGGCGAAGCTCCCGTGCCGGTCGAGGTGGTCGGGCGTGACGTTGAGCACCGCCGCCACGCGCGGCCGGAAGGCCTCGATCGTCTCGAGCTGGAAGCTCGACACCTCGCACACGACCAGGCCGTCGGCCGGGAAGCCGGCGGCGCCGGCGGCGAGCGGCGTGCCGATGTTGCCGGCGACCAGCACCGGCCGCGGCTGCTCGGCGAGCAGCGCGCCCACCAGCGCGGTGGTGGTCGTCTTGCCGTTCGTCCCGGTGATCGCGATCGTCCCGGCCTCCGTGGCCCGCCAGCCGAGCTCGAGCTCGCCGATCAGCGGCACCGCGCGCGCCCGGGGCGCCGCGAGCTGCGGCCCGTCGAGCGGCACGCCCGGGCTCACGACGACCAGCTCGGCGCCGTCGAACGCCCCCGCGGCGTCCGGGCCCGCGCAGAGGCGCACCCCGAGCGCCGCCAGCCCGGCGGCCTCGGGCCCGAGCGCCGCGACGGGCCTGGCGTCGGTGCCGGTCACGCGGGCGCCGGCGGCGTGGAGCAGCCGCGCGGCGGCGACGCCGCTCCGGGCGAGCCCGACCACGGTCACCCGCCGGCCGGCGAGCGCCTCGAGGTACGCCCGGCCCCGCGTCAGCATGTCGACCTCATCCATCTCCGCGAGCATCACGCCGCTCTCATCTGAGCTTCAGCGTAGTCAGCGCCAGGAGCGCCAGCGCGAAGGAGACGATCCAGAAGCGCACGACGATCTTCGGCTCGGCCCAGCCCGACAGCTCGTAGTGGTGGTGGAGCGGCGCCATGCGGAAGACGCGCCGCCCGGTCAGCTTGAAGCTCGCGACCTGGACGATCACCGACACCGCCTCCACCACGTAGAGGCCGCCGATCAGCGGCAGCAGCAGCTCGGCCTTGGTCAGCACGGCCAGCGTCCCGATCGCGCCGCCGAGCGCCAGCGAGCCGGCGTCCCCCATGAACACCTCGGCCGGATGGCAGTTGAACCAGAGGAAGCCGATCGCCGCCCCGATCAGCGCGCCGCAGAACACCGTCAGCTCGCCCGCCCCCCGCACGTTCAGGATTTTCAGATAATCGGCGGCCTTGAAGTTGCCGGTCAGGTAGGCGATGATGCCGAAGGCGCCGCCGGCCATGATGACGGGGCCGATCGCCAGCCCGTCGAGGCCGTCCGTCAGGTTCACCGCGTTCGAGGCGCCCACGATCACCAGGAGCGCGAACGGGATCCAGAGCCAGCCGAGGTTGATCAGCCAGCCCTTGAAGAACGGGATCGCCAGCACCGGGAGCCACGCGGACGGCGGCTGCCACCAGACGATCTGGAGCAGCGCCAGCGTCAGCAGCACCTGCGTCCCGAGCTTCACGCGCATCGAGAGCCCCCGGCGCGTGCGGAGCTTGGCGGTGTCGTCCCACACGCCGATCAGCCCGAAGCCGAGCGTCGCCAGGATCGCGACCCACACGTACCGGTTCTTGAGATTGGCCCACAGCAGCGTCGTGGCGAGGATCGCCGTCAGGATCACGACGCCGCCCATGGTCGGCGTGCCGCGCTTTCCGCGGTGGCGCTCCGGCGTGTCCTCGCGCACCGTCTCGCCGCCGTGCTGCCAGCGCCGGAGCCGCCGGATCAGCGGCGGGCCGATGAGGAGCGAGATCACCAGCGCCGTGATCAGCGCCATGAAGGACCGGAACGTCAGGTAGCGGAAGACGTTGAAGAGGATGTGGTCCTTGGCGAGCGGGACGAGGAAGTAGTAGAGCATCCGCCGGCCTCATTCGCGGGCCAGGCGCGCCACGAGCGCGTCGACCACCCGCTCCATGCGCATCCCGCGGGAGCCCTTGACGAGCACGGTGTCGCCGGGGGCGAGCCGCTTCAGGAGATGCGCCACGGTGTCCTCGAACGTCATCGCGTGATGGGCCTCGGCGAGCCCGCCGAGGCGCGCGGCCTCGACCGCCAGCGCGGCGTGCCGCCCCACGCCCACGAACTCGTCGGCGGCGGCGGCGACCACCGCCCGGCCGGCCTCGCGGTGCGCCTCCTCGGCGATCGCGCCGAGCTCCAGCATGTCGCCGAGCACGATCACCAGCCGCCCGTCCGGCCGCCGGCCTGCGGCCACCGTGGCGAGCGCCGCGCGCAGCGACACCGGGTTGGCGTTGTAGGTGTCGTCCAGGATCCGCACGGCGCCGGTCTCGCGCCAGACGCAGCGGCCGGCGACGGGCCGGGCGGCGGCGAGGCCGCGCGCGATCTCCGCGAGCGAACAGCCGAGCGCGACGCCGGTGGCCGCGGCGGCCAGCGCGTTGGTCGCGTTGTGCCGGCCGGCGAAGGCGAGCGCGACCCGCTCGCGCTCCCCGCCGGCCTCCAGCGTGAAGGCGAGGCCCGGGCCCGCCTCGACCACGCCGTCCACGGCCCGCACCGTCGCGCTGCTCGCGAGGCCGTAGGTGAGAATCCTCGCCCGGGCGTCGCGCGCCATGCCGGCGACCCGCGGGTCGTCCGCGTTCAGCACGACGCAGCCCTCGGGCGGCACCGCGCGCACGAGCGCGGCCTTCTCCTCGCGCACGCCGTCGAGCGACCCGAGGAACTCGGTGTGCGCCTGCGCCACGGTCGTCACGACGCCGACCGTGGGCGCGGCGAGCCCCGCGAGGTGGGCGATCTCCCCGGGCCGGTTCGAGCCGATCTCGAGCACGAGCGCCTCGTGCTCCGGCCCAAGCCTGAGCAGCGTGAGCGGCAGCCCCCACTGGTTGTTGAAGCTCGAGGCCGGCTTGAGCACGTGGAAGCGCGCGGCGAGGACGGCGGCGACGAGCTCCTTGGTCGTGGTCTTGCCGTTGGAGCCGGTCACCGCCACCACCGGAAGCGAGAACCGGGCGCGCTGGAACGCGGCGAGGCGCCCGAGCGCCTTCGTCGTGTCCTCGACGAGCACGAGCGGTACGTTGGCCGGCACGTCGTCGTGGAGCGCGTGGACGACGAGGCACGCGGCGCCGCGGCCGGCGGCGTCGGCGAGGAAGGCGTGGCCGTCCAGACGGTGGCCCTCGATCGCGAAGAACGCCTCGCCCACGCCGAGCGTCCGGGAGTCGATGGACACACCGGTGACGGGCACCGCCAGGTCCCCGGCGACCAGGGCCCCCTGGGTGGCGCGCACGATGTCCTGCACGGTGAACGGCGGCATGCGCCTCCCTATGGCGAACGCTCCGACAGAATGCGATGAGCGACTTCCCGGTCGTCGAACGGGAGCACGTCGGCGCCGACGATCTGGTACGTCTCGTGGCCCTTGCCGGCAATCATCACGGTATCACCGGTTTTCGCCCAGTCCAGCGCTGCCCGGATGGCCCGGGCGCGGTCGGGCTCCCGCTCGGTGCGCGCGGCGCCGCCCGGGGCCCGCCGCACACCCGCGACGATCTCGTCGATGATCGCCTCCGGGCGCTCCGAGCGCGGGTTGTCGGAGGTCACCCAGACGCGGTCGGCCAGGCGCGCGGCGATCTCGCCCATGAGCGGGCGCTTGCCGCGGTCGCGGTCGCCGCCGCAGCCGAACACGACGCCGAGCCGGCCGCGCGTCAGCTTGCGCGCGGTGCCCAGCACGCGCTCGAGCGCGTCGGGCGTGTGGGCGTAGTCCACGACGACGAGGAACGGCTGGCCCGCGCGCACCTGCTCGAAGCGGCCGGGCACCGCGGCGACCGGCGCCAGGGCCGCGGCGATCCGTTCCGGCGCCAGGCCCAGCGCCAGGCCCGTGGCGACGGCGCCGAGGAGGTTCATGACGTTGTGCTCGCCGATCAGGGGCGAGCCGAGCGCCAGGCGGCCGCGCGGCGTCTCCACGGTCATCCGGATGCCGTCGAGCGTGGAGGCGTGCTCGACGGCGCGGATCTGGGCGCGCGGCCCGAGCCCGAACGTGAGCGTCGGCAGGTCGAGGCCCTCGACCATCGTGGGCCCCGCCGGGTCATCGGCGTTGACGACGGCGGCGCGCCCGGGCTTGCCCGACGCCGCGGTCAGCTCGAAGAGGCGGCGCTTCGCGCGCCGGTAGCGCTCGAGCGTGCCGTGGAAGTCGAGGTGGTCCTGCGTGAGGTTCGTGAAGACGGCGACGTCGAAGAGGACCCCCTCGACGCGGGCCAGCGCCAGCGCGTGCGAGGAGACCTCCATCGCCACGCCGCCCACCCCGCGCTCGCGCATGCGGGCCAGCATCCCCTGGAGCTCGAGCGCCTCCGGCGTCGTCTGCCCCGCCGGCCGCCGCTCGTCGCCGAGGACGTACTGGACCGTGCCGAGCACGCCGGTGGCGAGCCCCCGCGCGCGCAGGAGCGCCTCGACGAGGTACGAGGTCGTCGTCTTGCCGTTGGTGCCGGTGATGCCGACCAGCGTGAGCGCGCGCGAGGGGTGGCCGTACCAGGCGGCGGCCAGGCGCGCGAGCGATTCGCGCGCCGAGGGCACCAGCACCTGGGCCACCGGCACGCCGCCGAGCGGCTCGCCCTCGGTCACGACGACCGCCGCGCCGCGCGCGACGGCGTCGGGGATGAAGCGGCGCGCGTCCTGGCGGAGGCCGGGGACGGCGACGAAGCAGGCCCCGGGCTCGACCCGGCGCGAGTCGTCGGTCAGCGCCGAGACGGCGTGCGGCGGCGCGCCGACCACGCGCTTGTCCGGCAGGGCCGCGAGCAGCTCGCTCATGGGCATGGCTTTTCGCGCCATCTCACCGCTCGCCTCAGCGGAGGCACCGCTTCGGCTCGCACGGCCTCTTCGCGCCATCTCACCGCTCGCCTCAGCGGAGGCACCGCTTCGGCTCGCACTGCCCTACCGGCATTCATCGGGTGGCGCCGCTGCTCAGGGTGAGGCGGACCGGGGCTCCCGGCTCGAGCGGCGCGCCGGCGGCCGGGGTCTGCGCGACGACGCGTCCCTGCCCGGCCAGCTCGACGGCCGGCCGGAGGGGCGCCAGCGCCGTGAGCGCCTGGCGCAGCGTCGCGCCGGCGAGGTCGGGCATCACCCGCCCGCCCTCGGCGTCGGGCACCGCGGCGGCCACGCTGACGAGCCGCACCGGCGGCGCGGCCTTCGGCTCGGCCGCGGCGACGATCTGCACGGGCTCGCCGTCGCTCGGCGGCACCTCGAGGTAGCGGAGGACCTCCCGGCCGATCGCCGCGAAGATGGGCGCCGCCGCCTCGCTGCCCCACTTCTCGTTCTTCGGCTCGTCGAGCATCACGAGCATCGCGACCCGGGGCTCGTCCGCCGGCGCCCAGCCGACGAAGGAGAGCACGCCCGGCGCGTGCGAGTAGCGCCGCGTCGCCGGGTCGAGCTTCTGCGCCGTGCCCGTCTTGCCCGCGACCTCGTAGCCCGGGATCGCCGCGTTGTGGCCGGTGCCGGCGTCCACGACGCGGACGAGGAGGCGCGTGAGCGTGCGGGCCGTCTCGGGCGCGATCACCTGGCGCACGGCCCGCGGCTCGAAGCGCCGGAGCTCCCGCCCCTCCGCGTCGAAGGTGGCGCGGACCAGGCGCGGCTGCATGAGCGTCCCGCCGTTGGCGACGGCGCCGAAGGCCGCCACCATCTGCAGGGCCGTGACCGAGATCTCCTGGCCGATGGACACGGTCGGCAGCGACAGCGCCGACCAGCGGCCCGGCTCGCGCAGGAGCCCCCGGCTCTCGCCCGGCAGGCCGACGCCGGTCAGGGCGCCGAAGCCGAACGCGCTCATGTAGCGGTGGTAACGGTCGCGCCCGAGCGCCAGGCCGACCTTGATCGCGCCGACGTTCGACGAGTTCTGCAGCACCTCGCCGAACGTGAGCCAGCCGTACTTCTTCCAGTCGCGGATGGTGGTCTTCGCGATCGTGATCGCGCCGCCCTCGCCGTTGATCCTGTCGTCGGGCCGGACCACGCCTTCCTCGAGCGCGGCGGCGGCCATGATCACCTTGAACGTCGAGCCCGGCTCGAACGGGTCGGTGACGGCGCGGTTGCGCCAGGCGTCGCGCGAGGGCACGTCGAAGAACGTGTTCGGGTTGAAGGTCGGACGGATCGCGATCGCGAGGATGTCGCCCGTGCGCGGCTCGAGGACCACGGCCATCGCGGTCCGGGCGCCGGTACGGCGCCAGGCGGCGTCGACCTCGCGCTCGGCGAGGTACTGGATCGTGCGGTCGATCGTGAGCATGACCCCGTGGCCCGGCTGGGGCGCCCGGAGCACGTGCTGGGCGGCCACCTCGCGGCCGAGCGCGTCGCGCCCGACGATCGCCTTGCCGGGCGTGCCGGCCAGCTCGGCGTTGAAGGCGCGCTCGACGCCCTCGAGCCCCCCGTCCACACCCTCGAAGCCGAGCACGTGCGCGGCCAGCTCGCGATTCGGGTAGAGCCGGAGCGGCTCGGGCAGGAAGCCGAGCCCGGGCTCGCGCAGCGCGCGCACCTCGGCGGCGACGGCGGGCGGGAGCGTCCGCCGGAGCCACACGAACGGCCGTGAGCTCGTGAGCGCGGCGCGCGTCTCCGGCTCGGGCACGCCGATGAGCGGCGCCAGGCGCGCGGCGACCCGCGCGGGGTCGCCGACGCTCCGCGGCTGGACGAAGAGCGATTCGGTCGCGGCCGACGTGGCGAGCGGCGCGCCCTGCCGGTCCACGATCGGGCCGCGCTGGGCGTGGAGGACGACGGTCCGCGAGTACTGCCGCTCGGCGAGCTGCGCGAGCTCGCCGCGCTTGACGACCTGCAGCCACGCCAGGCGCCCGGTGAGGCCCCCGAACGACACGGCGAGGACCGCCGCGAGGATCAGGACCCGCGTCCGGACGCCCTGGTCCGTCACTGGCCGAGCGGCGCCCTCGGGGTCGCCAGGGCGGCGGTGCGCGAGCGGTCCGCCGCCAGCCCGGTGCCGGCCGCCGTGAACTCGCGGGCGAGCCGGATCTGATCGCGTCCGGGCGGCACGAGCCCGAGCTGCCGGGCGCGCGTCTCGATCCGGCCGGGCGAGCGCAGCGTCGCCACCTCGATGTCGAGCTGGCGGTTCAGCGCGTCGGCGCGCGCCCGCTCGGCGCGGAGCGCCTCGGTGCGGTAGGTGAGATGGACCTGCTGCACGCGCAGGCCGGCGACGCCGAGCGCCGCGCCCACCAGGAGCGCCGCGCCGGCGAGCGCCGCGGCCGCCGAGCGCCGCACGCGGGGGTCGTGTTCACGAACGAGTCGCTGTGAGTTCGTCACCGGAGCCGCTCCAGCACGCGCAGCTTCGCGCTCCTGGCGCGGGGGTTGGCCCGCACCTCGTCGTCCCCGGGCTGAACGGGCGACGGCTCGAGCTCGGCGAACCCCGCCGAGCCGAGCTCCCGGAACGCGCGCTTCACGATGCGGTCTTCGCCCGAATGGAAGGAGATCACGCCCAGCCGGCCGCCCGCCGCCAGGAGCGGGGGCGCCTCGGCGAGCGCCTGGCGGAGCGCTCCGGGCTCGTCGTTGACGGCCATGCGCAGGGCCTGGAAGGTGCGCGTCGCGACGTGGAGGCGCCGCGGCCAGGCCGCGCGGGGCACTCCGCTCCGCACCGCGGCGACCAGGTCGCCGGTGGTGGCGAGCGGGCGCCGGCGCACGATGGCGCGCGCGATGCGCCGCGCGTGCGGCTCGTCGCCGTGCTCGAAGAGGATGCGCGCCAGCTCGGCCTCGGGCAACCGGTTCAGGAGGTCGGCCGCCGTCGTGGGCCCGGCGGGGTCGAGCCGCATGTCGAGCGGCTCGTCGGCTTGGAAGGAGAAGCCGCGCCCGGCGGCCTCGAGCTGGTACGAGGACACGCCGAGGTCGAGCAGGACGGCGCGCGCCCCCTCGATCCCGTGCGCGGCCGCGGCCGCGCGCAGGTTCCGGAAGCTCTCCCGCGCGAGGCGGACGCGGTCGCCGAACGGCCGGAGCCGCTCGCCGGCCCGCGCCAGCGCCTCGGGGTCGACGTCGAGCCCCAGCACCCGCACCCCGGGCCCGCTCGACGTCAGGATCGCCTCCGCGTGTCCGCCCATCCCCACCGTCCCGTCGATCACCCAGCCCTCGCCGCGCGGCCGCAGGAGAAACACGACCTCGTCGACGAGCACCGGGAGGTGAACTACTTCACCCCCAGCTGCGAGAGCCGCGCGTAGCTGCCGCGCAGCCCGTCCCCGTGCATCCGCTCGTACTCCTCGAACCGCCCGCGGTCCCAGACCTCGAAGAACTCGCGCCCGATCCCGACCAGCGTCACGTCCTTGACGAGGCCCGCCCGCTGGCGGCTGTCCGGCGCCAGCAGCACGCGCCCGGCGCCGTCGAGCTCGGCCTCCCGGGCCAGCGAGATCCAGAGCCGGCCGAGCTTGCGCACCTCCTCGTCGAAGCGCGACTGCTCGTTGATGGCGGAGACCAGCCGCTCCCACGCCTCGAACGGGTACACGTTGAGGCAGTCGTCGTCGGGCACGACGATCAGGTTGCCCTCGTACTGGGCCAGGGCATTTCGGTAGCGCGCCGGGATGCTGACCCGGCCCTTCGGGTCGATCGTGTGGTGATAGCGCCCAATAAACATGTTCGTTGGCGGGGCGCCGGCGGGCCTTCATCCCACTGTGCCCCACTTAGTCCGCGAGATTAGCGTCCACGTCACGGTTGTGTCAAGGAAAAACACAGTATTTTTCAGAGGATTCAGGACACGAGGCCTTCGGGCGACCGGTGGGGTTTCCCCACCCTCCCCCACCCCCTCGGTGGTGTTTGAGGGGCAGGAGCCTAGGCGGTCAGCGGGGCTGGTAGTACCGGAGGGCTTCGGGGATCCAGGCCTCGATCTGGCGGATGCGCGTCGCCTCGGCGGGGTGCGTGGCGAGGAACTCGGGCGG
>JACPCH010000253.1 GCA_016179875.1 Candidatus Rokuibacteriota bacterium | reverse complement strand
TTCGGCCGTCCGCTCGCCGCGCTCGATGCGCCAACGTTCAACCGGCTCGCCGAGCGGCTCGCCCTGAGCACCGTCGTCGTGGTCGATCTGGACCTGCCGAAGGTGCGCTGGCTCGACGACAATCCCGACTGGGTCCAGCGCGTCGCCACCGCGCCGTTCCTGGTCTACCTGCGCCGCGCGCCGCTACCGGTCCCACCCCCAAGCGAGGTCGCGCCCAATCGCTGGCGCGTCGCCCTCGCCGGCGCGCCCGGCGACTGGGCGCCGGCGCGCGTCGCCTACTATCCGCTCTGGCGGGCCGAGGCTGGCGGCGCACCGCTGGAGACCCGGCGGGGCGAGCTGGGTGATTTGGAGGTACGGCTCACCCGCAGCGGCCCGGTGGACCTGGTCTACCGCCCGGGCGCTCCGGAGTACGCCGGCGTCATCGTCAGCCTCGCGGGCCTCGCCGCCTCCCTCACTCTCGCGTGGCGCTTCCGCCCGGTACGCTCCGGTGTACTATGACGACAGGAGTCGCGTCACATGGCGAGCCTGGAATCCGTCGTGCATAGCGACCCGGAGATTCTCGGCGGCACGCCTGTCTTCCGCGGGACGCGTGTGCCACTCAAGAATCTTCTCGACTACCTGGCGACTGGCGACAGCCTTGATCGATTCCTGGACGACTTTCCCACCGTCCGCCGGGAGCAAGCGATCGAGGTTCTCGAAGTAGCCCGGGATCCTGCTCGATGAGTCCCTCCCACGGCCGCTCGCGCGGCTGCCGCCCGGGCACGAGGTGCGTACGGTCGCTCAGATGGGCTGGTCCGGGACCCGAAATGGACCGCTGCTGGCGCTGGCGGCGGCCGACTTCGACGCGCTTCTGACCGCAGACCAGAATCTCGAGCATCAGCAGGATCTAAGCACGCTACCTCTTGCCGTCGTCATTCTCGTTGCGCCCAGCAATCGCATCGAATCTCTTCAGCCGCTTGTCCCCGAGCTGCTCCGGGCGGCAGGCGATCCCGAAAAAGGGAGAGCGCCGCGGCTACTCCGGCGCGAGGGTGTGCGTGTAGAGCACGGCGCCGTCGTCGTCCACGATGCGGACGGTCAGGTGGGCGGGCTCGATGGCGATCTCGCCGAAGTTGTAGACGCCGCCGCGGGCCCAGAGCGAGCGGGGGTTGAGCCCCTCGTCGAGCGGGCGCGGGCGGCCGGGGCCGGCCGAGAGCGGGCCGGCGATGAATTCGTGGAACGACCACTCGGGGGTCGGGCGGTGGCGGATCACCTCGGCGTGGTGGACGTCGGCCGCCAGCACGAGGAGGTTCTTCACGCCGCGGTCGCGCAGCGCTTTCAGGATGGCGTCGCGCTCGGTGGCGAAGCCGGTGCCGCCCTCCGGCGGCGTGCCGTAGACGCTCGCGCCCGTCCACGAATCGCGCTGGTCGGGCCGGCCGGTCGGCACCGAGAGCGGGATACTCGACACCACGACCTTCCAGAGCGCCGTCGAGGTGGACACGTTGTCGACGAGCCAGCGGCGCTGCGGGGCGCCGAGCATGGTCTTGGCCGGGCCGTCGGGGTCGCTGTTGGGGCTCCGGAGAGCCGCGTCGGTTCCTCGTCGGGCGGGCTCACCGGCCAGTACTCGAGGAAGGCGCGCCGGCCCGTCACCATGAGCGGCTCGGTCGGCCCGGAGAAGTTGTTGCGGACCTCGTGGTCGTCCCAGATCGCATAGACCGACGTCGTCTTGAAGAAGTCCTGGACGGCCGGGTCCTCGCGGTTGTAGCGGTGGCGCCCGCGGAACCCGGTGAGCGTGGTGGCGATGAAGTCGGCGCCCGGCAGGACGCCCGGCTTGTCGCACTTGACGTCGGCGTAGATCGTGTCGCCGGCGAACAGGAAGAAGTCGGGCCGGTGGGGGGTCATCGCGCGGAAGATCCGGTAGCCGCCGTCGGCGAGCCGGCAGCGGCCGCCGCCGCCGAGGTCGCCGCTCCAGAGGAAGGTCACGCGCGCCGGCTGGTCGTGGGGCGGCGCGGTCGTGAACTCGCCGCGGGCCGTCTCGCCCCCGCTCCGGACCTGCACGCCATAGCGCGTGGCGGGCCGGAGCCCGGTGAGCCGCACCTTGCCGGCGAAGTCGTCGCCCCGCGTCACGCGCACGCTACTGCGCGCAGCGAGCGCGCCGTCCGGCGCCGTCGCCGCGACGGCCAACTCGCCGTCGGTCACGCCGCGGGCCCAGACGACGGCCGAGGTCGCGGTGACGTCGCCGACGGTCAGGAGGAGTTGGGGGGCCGCCCGCGCGCGGGGCGCGGCGCCGACGAGCAGGACGGCGGCCAGCGCGCCACCGGCCGCCCCGTCCTACACCAGCGGGTCGTAGTTGAAGTACTGCCCGGAGGTCACGAGCGGCACCAGGTGGTGCTGGAGCGTGCCGGGGAAGATCTCGGCGAAGCTCTCCGGGGTCCACCCGTCGTCCTTGTGCACCCGCATGATCGGCCGCTCGTGGCCGAACAGCATGACCTCCTTGCCCCGGACGCCGAACACCTGGCCGTTGACGTCCTTGGCCGCGTCGGAGGCGAGGAACACCGCGATCGGCGCGATGTGGGCGGGCGACATCTTCTTGACCTTCTCCACGCGCGCCTTCTGGGCCTCGGTCTCCGTCGGGATCGTGCCGATCATCCGCGTCCACGCAAAGGGCGAGATGCAGTTGGCGGTCACGTTGTACCGCGCCATGTCGAGCGCCGTCACCTTGGTGAGGCCGAAGATGCCGAGCTTGGCGGCGGCGTAGTTGGCCTGGCCGACGTTGCCGATCAGGCCCGAGGTGGAGGTCATGTTGATGAAGCGCCCCGACTTCTGCTCCCGCATGAGGGGCGCGGCCGCGCGCGTGACGGCGAACGTCCCTTTGAGGTGCGTGTTGATGACGGCGTCCCACTCCTCCTCGCTCATGTTGAAGATCATGCGGTCGCGGAGGATGCCGGCGTTGTTGACGACGATGTCCACCTGGCCGAAGGCGTCCACCGCCGTCTTGACGATGCTCTGGCCGCCGGCCATCGTGGCCACCGAGTCGTAGTTCGGAACGGCCTGGCCCCCGGCCTTCTTGATGGCCTCGACGACCTCGTCGGCCGGGCCCTTGGCCCCGCCGGCGCCGCCCTCCGACCCGCCATAGTCGTTCACGACCACCCGCGCGCCCTGGCGCGCCATCAGCACGGCGATCTCCCGGCCGATCCCGCGCCCGGCCCCCGTCACCACCGCGACCCTGTCCTTGAGCATCATGTGCGGCTCCCCCCGCCTTCCGTGTGATGAGCGGCGCCCACGATACCACAGCCGTCGCCTTCCGGGTCAGGGCTCCCGCGGAGCCGGCGGCGAGCGGCGGCGGTGGCGCCGGGATCAGCGGCGGGCTTCGAGGGCGGCGACGAAGGCGGCGGAAAAGACGAACACGATCGCGGTGTAGTACACGAACATCACGAACGCGACGAGGACGCCGAGCGGCCCGTAGATCTGATCGTAGAGGCCCACCTGCCGGATGTAGAGCCGGAAGAGCTGCTTGGCGATCTCCCACAGGAGGCTCGCCAGGAGCGCGCCGGCGAGCGCGGCGCCCGGCCGCACGTGCCGGCGGGGCACGAAGCGGTACGCGAGGTAGAACATCAGGAACGAGACGGTGAGGCTCAGCCCCACGGACCCCCACTGGAACCAGTGCGCCGGCACCGGCAGCGTCACCACCGCGAGGTCGCGCAGGCCGTGCAGGAGCCAGCTCGCCGCGCTCGCCGCGAACAGCAGCACGCCCAGCACCACCACCATGCCGGCGTCCACGACCAGGTTGTGCAAGAAGTTGCGGCCGGCCTTCACCCCGAGGAGCCGGTGCAGCACGAGGCGGGCCGTGCTCAGGAGCGGCGTCGCGAACAGCACCAGCACCGCCGTGCCCAGCATGCCCGAGATCGTCCGCGTCTCGACGATGCGCAGGAGCGCCCGGGTGATCTGCTTCTGGTAGACCGGAAAGTGCCGGGTGAGCTGCCGGACGACTTCCTGCGCCGCCCGCTCCTCGGACAGCACGAAGCCGACGATCGCGACGGCGAGCAGCAGGACCG
The DNA here is from genome assembly GCA_016179875.1 of Candidatus Rokuibacteriota bacterium. Lineage (GTDB taxonomy): Bacteria > Methylomirabilota > Methylomirabilia > Rokubacteriales > CSP1-6 > GWA2-73-35. The sequence goes on along the minus strand of JACPCH010000253.1, from coordinate 1,876 downwards.
GGATCAGGCAGACGAGGAAGAAGAACGCGAGGCCGGCGCTGAGGAAGAAGCCGTCCGCCGCGATGAAGCGCGAGAGGGCGCCGCCGGCCTTCAGGCTCACCCCGCCGGCCTAGAGCAGGCCGCGCACCCGGCCGCCGTCCACCTGGAGAGCCACGCCGGTCACGTAGGACGCCTTCTCCGAGGCCAGGAACACGACGACGTTGGCGAACTCCTCCGGCGTCCCGACGCGCCCGAGGGGGATCTCCACGCTCTGGCGCTTCAGGTAGTCCTCGCGGTTCAGGCCGGACTGGGCCACGCCCGACAGGAACCGGTCGGTCATGATGGATCCCGGGCACACGGTGTTGACGAGGACGTTGTCCTTGCCGACTTCCGCGGAGAGCGTCTTGAGGAGCCCCGCCGCGCCCGGGCGCACCGCGTTCGAGAGCATGAGCCCCGGGATCGGCTGCTTCACCGACGAGGACTGCACCGCGATGATGCGTCCCCACTTCTTCTGGCGCATCCCCGGCAGCACGGCGCGGATCAGGCGCACCGGGGCCAGCAGCGACAGCTCGAAGGCCTGCTGCCACTGCGCGTCGTTCAGCTCGTCGAAGACGCCGCGCGGCGGCCCCCCGGCGTTGGCGACCAGGATGTCCACGCCGCCGAAGGCCTCGCGCGCCCGCGCGACCAGCCGATCGACGTCGGCGGCGCGCGTGACGTCGGCCGGCTGCGCGATCACCTCGGCGCCGGTCTTCGCGCGAATCTCGTCGGCGGCGGATTTCAGGTCGGCCTCGCCCCGCGCGCACATGACGACGCGCGCGCCCTCGGCGGCGAGCCCCTGCGCGCAGGCCCGGCCGATCCCCTTGCTCGCGGCGCAGACGAGCGCCACCTTGCCCTTGAGTCCCAGATCCATAAACAGCCTCCCCTCAGAGCTGCCTGAAGAAGTGCGCGCGGTCGCCGCCCGTGACCTCGCAGCGCCGCGTCTTGTTCTCGCGCATGACCTCGAGCGTGAGCTTCTCGCCCGGCTCGTGCCGCCAGAGCGTCAGGTAGAGGTCGCGCCGCGTGCCCACCGCCTGCGCGTTGAGCGAGACGATCAGGTCGCCCTCCTGGAGCCCGCCCCGCTCGCCGGGCCCGTCGGGCACGACGCCGGCGACGATCACGCCCTCCTCGAGCGCGTGGGCGAAGACGCCGAGCCAGGCCCGGCGCGGCCGGCTCACGACCCGGCCGTAGCGGAGATACTCCGACTCGTGCGCGGTGTAGCAGTCCACCGGGATCGCCAGCGAGCTGCGCGCGATCTCGTTCAGGTTCAGCGAGAGCGTGCCGAGCAGGCGCCCCTTCAGGTCGAAGAGCCCGCCGCCGCCGAAGCCCGGGTTCGCCGCGCTCGACACGATGCCGCGGTCGAGCAGGTACTCCCAGTAGGCCTCGAACTCCCCCAGATAGGTCACGAGCCCGCCGTTCACGCGCCTCTCCTGGGGGCCGGTGGTCGCGAGCGCCAGCACCTCGCACCCGCGCTCGACGGGCGGGTCGACGCCGAGGGTGGCGGCGGCCAATCCCTGGCGCTTGACTCGGAGCAGCGCCAGGCCGACCTCGAAGTCCTGGGCGACCAGCTCGGCCTTGGCGCGCCGGCCCTTCTGGAACGACACGTCGATGGCCGAGGCGCCCATGACGACGTAGTTCACGGTGAGGATGAGGCCCGAGGCGTCCACCACCACGCCGCTGCCGAGGCGCTCGTCGCCCAGGATCCGCGTGGACGGGTGCTGGCGCGGCACCGTCGCGTGCAGGTGCACGACGCTCCGCAGCAGATGCTTGACGAGCTCGACCGAGGCGTCCATCGGGGCCGTTACGGGCGCTTCAGATGATACCCGAAGAATGCGGCGACGCGCCGGCGGGCGTCCGCGAA
>JACPCH010000211.1 GCA_016179875.1 Candidatus Rokuibacteriota bacterium | reverse complement strand
TCGCCTCCATTCGGGACCTGATCGAGATGGCCTCGATCCGGGCCTGCGCCAGCAGGCTGATCCGACGGGTCGGCAGCGCCTTCGGGATCGTCGTGATATCGGCGCCAGCCATGAGCCGAAGAACGCGACGACGCGTGCCCGGCGCGGTCGACGTCCCCATTGCCGCGAGACCATGATGGTCTCATAATGTGGCCATGAAGACCATCAACGTGACCGAGCTCAAGGCCCACCTCAGCAAGTATCTCCGGATGGCCTCGCGCGGGTCACGGATCGTCGTGAAGGACCGGGACGAGCCGATTGCGCAGCTTGGTCCACCGCAGGCCGAGGCGCTGTCGTGGCGCGAGCGACTGGCGCAGGATGGCCGGCTGCGGCTCGGCACGCAAGACTGGCGGAAGCTCGAGATCGTGAGGCTCGATCGACGCGTCGACATCCAGGCGTCGCTTCGCGCGGTGCGCGAGGATCCGAGTGAAGTACGTCGACGCTAGCGCCGTGCTCCGAATCCTCTTTTCGGAGTCGGGATCGAAGGTGCCACTTGCCGGCAACGACCGCGTCGTCTCCTCGCAACTCGTCGAGATCGAGGCGTTCCGCGCCGTAGACCGGGAGCGGCTGCTCGGCAACCTCGACGACGCGGAGACGGCGAGCAAACGGAAGGAGCTCGCCGACCTCCTCGCCATGCTGGATCTGGCCGCGATCGATGCCGAGGTCGTCGATCGCGCGAAGAGCCCCTTTGCGGTGAACGTCCGTGCGCTCGACGCGATTCACGTCGCAACCGCCGAGATCCTGGCTGCTGAAGCGGAGGGCGAGCCGCTGGAATTCTGGACGCACGACGATCGCCAGGCCACCGCCGCGCTCTCGCGCGGGCTCACCGTGCGCGGAACGTGAGCATCGAGGATCCTTCCGACATCCTCGGCGAGAAGAAGGGACGGCGGCGCCTCAATCACCATCAATCGCCCCGAAGTCCGCAACGCGTTCCGCACGAAGACGGTCGCGGACCGCGTAGGCAGCACAAAAGGCCCGGTTCGCGACAGAACGGCCGTTCTCGCTAGTTCAGGCGTGCCGGAGAACCCGACCGAGACCCCCGAGGTCGAGTCGCCGGCAGCGCTCAGCCTCGTCGAGATCAAGCGGCATCAAGCGGGTTGTCAGCACGACGCGGCCCACCAGCTTCCGTGAGCCGATGCCGACAATGAAGCGCTAGGCGGCCTCGTCGACGATCTCTCGCGCTGAAGTCGGGACCTCCACCGGATCTCGCTCCTCGACGAACTCGGGCGCGGCGGCCGCGTACTCCCGCAGTAGTCGCTCGGCACCATCGAGGACAAGCAGCACACGACGTTCTGCCAAGAGATCGAGCAGCACATCACCCTCGTCGCCAGCCGCGAGCGCGGCCCCGAGCGCACGATCGGCCAGCCCAAGGAAGTCACCAAACGCTCGGTCTCCGGGTTCGTAAAGGGAGAATTCCAGGGTCACGAGCACGTCGTTGCGCGGCGTCCAATAGCGAGGGACAACCGGCGGATGGACAAGCGTGACGGGACGGGCTACAAGGGAGTGCGCGCGCAGTCGCTCACGCACTCCCGCCAGGTCTGGGCGGTCGAGCTCAGCGATGTCCTCAGGCGCCGCCTGGCGCAAAATACTGCAAGACATGCATCGACCGCTGCGGCGTGGGCGAAGGGGAGATGATCGGGGATATCTCCGCAGGCTCCATGGCCATTTTGCACGACTGGATCATGACTTCGGACAAGGTGGTGACTTTCTAGGGGAAGGGATGAATCATGGGCAAGCGAATCATTGTTCTCGGCTCGTCGTTCGGGGGGTACCACGCGGCCCTCGCGCTGCGCAAGCTGCTGGGGCGGGAGCATTCCATCCACGTGATCTCATCGGAGGAGGTGTTCACCTTCATCCCCTCCCTGCCGTGGGTGGTCATGGGCTGGCGCGACCCGGCGGCCATCCAGTTCCCCGTGGCCGGGAAGCTGCGCCGCAAGGGGATCGAGTTCACGCAGGACACGATAGTGAAGGCCGATCCGGAGCGCAACCGGGTCACCGGCGGTAAAGGGGAATACGAGTACGACTACCTGGTGGCCGCCACCGGGGCGGAGCTGGATTTCGCCGCCGTGCCGGGCCTTTCGCCGGGGGAGGGGCATGTCCACTCCATATTCTCCGTGAAGCAGGCCGTGGCGGCGCGCGACGCGCTGGCGCGGCTCGTGGAGCGCGGCTCCGGCGAGCTGGTGTTCGGCAACGCCCAGGGCGCCTCCTGCCTGGGTCCGGTGTACGAGCTGGCCATGATGACCGACACCCTCCTGCGCCGGAAGAGGATCCGCGACAAGTTCCGGATAACGCTGTTCACCAACGAGCCTTGCCTGGGGCATTTCGGCGTGGGGGGATTCGGCAGTATCTCGCGGATGCTGGAGGACGAGTTCGCCGACCGTGACATAAAGTGGCGCGTGAACAGCCGGATCGAGGCGGTGACCCCCGATGGATTCCACTTCGACGACGGGGCGGCGCTGCAATCCGATTTTTCCATGATCGTCCCCGCTTTTTACGGCAGCCACGCCTACATGGGGGTGGAGGGGCTTTCCAATCCGCGCGGGTTCATCCTGGCCGACGGACGCTTGGCCAACCCGAAATACCGCAACGTCTACGCCGTGGGGGTGGCGCTGGCCATCGCGCCGCCGGAGGCGACGCCGGTCCCCACCGGCGTTCCCAAGACCGGGCAGATGACCGAGGCCATGGCCCGCGCCGCCGCGTGGAACATCGCCGCGGACATCAACGGGACGGACAAGATCAGCGGCAAGGACTTCGACGTGGTGTGCATCGCCGACGCGGGGGACACCGGGTTCTACCTCTCCGCCAGCCCGCTGCTGCCACCGCGCAACAGGCTGGTCCACAGGAAGGGGAAGGGGGCGCACTTCATGAAGCTGGCGTTTGAGAAGTACTACATGGCCAGCCTGCGCCACGGCCTGCCCCCGCTGGATTTCGGTTGGTAGCCGGTGAACTGTTATTCGATCATCCACTGGGCGCTGGTGATTTGCGACCCGGTATATCCACTTCCCGCCACGCGGGGGCCGCGCATCAGCCACATCCAGGCGCGGCCCTCGTGCCCTTGAAGGTCCAGGCTCCGCTGAGCCTGTCGGAGGCTCGCTCTACGACGTCACACCGAGCCCAATCGAGCATGATCAAATGTGACGCACGGCGCCGGGTCGGACAAGAGCGACGCCGCTGAGGATTCGCGCGCGACAGCGCTCGGCGCGGCCTGCGCCCGTCGTGAAATTGCTGAGCGAGAAGGCGGCGCGCCGAGCGCCCTCTCGGCGCAAGCACCCTGTCACCGAGACTGTCACTCACGCCGCGCGATAGACCACAACAGACCGGCACTTCGCGCGACGTCGACCGTGCCCCTGCGTGGGAGCAAGTCGTCGAGAATTCGGGCGATACGACCGATCGGGGTGAGACCTGCGAGACCCGTTCCCGCCGCGTGCGACGGCGCGCAGCGGTGTGACTGGGAATTGCGCCGACTGCCTGCCGGCACCCACTGCGTGGTCGCACAGGGCCGCGCCCCGCCCCCGCCGGCCACCGTCACCCGCGCGCTACTTCGTGGCGACGCCCGTGCGCACCTGGCAGGCGACCCAGTGGCCCGGGGCGACTTCTTTCAGGGTCTGCTCGTTGTCGGAGCAGGAGGGGACGCGGAGGGCGCAGCGGGTGTGGAAGCGGCACCCGGAGGGCGGGTTGATCGGGCTGGGCACGTCGCCCTCCAGGAGGATCCGCTTGCGCTTCGTGGTGGGATCGGGGATCGGCACCGCCGAGAGCAGCGCTTCGGTATACGGGTGCTTCGGGTTGGTGTAGAGCTCCTTGGCCGGCGCGATCTCGACGATCTTGCCGAGATACATCACGGCCACGCGCGTCGAGATGTGCTCGACGACCGAGAGGTCGTGGGCGATGAACAGGTAGGTGAGACCGAACTTCGCCTGGAGGTCCTCGAGCAGGTTGATGATCTGCGCCTGGATCGAGACGTCGAGCGCGGAGACCGGCTCGTCGGCGATGATCAGCTTGGGGCTCACCGCCAGCGCGCGCGCGATGCCGATGCGCTGGCGCTGGCCGCCCGAGAACTCGTGCGGGTAGCGCCGCAGGTGGTCGGGCAGGAGGCCGACGGTCTCGAGGAGCTGCGCCACGCGCTCCTCGCGCGCCCTGCGGGTGGGCGCGAGCTTGTGGATGACGAGCGCCTCGCCGATGATCGAGCCGATCGTCATCCGGGGATTCAGCGACGCGTACGGATCCTGGAAGATGATCTGCATCTCCTTCCGCAGGGACCGCAGCGACCGCTTGTCGAGCGTGGTGACGTTCTTGTCCTGGAACCAGACCTCGCCCGAGGTGGGCTCGATGAGTCTCAGGATCGTCCGGCCCGTGGTGGACTTGCCGCAGCCCGACTCGCCGACGAGCCCGAGCGTCTCGCCCGGCTGGAGGTCGAAGCTGACGTCGTCCACGGCGTGGACGCGCGCCACTTCGCGCGACAGGAGCCCGCCGCGGATCGGGAAGTACTTCTTGAGGTTCCGGACGCGGAGCAGCGGCTCTGGCATGGCGGGCCTCAGTAGAGGATGCAGGCCACCCGGTGGCCTGTCCGGATGTCCTTGATCGGGGGGTCGGCCGCGGTGCACTGAGGCTTGGCGAAGCTGCAGCGCGGGGCGAAGCGGCACCCGGGCCTGATGTCGCCCCGGAGGGTGGGCACGGTGCCGGGGATCGCCTCGAGCTTCTGCTTCTTGGTGGCGGCCAGGTCGATGCGCGGGATGGAGCGCAGGAGCCCCTGGGTGTAGGGATGCAGGGGCTCCTTGAAGATCTCCCCCACCGACGCCTCCTCCACCACCTGGGCGCCGTACATGACGACCACGCGCTGCGCGGTCTCGGCGATCACGCCCATGTCGTGGGTGATCAGCATGATCGCCATGCCGAGCTTGGCCTTCAGCTCGTTGAGGAGCTCGAGGATCTGGGCCTGGATGGTGACGTCGAGGGCCGTCGTCGGCTCGTCGGCGATCAGGAGCTTCGGGTTGCACGACAGCGCCATCCCGATCATCACGCGCTGGCGCATGCCGCCCGAGAGCTGGTGCGGGTATTCCTTCACGCGGCGCTCGGCGTTGGGGATGTGCACGAGCTTGAGCATGTCGACGGCCTTGGCCATGGCGTCGCGCCGCCCGAGCCCCTCGTGCAGGCGGATCGCCTCGGCGATCTGCTCGCCGACCGTGAAGACCGGGTTCAGCGACGTCATGGGCTCCTGGAAGATCATCGAGATCTCTTTGCCGCGGATCTTCCGCATCTGCGCGGGCGGCAGCTCCAGGAGATTTCGGCCGCTGTAGTGGATCGTGCCCTCGACGATCCGGCCCGGCGGCGTCGGGATGAGCCGCATGATCGACAGGGCCGTGACGCTCTTGCCCGAGCCCGACTCGCCCACGATGCCCAGCGTCTCGCCCTTGTTGATGTAGAAGTCCACGCCGTCGACGGCGCGGACGACGCCCTCGTCGGTGAAGAAGTACGTCTTCAGCCCCTTGACGTCCAGCAGCCGCTCGGCCATGGCGCCCCTTTCTCTACCAGCGACGCGTGAGCTCGGCGAACGCCTCGAGCGTGCGCCGGATGTCCTCGGCGTCCACGTCCTTGTGGGTCACGCAGCGGATCGCGGCGGGCCCCATCGCGTGGACCTTCACCTTGCGGGCGGCGCAGCCGGCGACGAGCTCGCCCGTCGCGGCCGCCGAGGCGGCCGGGCCGCCCGGACGCTCCACCCGGACGATGACGATGTTCGTCTGCACGGTCGCGAGGTCCACCGCCAGCCCCGGGAGCTTCGCGAGCCCCTCGGCCAGCCGCCGCGCGTTCGCGTGGTCCTCGGCGAGCCGGTCCACCATGCGCTCGAGGGCGACGATCCCGGCCGCGGCGATGACGCCCGCCTGGCGCATGCCGCCGCCGACCATCTTCCGCGTGCGCCGGGCGCGCGCGATGAATTCCACCGACCCGCACACCACCGAGCCCACCGGCGCGGCGAGGCCCTTGGACACGCAGAACGTGACCGAGTCCGCGGGGCGCGCGAACTCGCGGGCCTCCCGGCGGAGGGCGACGGCGGCGTTGAAGAGCCGCGCGCCGTCGAGGTGGACGGGGACGCCCGCCCCATGGGCGATCTCGGCGACCGCCGCGATCTCCTCGGGCGTGCAGCAGGTGCCGCCGTGGCGGTTGTGCGTGTTCTCGACGCAGACGAGCCCGGTGGGGGGCAGGTGGATGTTGGACGGACGGAGAGCCTCGCGAACCTGGTCGGGTGTCAGAAAGCCGCGGGCGGTCTTGACGGGATGCATCTGCACGTGGCCGATGACGGCCGAGCCCGCGACTTCATAGTTGAAGATGTGGGAGTCGAGGTCGAGGACGACCTCCTGGCCCGCCCGCGTGTGGCTGACGACCGAGACCAGGTTGCCCATCGTGCCGGAGGCCACGAAGAGGCCGGCGGCCTTGCCGAGGCGCTCGGCGGCCATCGCCTCGAGGCGCTTGACGGTCGGGTCCTCCTCCCAGACGTCGTCGCCCACCTCGGCCCGCGCCATGGCCTCGCGCATCTCGGGCGTCGGGAGCGTCAGCGTGTCGGAGCGCAGGTCGACGATGTCGTGCACACTCACACCTCTCCGATCATTTCACCGCTCGGCTCGCCCGTCGAACGGTCTCACCTCGCACTACCTTTGCGCGCGCAGGCGCTGGACGGCGCGCCGGCCGAACTCGGTGTGGCCGAACTCCTCGCTGAGCCGCCGCAGCAGCCCGACCGCCTCCGCGTTCCGGCCGTCGGCGAAGTTGACCTCCGCGAGCAGGAAGAGCGTCTCGGGGATGACGAGGGTCCGCGGGTAGTCGCGGACGATCAGCTCGAGCCGCTGGCGCGCCGCGGTCGGGTTGCCCTGATTGACGTAGTAGGCGGCGACCCACAGCTCCTTCTGCGCGACGCGCCCGCGGCAGACGTCGATCTTCGCGAGCGCGTCGGTGGCGTAGCGGCTCTCCGGGTAGTCCTTGATGAGCTTCCGGAAGTGCTCCATCGCCTTCACGGTGAGCCCCTGGTCCTGCTCGACCGGCTTCATCTGGTCGTAGTAGCTCATGGCCAGGCGGTACTGGACGAGGTCGGCGATCTGGTGGCGGGGGAAAAACGACAGGAATGTTTCGAACTCCTTGATGGCCTTGGCGAACTCGCCCTCCCGGTAGAACGCCTCGCCGATCAGGAAGCGCGCGCGGGGCGCCTGGGTGGAGTTCGGGTGGCGCTCGACGATCCGGCGGAAGTTCTGGCGCGCCTCGTCGTAACGCTTCTTGACCAGCTCGTTCTCGCCGATCTGGTAGAGCTCGTCCGGCGGCAGGATCGGCGTCGGCGCGTTGCGGAGCCAGCCGCAGCCGCCCGCGAGGACGAGCAGGGCGGCGACCGCGATTCGCGCGAGCAGGGTGGGCGACGCAACCATCGGAATTGGCCCCTACATATAACACACTCCACCGGCAAAAATCCTTTGACTTCCAGGGACTCCCCCGGTATTACGGGAGCCACACCAGGTGCCGGAGGCGCTCCGCGTCATGCTGCCGAAGATGCTCAGGATCCGCCAGAACTTCCCGCGGCCACGGGTCGCGGACATCCCGGAGGCCGTGGCCGCCACCCTCGGCGCCGCCGGCCTCCGGATCGCGCGCGGCGACACGGTCGCCGTCGGCGCGGGCAGCCGCGGCATCGCGAACATCGCGGCGATCGTCGGCGCCGCCGTGAAATACCTGAGGGACCTCGGCGCGAAGCCGTTCGTGTTCCCCGCCATGGGCAGCCACGGCGGCGGCACGCCCGAGGGGCAGCTCTCGGTGCTCGAGCGCTACGGGATCACCGAGGCGGCGATGGGCTGCCCGATCCGCGCCACGATGGACGTCGTGCCGGTGGGCGAGGCGCTCGGCCTGCCGGTCTGGCTCGACCGCCACGCCTCCGAAGCGGACTGGATCGGGCTCGTGAACCGCGTGAAGCCCCACACCGACTTCAAGGGGGCGATCGAGTCCGGGCTCTTCAAGATGATGACGATCGGCCTCGGCAAGTACACGGGCGCCCTCCAGTACCACCGGGCGAACATCCAGCACGGCTACGAGACGGTCATCACGGCCGTGGGCCGGGAGATGCTGGCCAAGGCCCGGATCGCCTTCGGTCTCGGCATCGTCGAGAACGGGTACGACGAGACGGCGCGCATCGAGGCGTTCAGCGCCGAAGACCTCGAGGCCGGCGAGCGACGCCTCCTCAAGCAGGCGCGCGAGTGGATGGCGCGCCTGCCGTTCTCAATGATCGACGTGCTGGTCGTCGAGGAGATGGGCAAGAACATCTCCGGCGCCGGCATGGACACGAACGTGATCGGGCGGCCGGCGAACCCGCACGAGCCGTTCCCGGCCGACCCGAAGATCCTCTGGATCGCCGCGCTCGACCTGACCGAGGAGAGCTACGGCAACGCGGTCGGCATCGGCAACGCGGACTTCACCACCCGCCGCCTCGTGGACAAGATCGACATGAAGCCGACGCTGATCAACGCCATCACCGCCTGCGCGCCGGGCGGCGCCAAGATTCCGCCCGCGTACGACACCGACCGCGAGGCGATCGAGACGGCGCTCTCGTGCATCGGGCTCACCCCGCCCGAGCAGGCGCGCGTGATCCGGATCAGGAACACCCTGATGCTGGGCGAGCTCGAGGTGTCGGAGGCGTTCGGGCCCGAGGTGGACAGGCGCGCCGACCTCACCGCGCTCGGCGCGGGCGCGCCGCTCGCCTTCGACGCGGCCGGACGCCTGCTCCCGCTGTAGGATCTATCATCGAGCCCACAAGGAGGAGTCGATCCCATGCGTAATCTGAAATTCGTGACCGCAATCGCGCTGGCCGCGCTGGGCGTGGCCGCGCTGGCCACCCCGGCGGCGGCGCAGAAGGTCAGCGTCGTGTTCTCGGCCGGCCCGACCGGCGGGACGTGGACACCCATGGCCGGCGCGACCGCCGAGGTCATCAAGAAGAAGTTCCCCGAGCTCGACGTCCAGGTGGAGCCGGGCGCGGCCCTCGTCAACATGGAGAAGATCCGCAACGACAAGGCCGACCTCGGCTGGTCGATGACCAACGTGTTGTCGGACGCGCTGACGGGCACCGGACAGTGGAGCGGCAAGAAGACCGACCGGCCGATGGTCGTCGCCACCTACTACCCGAACGTCTGGCAGCTCGTGGTGCCGGCCTCGAGCGACATCAAGAGCATGAGGGACCTCAAGGGCAAGCCGGTGTCGCTGCCCGCGCGGGGCAACACCAGCCTCGCCGACGGCTGGGAGGTCCTGCTCAAGGTCAACGACATGAAGCTCGAGGACCTCGGGCCCAAGAGCTACGGCCCGGTGTCGTCGAATTCCGAGGCGGTGAAGAACCGCCAGGCGATGGCCTCGGGCTGGTTCACGGTCGTCCCGGCCTCGTTCGTGCTCGACCTCGGCTCGACGATGAAGCTCCGGATGATCCCGGTGAGCGACGCCGAGTTCGCGAAGATCCAGAAGGTCAACCCCGGCTTCGTGCGCCACGTCATCAAGGCCGGCACCTACGCCGAGCAGGGGATCACCGACGACGTGCGCACGTTCCAGTCGCCGACCATCCTGATCGCCTCGGCCAAGACCTCCGCCGACGTGATCTACAAGGTCACCAAGGCGATCGTCGAGGGGCGCGCCGACTTCACGCACGTCAACAAGGTGATGGCGGGGGTGACGGCGAAGGACATGGCGCAGGACTACGGGATGCCGTTCCATCCGGGCGCCGCGAAGTACTTCAAGGAAATCGGCGTCCTGAAGTAGCCGCGTCCGGTGCGCAAGCTCTCCGGCTACACCGGCTTCGTCGTCGGCGTGGTGGCGGTCGTCATGTCCGTCTACCACGTCTACGTGCGCCTCACGTGGTACGCGCCCGACCAGCAGGCGCAGCTCTTCATCACGCTCGGCTTCAGCCTGGTGCTCGCGTTCCTGCTCTTCCCGCGGGCGTCCGGCGCCACGCCCGACCGGATCCCGTGGACCGACCTGGGCCTGGCCGCGCTCTCCCTCGCCTGCGTGGGCTACATGTTCCGGTACTACGACTACGTCGTGAACCGGTTCCCGACGGCCCACCCGCTGGCCACCAGCGACAAGGTCGTCGGCGTGCTGGCGATCCTGCTCGTGCTCGAGGCGACCCGGCGCACCATCGGCGCCTCGCTCCCGATCGTCGGCGTCTGCTTCCTCGTCTACGGGCTCAGCGGGCCGTGGCTGCCGGGCGTGCTCCGCCACCGGGGGCTCAGCCTCGAGATCGCGATCGACCAGACGTATTTCACGACCGAGGGCGTCTTCGGCGTGCCGCTCGGCGTCGCCGGCTCCTACGTGATCCTCTTCATCATCTTCGGCGCCTTCCTCGAGAAGTCGGGCGCGGGCCAGTTCTTCATGAACTTCGCCAACGCGATCGCCGGGGGCGCGCGCGGCGGGCCCGGCAAGGTCGCGGTCGTCTCCTCGAGCCTCTTCGGGACGATCTCGGGCTCGGCCGTCGCCAACGTGATGGTGGACGGCTGGCTCACCATCCCGATGATGAAGAAGACCGGCTTCAAGCCCGAGGCCGCCGCCGCCATCGAGGCGGTGGCCTCCACCGGCGGCCAGATCATGCCGCCCGTCATGGGCGCCGCCGCCTTCGTGATGGCCGAGTTCCTCGGCATGTCCTACACGAAGATCATGATCGCGGCCGCGATCCCCGCGATCTTCTACTACGGCGCCCTCTTCGCGGCCATCCACTTCAACGCGATGCGCTCCGGGCTCCGGGGCATCCCGAGGCACGAGCTGCCGCTGCTCGGCGCGATCATCGTCCGGCAGGGCCACCTGTTCCTGCCGGTGATCGTGATCATGATCCTGCTGATCATGGGCTTCACGGCCACCTACGCCGCGATCGTGTGCGCGGCCGTGGTGATCGCGGTCTCGTGGGTGCGGTTCGCGACCGGCCTCCGCTTCCGGTCCTGCCTCGCCGCGCTGCGGGAGGGCGCCGAGCAGACGGTGCCGGTGGCCATGGCCTGCGCCTCGGCGGGCATCGTGATCGGCATCGTGCTGCAGACGGGCCTGGCCCTCAGGTTCACGAGCTTCCTCATCGCCCTCGCGGCCGGCCACCTGATCCTGGCCCTGCTCATCACGATGATCGCGGGCATCATCCTCGGCATGGGCATGCCGACGACGCCCGCCTACATCATGCAGGCCGCGCTGCTGATCCCGGCCATCATCAAGCTCGGGGTGACGCCGCTGGCCGCGCACATGTTCGCGTTCTACTTCTCGTGCCTCTCGGCCGTCACCCCGCCGGTGGCGCTCGCGGTCTACGCGGCGGCCTCGATCGGCGGCGCGAGCCTGTGGGGCGCCGGGCTCCAGGCGGTGAAGTTCGCGGCGGCCGGGTTCATCGTGCCGTTCTTCTTCGTGTACTCGCCGGCGCTCCTGTTCCAGGGCACCTGGACCGAGGTCCTGAGCGTGCTGGTGACCGGGACGATCGGCGTGATCTCGCTGGCCGCCGGGCTCGAGGGCCAGTTTCTCCGGCCGGCGACGTGGCTCGAGCGCGGCCTGTTCGTCGCGGCGGCGTTTCTCTTGATCGACCCGGGGTTCACCACCGACGTCATCGGGCTGGTCCTGCTCGCGCTCGGGCTCGGGCTCCAGAAGCTCCGGCCGGCGGCGGTGGTGGCCGCCGCGGTTGGGCCGGCGCCGCGGGAGGCGGTGGAGCCGTGAACCGGCTGCAGCAGATCGTGCTGACGCTCCTCGCCGCGCTCGTCGTGGCCGCCACGGTCGCGTACGGCGTGCTCCGGCTCTATACGAAGTCGTAGGGGGACGGGGTGAGAGTGCGGCTGCTCGCGGCCGCGGGCGTCCTCGCCGGGCTTGCCTCGCTCGCGTACGGCGGCTGGGTCTGGCACTGGGCCGTCACCTACGTCTGGACCGACGACGCCTACGTCGAGGGCACGATCTCGCCGATCAGCGCCAAGGTCGCCGGCCACGTCACCGAGCTCCTCGTCCGCGACAACCAGGCGGTGCGGCAGGGCGACCTGCTGCTGCGCATCGACCGGCGCGACTTCCAGGCGAAGGCGGACCAGGCGCGCGCCGCGGTGGCGACGGCCGAGGCCAACCTGCGCGCGGCGCGCTCCGACGTGCCGCTGACGCGCGAGACCACGCGGGCCCAGGTGGACCAGTCGCGGGCCGGCGTCGAGTCCTCGGTGGTCGGCGTGCGGGGGAGCGAGTCGGCCGTCGAGGAGGGCCGGGCCCGGCTCGAGGCCCGGCGCGCGGCGACCGCGGCGCTCCGCGCCGAGGTGGGCGGCGCCGAGGCCACGCACCGCCAGGCCGCGCGCGAGCTCGCGCGCGCGCGGACGCTCCACCGGAGCGACCTGGTGGCGCGGCGCGACCTCGATCTGGCCGAGGCGGCGGCGGAGACCGCGGCGGCCGCCGTGGAGGCGGCGCGGCGGCGGCTCGCGCAGGCCGAGCGCGAGATCCAGCAGGCCGAGGCCGACCTGGCGGTGCGCGCGCACGCGGTGGACCAGGCCCGGCAGCGCGTGGCCGAGTCGCGGGCGGGGCTCGCGCGCTCGGAGGGCCAGCTCCACCAGGTCGCGATCAAGGACGCCGAGGTCACCCGCGCCGAGGCCCGCCTGCGCGAGGCGCGCGCCGACCTCGCGTTCGTCGAGCTCCAGCTGGCGCACACCGAGGTGCGGGCGCCGCTCGACGGGGTCGTCTCCAAGCGCAGCGTCGAGGTGGGGCAGGTGGTGCAGATGGGCCAGCCGCTGCTGGCGATCGTGCCGCTCCACGAGGTGTGGGTGGTCGCCAACTTCAAGGAGACCCAGCTGGCGCGGCTCCGGCCCGGCATGACGGTGTCGGTCCACGTGGACGGCGCGCCCGGCAAGGCGTTCACCGGCACGGTGGACTCGATCAGCGCCGGCACCGGCGCGCGCTTCTCGCTGCTCCCGCCCGAGAACGCGACCGGCAACTGGGTGAAGGTCGTCCAGCGCGTGCCCGTGAAGATCCGCCTCGACGCCCGCGAGCCGGGCAACCCGCTCGCGCTCCGCGCCGGGATGTCGGCGGCCGTCACGATCCGCGTGCGGTGACGTGACCGACGACCCGCCGCTCTCGCCCGCCCGGCGGTGGGCGATCACCTTCTCGGTCATGATCGTGACCGTGATGCAGATCCTCGACACCAGCGTGACGAACGTCGCGCTCCCGCACATGCAGGGCTCGCTCTCGGCCGGCGTCGAGGAGGTGGCCTGGGTCCTCACCTCCTACCTCGCCGCGAACGCGATCATCATCCCGGCCACCGGGTGGCTCACCGGGCTGCTGGGGCGCAAGCGCTTCTTCATGCTCTGCACCGTGGTCTTCACGGTCAGCTCGTTCCTCTCCGGCATCGCGCCGAACCTCGAGACGCTCGTCCTGGCGCGCGTGCTCCAGGGCCTCGGCGGCGGGCCGCTGATCCCGATGTCGCAGGCGATCATGTGGGAGATCTTCCCGCTCGCCCAGCGCGGGACGGCGATGGCCGTGTGGGGCGTCGGGATCATGATGGCCCCGATCTTCGGGCCGACCGTCGGCGGCTGGCTCGCCCAGAACTGGTCCTGGCGCTGGATCTTCTACGTCAACCTGCCGATCGGACTGGTGGGCCTGTTCATGGCGAGCGCCTTCCTCTTCGACTCGCCGCACCTCCGGAAGCCCGGCCGGGTGGACGCCCTCGGCCTCGTCCTGATGGTCGTGGGCTTCGGCGGCCTCCAGCTCGTCCTCGACCGCGGCGAGCGCGAGGACTGGTTCGACTCGGGCTGGATCGTCGGCCTCTTCGTGCTGGGGGCCTGCGCGCTGGCGGCGTTCCTGGTCCGCGAGCTGACGGTGGACGAGCCGATCCTCGACCTCGGCGTGTTTCGCGACCGCAACTTCGCGCTCGGCACCGCCGTCATCGCGGTGGCGATCCTCGGCTTCTACTCGAGCATGCTCCTGCTGGCGCTCTTCACGCAGAAGATGCTCGCCTACGACGCCTGGACGTCGGGGCTGGTGCTGGCGCCGGGCGGGGTGGGGAACATGATCTCGCTCATCCTCTCGGGGCGCCTGGTGGCGCGCGTGGACCAGCGGCTCCTCCTCGGCCTCGGCTGCGTGCTGAACGCCGGCTCGCTGTGGGCGATGTCGAACCTGGCGCTGTCCATCGACTACTGGAGCCTGGCCTGGCCGCGCTTCGTGCAGGGGCTCGGCATGGGGTTCATCTTCGTGCCGCTCGCGACCCTCGCCCTGGCCACGATCCGCCGGGACCGCCTGCCCAACGCGACGGCCGCCTTCAACGTCGTCCGCAACCTCGGCGGCTCCGTCGGCGTCGCGCTGGCGACCACGCTGCTGTCGCGGCGCAGCCAGTACCACCAGACGACGCTGGTCGGCCACGTGAACGTGTGGAGCGCCGACACGGCGGCGCGGCTCCAGGAATTGAGCCAGCGGTTCGTGGCCCAGGGCGCCGATCCGTTCACCGCGGAGCGCCAGGCGACCGCGCTGCTCTACCGGCGGGTCCTGGCCCAGGCGCAGCTGCTGGCCTACGCGGACGAGTTCTGGCTGCTGGCGGCGTGCTTCGCGGTGATCCTGGCGGTGATCCCGCTGATGCGCCGCGTGCGCGCCGAGCCCGTGGCCCCGGCGGCCGATTAGGTGCGGTAGAGGTACTCCTTGAGGACCTCGATCTCCTGGCCGCGGTCCTCGATGGCGACCCGCATGAGGTCGCGGATCGAGAGCATGGACAGCAGGCGCTCGCCGCTCACGACGGGCAGGTGGCGGATGTTCGCCTGGTCCATCTTGCGCATGGCCGACTGGTAGTCCTCGGCGGCGTCGGCGACGATGAGGCCCGTCGTCATCACGTCGGCGACGCGCGTGTGGCCGGGGTCGAGGCCGCGGTCGACGATCCGGCGGACGACGTCGCGCTCGGAGAAGACGCCGCAGAGCCGGTCGCCGTCGAGCACCGCCACGATGCCCACGTTGTTCTCGGCCATGGTGCGGCACGCGGTGGCGACCGTGGCGTTGCGCTGGACCGTGAAGAGGAACCCCTCGCGCATGATCTCGCGGAGCGTCTTCATCGGCGCACCCCCCAACGTTTCGGGCCGGTGGCAAACTCGAAGGTGAGGCGATGGTACCACCGAATGCGCTAGAGTAGCGGGCGACGCCGGACGGCTTGTTCCCGAGCGTCACAACCGCTGGTTCGGGAGAACGCCATGGCTCAGAAGCGACGGCCCGTTGAACCGAAGCGCATCACCCCCGACGCGATCGACCCGCGCCACCGCTGGGACCGGCCGCTCCAGGCGCCGGGCCACATGCAGGTGGACTTCGAGGAGCGCGTGGACTTCCGGCGCCTGCACGCCTACCGCCTGGGGCGCGTGCGCCAGGCGCTCGCCGGCTCGGGGCTGGGCGCGCTGCTCGTCTTCGACCAGTACAACATCCGCTACATCTCGAGCACGGTGATCGGCGAGTGGGCCCGCGACAAGCTGATCCGCTGGTCCCTCCTCACCGGCACCGGCGAGCCGTGGGTGTGGGACTTCGGCTCGGCGGCGCGGCACCACAAGCTCCACGCGCCCTGGATCCCGGAGAGGCAGTCGCTCGCGGGCATGGTGGGCATGCGCGGCGCCGTCTCGCCGAAGGCGGGCCTGTTCAAGAAGGCGGCGCAGGAGATCAAGGACATCCTCCGGGCCGAGGGGGTCGCCGGGATGCCGCTCGGCGTCGACCTGGTCGAGCCGCCGTTCCTGTTCGCGCTCCAGGAGGCGGGGGTCCGGGTGAGCGACGGCCAGCAGGTCATGCTGGAGGCCCGCATGATCAAGAGCCAGGACGAGCTGACGCTCCTCAACATGGCGGCGGCGATGGTGGACGGCGTCTACCAGGACATCTACGAGGCGCTCAAGCCCGGCGTGCGCGAGAACGAGATCGTGGCGCTCGCCACCAAGCGCCTCTACGAGATGGGCTCGGACTGCGTGGAGGCGATCAACTCGATCTCGGGCGAGCGCTGCAGCCCGCACCCGCACAACTTCACCGACCGGATCATCCGCCCCGGCGACCAGGCCTTCTTCGACATCATCATGTCGTTCATCGGCTACCGCACGTGCTACTACCGCACCTTCAACGTCGGCAAGGCGACGCGCGCCCAGGTGGACGCCTACACGAAGGCGCGCGAGTGGATGGACGAGGCGATCGCGCTCATCAAGCCCGGTGTCACCACCGACCGGATCGCGCGCGCCTTCCCGAAGGCCCAGGAGATCGGCTTCGAGAGCGAGATGGCGGCCTTCGGCCTCAACTTCTGTCACGGGATCGGCCTCGGCCTCCACGAGCGCCCGATCATCAGCCGCCTGAACTCCTTCGACGACCCGATGGAGCTCCAGGCCGGGATGATGTTCGCGGTCGAGACCTACTGCCCGGCCACCGACGGCACCTCGGCGGCGCGGATCGAGGAGGAGGTGATCGTGACGCCGAAGGGGGCGCAGATCATCACGCTGTTCCCGGCCGACGAGCTGCCGATCGCGAACCGGTACTGACATGCCGAACGGCGGCGAGCTGATCGTCGAGTACCTCGCGCGCGAGAAGGTCCCGTACGTCTTCGGCGTCTGCGGCCACGGCAACGTCGGCCTGCTCGACGCGCTCTACGACCGCACCGACGCCATCCGGACCATCTCGACGCGCCACGAGCAGACGGCGGGCCACATGGCCGACGCCTACTTCCGCGTCGCGCACCGGCCGGCGGCGACCCTGACCTCCTGCGGCCCGGGCTCCTGCAACATCCCGATCGCGCTCGCCTGCGCGTTCATGGACTCCTCGGCGTTCCTCGCCATCACCGCGAACGTGCCGACCTCGCAGTTCAACCGCGCCCCCTTCCAGGAGACGTACCGGCACTTCCAGGCCGACTTCCCGTCGGTGATCAAGCCGTACGTGAAGCGGAGCTGGCAGCCGACGCGCACCGACATGCTGCCGACCGCGCTCCGGCAGGCCTTCGCGACGATGCTCGGCGGGCGCCCGGGCCCGGTGAACCTCGACGTCCCGTTCAACCTCTTCAAGGAGGACGCGGACGTGGACCTGGCCGAGCCCGGCGAGTGGCGGCGGGGGATCGACTCGCGGAGCGGGGGCGATCCGGACACGGTCCGGACGGCCTTCGAGCTGCTGCGGGCCGCCCGGCGCCCGCTGATCTGGGTCGGCCACGGGGTGGCGCTGTCGGAGGCGGGCGCCGAGCTGACGGCGCTCGCGCGGCGCCTGGCCATCCCGGTCATCTTCGCCCCGAACGGCTTCGGCGCGCTCGACATGACCGACCCGCTGGCGCTGGGCTTCGTCGGCCGCAACGGCGTCTTCCCGGCCAACGAGGCCGCGCGCACCTGCGACGTCCTGCTCGCGGTCGGCGTGCGCTTCGACGACCGCTCGTCCTCGTCCTGGATCCCCGGCTACTCCTTCAACATCCCGCCCACCCGGCTCATCCACGTGGACATCGAC
>JACPCH010000252.1 GCA_016179875.1 Candidatus Rokuibacteriota bacterium | reverse complement strand
GCCAGCAGCGACACCCAGATGAGCGGATTGCGCGGGAGCCGCCACCACCCGACCCGCTCGGAGCGGCAATGCATCGCCTGGAAGGGCTGGAAGAGGACCAGCGCCAGGAACGCGATGGTCTGCGCCCGCGGCCCGACGCCCTCGCGCCCGACGACCCAGAAGTAGGCGCTAAGGACGCCGGCGGCGAGGAGCGCCCCCTCGCCGAGCATCCGGACGCCGAACCGCCGGGTGACCAGCGACTCGCGCGGATCGCGGGGCGGCCGCCGCATGATGTCGGGCTCCGCGGGATCGCGCACCAGCGCCATCGCCGGCAGGATGTCGGTCACGAGGTTGACCCACAGGATCTGCAGCGGCGGCAGCGGCGCGGGAAATCCGACGAGGATCGCGGCGAAGATCGTGAGGATCTCGGAGAGATTGCAGGAGAAGAGGAAGTGGATGACCTTTCTGAGGTTCGCGTAGATCACCCGCCCCTCCTCGACGGCGCCCACGATCGTCGCGAAGTTGTCGTCGGTCAGGACCAGGTCGGCCGCCTCGCGCGCCACGTCGGTGCCGTGACGCCCCATCGCGATGCCGATGTCCGCGCGGACGAGGGCCGGCGCGTCGTTGACCCCGTCCCCGGTCATCGCCACGACCTCGCCCGCGGCCTGGAGCGCGCGGACCAGCTCGAGCTTGTCCTCGGGGCTGACGCGGCTCCTGAGCGCGTCCGCCGCGAGCCCCAGCTCCCGGCCGACCGCCTCGGCCGTCGGGCGCTGGTCGCCGGTCAGCATGATCGTGCGGATCCCCGCCTCGCGGCAGCGCGCGATCGCCTCCTTCACCCCCGCCCGGAGCGGATCCTCGAACGCGACGAACCCGAGGAAGGTCAGCCCCTCGAATCGCTCGCCCTCGGGCCAGCCCTCGGGACGCCAGGCCACGGCGAGGACGCGATGGCCGCGACGGGCGAGGGCGCGATTCCGCTCGAGCAGGCGCTCGCGCTCGGCCTCGCCGAGGGCGCAGCGCGCGAGCACGGCGTCCGGGGCGCCCTTCACGAGCAGCACCGGCGCGCCCGCGGGCGTCACGTTGAACGTCGCCATCAGGCGCGACTCCGGCGAGAACGGGACCTCGCGGCGGCGGGGCCACTGGCGCGCGAGCGCCGCGGGGTCGAGCCCGGCCTTCAGCGCCGCCACCAGCAGCGCGGCCTCGGTCGGATCGCCGTGGAGCCGCAGCTCGTCGCCCTGGGGCTCGACGCTCGCGTCGTTGACGAGCGCGCCGACGGTGAGCAGGCGGACGACGTCGGGGTCCGCGCGCGGATCGAGCGCCGCGCCGTGCTCGCTGAACGCGCCGCGCGGCGAGACGGCGCCGCCGCCGATCCCGAGCGTCCGGTGGGGCAGGACCAGATGCGTGACCGCCATCCGGTTCTCGGTCATCGTGCCCGTCTTGTCCGAGCAGATCACCGTCGTCGAGCCCAGCGCCTCCACGGCCGGCAGCCGGCGCACGAGGGCGCGGGCGCGCGCCAGCCGCCAGAGCCCGGCGGCGAGCGCGACGGCCGTCACCGCCGGGAGCCCCTCGGGAATCGCGGCCACGGCGAGGCTGATCGCGGTCTCCAGCATGAGACCGACGGGCTGCCCGTGGAGGATCCCGACCAGCGCGACCATCCCGCAGACGCCGACGGCGAGCCCGATGAGCCGCCGCCCGAGGCCCTCGACCTGGCGCTCGAGCGGCGTCGCGCGCTCGCCGGCCAGCGCGACGAGCTGCCCGATCCGTCCGAGCTCCGTCGCCACGCCCGTGGCCGTGACGACGGCGGCGCCGCTCCCGGCGAGCACCGCCGTCCCCAGGTAGACCATCGTGCGGCGCTCGGCGAGCGGCGTGGCGACGTCGGCACTCGCGTCGGCGGCCTTCTCGCCCGGGACGCTCTCTCCCGTGAGCGCGGCCTCGTTCACCCGCAGCGCGGCGCTCCGCACGAGGCGCGCGTCGGCGGGCACCTGGGCGCCCGCCTCGAGGACGATCAGATCCCCGGGCACCAGCTCGGCCGCCTCCACGCGGGTCACGCGGCCGTCGCGGCGGACGAGCGCCCGCGGGATGGCCAGCGCGCGGAGCTTCGCCAGCGAGATCCGCGCGCGCCACTCCGTGCCGAAGCCGATGGCGGCGTTGAGGACGAGCGCCGCGAGGATGGCGATGGCTTCCGCGCGCTCTCCGAGGAGCGCCGCCACGGAGGCCGCCGCCAGCAGGAGGAGGACGACGAGGCTGCGGAACTGGTCGAGCAGGAGGCGCCAGAGCGGAGCGTCGCGGGCCTCGCCCACGCGGTTCGGCCCCACGAGCGCGAGCCGGCGCCGCGCCTCGGCACGGCTCAAGCCGTGCTCGGCGTGCGCGCCCAGGATCGTGAGGACCTCGGAGGCCGGGAGCGCGTGCCAGGTGTGGCTGACCGGCGGGGCGTTCATCAGGGGTCCGGAGTGCATCGACGATGCCAGACCGGGGGCGCGCCACTTCAGGACCTTAGGGTCGATCGCACGAAGGGTGTCGCGCCACCGCCCCACCCGGCGCCGGCGAACCCGTGGGAAATAGAGCATTCCCCGTCTGGCAGCGGCCTTGCACGCTCTTGCACCCGTGATCCTGTTTGCCCTGTCGCCGCACGCGTCCCTGGCCCAGGCCCTCCACGATCTCACAGGCGTCGAGCGCGGCCGCTGCGCGGTGAGCCGCTTCAGCAATCAGGAGCTTTACGCCACGCTCGAGACGGATCCGGCGGGGCGCGCCTGCCTGGTCCTCGGCGCGGTCGCGCCGCCGGACGAGCACCTGCTCGCGACCCTGCTCCTCGTCCACACCCTGAAGAAGGAAGGCGCACGCACCGTCACCGTGCTGCTGCCGTACCTCGGCTACGCGCGCCACGACAAGGCGGAGCCCCGCCGGAGCCGCGCGACGGACTCGAGTCTCGCCCACCAGCTCTTTCCGATCCCGGTCCGCTCGCTCTCCCCCGCGGAGCTTTTCGCGCGCGAGCTCGCGACGCTGCCGCTCGCCGAGCCGGCGATCGTCGCGCCCGACGCGGGCGCGCTCGAGCGCTGCGACGCCGTGCGGCGGGCCGCCGGAATCCGCCGCCCCCTCGCGCACTTCACGAAAGAGCGGACGCCCGAGGGGATCAAGCACTCGGTCCTGCACGGCGCCGTCGGACGCCAGGCGGTCCTGGTGGACGACATCCTCGACACCGGCGGCACGCTCGTCTCCGCCTGCGAGGGCCTCCGGCGCGCCGGCGTGGAGGAGATCATCGTCATGGCGACCCACGGGCTCTTCACGGGGAGGGCGTGGGAGCGCCTGTGGTCGCTCGGCGTCACCCGCATCTACTGCACCGACACGACGCCGCCGCCCGGGCATCTCGGATCGGCGGCGGTCGTCGTCCTGTCCGTCGCCCCGTTGCTCGCGGGATGCCTGAAGCCCGCGGCCAAGGACGGTGAGCCATGAGCCCGCCCGCCGAACGCCTCGTGCACGTGCGCGTGGACTCGCTGACCCTCGAGGGCGCGCTGGCCGTCCCGCCGGCGGCCGGCGGCATCGTGCTGTTCGCCCACGGGAGCGGCAGCAGCCGGAAGAGCCCGCGGAACAACTTCGTCGCGCGCGAGCTGCGCGCCGGCGGGCTCGGCACGCTCCTGATGGACCTCCTCACGCCGGCGGAGGACGCCCTCCGCGCCACCCGCTTCGACATCGATCTCCTGACGCGCCGGCTCACGGCGGCGACCCGCTGGCTCGCGGACCAGCCGGAGACGAAGGCGCTGCCGCTCGGGTACTTCGGCGCGAGCACCGGCGCGGCGGCGGCGCTCAAGGCCGCCGCGGCGCTCGGACCGGACGTCCGCGCCGTCGTCTCCCGGGGCGGCCGGCCCGACCTGGCCGCCCCCGATCTCCCGCGCGTCCAGGCCCCGACGCTCCTCATCGTGGGCGGGCTGGACGACGTCGTGCTCGACCTCAACCGGCGGGCCTACGAGACGCTGACCGCGCGCAAGGAGCTCGTGGTCGTTCCGCGGGCCACGCACCTGTTCGAGGAGCCGGGGGCGCTCGAGGAGGTGGCGCGTCTCGCGCGGGACTGGTTCACGCGCTACCTGGGCCGATGAACGTGTCGTGACCGCGGCGGCCGGGCCGGGATACCCATGCCTCACCTGGGGCGGAAATTCCCGAAACGCGGCGAAAAACCCGGGCGCGGGGCGCGAGGACCGGTTGAATTCCCTGAGGAAATCGTCCGGAGGGGGCGGTACGGGGCTTGCACGATCTTCCCGGGAGTCCGGGCGATGACCAAGGACGAGTTCCTCGCGCGGGTCGAGAAGGCGGGCGCGCTCCCGAGCCGTACGGAGGCCGAGCGGCGCGCCAAGGCGGTGGTGAGCGCCCTGGCCCGGATGCTGCCCGACTCCGAGTCGCGGCGCCACTTCGCCGCGCAGCTGCCGGGATTCCTGAAAGCCCACCTGCTCGCCGAGCGGCCGCGTCACCTCAAGATGACCGGCGACGCGTTCCTCCAGCACATCGGGCGCGCGCTCGACGCGCACGCTCCCGAGGCCCAGCGCACGCTGCGCGCGGTGTACGGCGTGCTGCGGCAGGCCGCGCCGGGCGGGGCGGCGGACTTCGAGGACCACGTCCCGAAGCACATCGCGGCGCTCCTCGGGCGCTGACGCCGAGCCGATGACGACCGGACGGCTGACCAGGGACGCGCTGCTCGCCCGGGCGACGAAGCCCGCCGAGGAGGCGCTTCGGCTGCATCCCTTCTACCGGGGGAAGATCCAGACGGCGCTCAAGTGCCCGATCCGCGAGTTCGGCGACTTCGCGATCTGGTACACCCCGGGCGTCGCGGCGCCGTGTCGCGCGATCCAGGCCGACCCCGAGCTCGTCTACGCGCACACCAACAAGGCGAACACGATCGCCATCGTCACCGACGGGACGCGCGTGCTGGGGCTCGGCGACATCGGGCCCGAGGCGGGGCTGCCGGTGATGGAGGGCAAGGCGCTCCTCTACAAGCACCTCGGCGGCGTGGACGCGGTCCCGATCTGTCTCCGGACGAAGGACGCCGACGAGCTGATCCGGACGGTCACGCTCCTCGAGCCCGGCTTCGGCGCGATCAACCTCGAGGACATCGCCCAGCCCAAGTGCTTCCGCATCCTCGACACGCTCCGCGCGCGGCTCGGCATCCCCGTCTGGCACGACGACCAGCAGGGCACGGCCACCGCGCTC
Source organism: Candidatus Rokuibacteriota bacterium (assembly GCA_016179875.1). GTDB lineage: Bacteria > Methylomirabilota > Methylomirabilia > Rokubacteriales > CSP1-6 > GWA2-73-35. Next base: position 1,371 of record JACPCH010000252.1, on the reverse strand, counting down.
CTGGCCGGCCTCCTGAACGCCCTCGCGATCGTCGGCAAGGACGTTCGCCGCGTGAAGCTCGCGATGGTCGGCATGGGCGCGGCCAACGTCGCGTGCTACCGGCTCCTGACCGCCAACGGGGTCGACCCGCAGGCGATCGTCGCCTGCGACAGCAAGGGCGTGCTCCACAAGGCGCGGAACGACGTCGAGGCGCGGCGGGAGGCGTTCGCCGACAAGTGGCGCGTCTGTCGCGAGAGCAACGGCGAGAACGTGACGGGCGGGATCCCGGAGGCGCTCCGCGGCGCGGACGTCTGCATCGCCTTCTCCGCGTCCGGCCCGGACGTCGTCCGGCCCGAGTGGGTGCGGACGATGGCGAAGGACGCCGTCGTGTTCGCCTGCGCGAACCCGGTTCCGGAGATCTGGCCGTGGGACGCGACGGAGGCGGGCGCGCGCGTCGTCGCCACGGGCCGGAGCGACTTCCCGAACCAGCTGAACAACTCGCTGGTCTTCCCGGGCCTCTTCCGCGGCGCCCTCGACGTGCGCGCCCGCACGATCACCGACGAGATGGCGGCGGCGGTCGCGCGCGAGCTGGCGTCCTTCGCGGCGGCGCGCGGGATCCGCGAGGACGACATCCTGCCGCGGATGGACGAGTGGGAGGTGCATCCGCGCGTGGCGGTGGCGGCGGCGACCCAGGCGCAGGCGCAGGGCGTCGCGCGGCTGGCGACGCCACGCGAGCAGGTGTACCGTGAGGCGGCGAAGATCATGCGGGACGCGCGGGAGACGACGCGCGTGCTGATGCGCGAGGGCCTCATCCCCGAGCCGCCCAAAGGAGCGTGACGCGATGGCGCTATTCACCGTCGGCGATCAGGTCAATCACCGAATCGGTGACCTGCAATGTCCGGAGTGCTGGGAGGAGTATCCGGAGCCGTGCCGGTGCGGCGGGCTGATGCACGCCGCGGGAGGCGAGGAGGAGGATCCGGACGGCAACGTCCTGCTCGTCACCTGCTGCGATCGGTGCGGCCGCTCCGAGGACGAGCTGGCCGAGGCGGGAGGACTTCAGGAGGGCCCGTGACCAAAACCCATCGCGCTCAGCTCCTCGTGGCTCACGTCCGCTCCGTGCTGCCGGTGGTCCCGGACGCGTATGTGCCCCCCAACGTCTGGGACGAGCTCCAGCGCGGCCAGCGCATCACCGGGCAGCGCCAGCTCGGCCGCCTCGTCGCGAAGGCGAGGGCCGCCGGTGCGCGGGCGTCAGGATTCCTGCTCGATATCGGGGTGACGCACGAGCGGATCGTACGGCTCGCGAGGGCTCGGCGCGTGGACATGATCGTGATGGGCACCCACGGTCGCACCGGGTTGACGCGGGCGATCCTCGGCAGCGTGGCGTCGCGGGTC
>JACPCH010000251.1 GCA_016179875.1 Candidatus Rokuibacteriota bacterium | reverse complement strand
ACGGTCACGACCCCACCAGGGCACTTGACGTTGCGGGCGGGATCCGGTCAAAACAGGCTCAGCTGGCTCTGCTGCGGCTCGGGCTCGGGGGCGGGCGGGCGCAGGCCGTCGAACTCGGTGAAGGGGCGGAAGCGCTCCCAGACCTCGCGCACCTTCGCCTGGTAGTACTCGACGTTCTCGTCGGGCGCCGCCGGGTCCCACTCGCTGGCGAGCCGCGCGTGCTCGTTCACGGCGACGCCGGCGCTCCGGCCGACGACGTAGTAGGAGACCGGGTCGCCCGGCTGGACGGCCCGGCCCGACGCCAGCGCCAGCTCGTACGCTGCCGAGGCGGGGCGGGCGCCGGCGCTCACGCGGTCCCGGTACGTCTCGGGCGACTCCTGCAGCGTCTCGGTGCGGGCGAAGCTGCGGACGGGCACTCGATGGGCCGCGAAGTCGTCGAGCCAGCGGGCCACGACGCGCCTGACCTCGTCGCGCCGGCCCTCGAGCAGGCAGCGCACGATCTCCTCGATCATCTGGCGCTGGAAGGGCTCGATCCCGCGCGAGCGGAAGGCCGAGCCCTTGAGCGCCAGGCGCCCGCGCGCGTCGAGGAGCGCGTAGGTCTTCATCTTGTAGCTGAACATCGCGGCGTAGCGGCCGTCCAGCTCGAGCTGGATCCCGGGCGGCAGGCCGTCGGCGATGCGCGCCAGGAGCGCGTCGTCGCCGGCCGGGGTGTGGCCGGGGGGTGGCACGAAGTACACGCCGTCGGTGTCGGCCTCGAGCGGCACGGCGCCGAGCTGCGCGAGTCGCTCGAGCAGCGCCGTCACCACCGCGCGGCCCTCGGCGGTCACGCGGTCGGCGGCGGCGAAGTCGTTCCAGTGCCCGCCCGAGAACCCGAGGTAGCCGTAGAAGGCGTTGATCAGGATCTTGAACGACTGCTGGAGCGCGCCGAGGTGGGCGCGGGCGGCGGGGTCGGCGTGCTCGCGCGCCAGCCGCTTGGCCTCCACGCGGAACTCGCGCAGGTGGCGCAGCAGCTCGCCGAAGACGCCGAGCGTGTCCGAGGCGGGCGCGATCGCGCCGGCCAGCATGAGCGAGGGGTAGAGCGACGTCACGTCCACGTGCAGGACCGGCCGCGCCACGCCCTGCTGGAGGATCACGGTGAGCCCGCCGCCGACCGGCGCCGGCGGCCGCGGCAACGGGACGGCGTGGCGGCGGTGGAGATACTCGCGCAGCAGGAGCGCGTCGATCTTCGCGGCGGCGCCGCGCAGCGTGCACGACTGGTAGTCGAAGGGCAGCACCTGGGCCTGGGCGAAGTAGGGCGGCGCCAGCACCGCCGCGAGGCCGAGGGTCTCGATCACGTCGTCCAGCGCGTAGGCCATCAGCCGGTCGGGCGCCTCGACGAACTCGCGGGAGATCCGCGCCGGGTCCACGTACGTGCGCTCGGGCGCGGCGACGCCGAAGTGGCGGGCGAGGTCCTTGAGCCCGAAGCCCGGCAGGTCGCGCGTGCCCGCGTCGTGGAGCTGGGCGAGCATCCAGGTGTCCACGACGTGGCGCCCGGCCAGCTCGTAGCGCCGGTAGCCGATGGTGCGCTCGGCGATCTGCAGGCGCGCCGGGCGGCCCCGGAGCGCGCCGCCGTCGCGCCCCCAGGCGAGGGTGACGCCGTGGCGACGGGCGCGCGCCTCGAGGTACTCGAGGTCGAAGCGAAAGATGTTGTGCCCCTCGAGGACGTCCGGGTCGCTCTCGCGCACGAGCCGCGTCGTCTCCTCGAGCAGCGCCCGCTCGTCGAGCCGGTCGCCCCTCACGACGTGACGAAACCCGGTCGAGTCCGCGAGCGCGACCGCGATGATCCGGTCGTCCGGCCGCGCCGCGCTCGGGAACTCGTGCCCCTCGGTCGTCAGCACCTCGATGTCGAGCGCGAGCCGCCGCAGGTCCTCGAACGCGAGCCCGCCGAAGGACGTCCGCCCGCTCTCGAGCAGGTACTGGTGCACGGGGTCGGCGAGGAAGCGGTAGGGCGCGGCCGGCGCGTTCGCCGGCTGGCCGGAGTGCTCGCGGCACCGGTCGCGCGCCGCGACGGCGTCGCCCCAGGACGCGAAGCGGGCGAGCCAGCGCAGATCGCCGGGGCCGTCGAGCGCGTCGAGCGCGAGGAGGCCCGCGGCGCCGGCGACCAGGTCGCGGTCGGCCAGGAGCACGAACGGCGCGAACGGGGCCAGCTCGGCGAGGACGGCGCCGTCGGCGTCGCGGCGCCAGAGGCGGAGCGCGCGGCCGCCGTCGGCGAGGTCGAACGCGAGGAGGCCCGGCGCCGGATCGCGCCCGAACAGCAGCGGGGCGCGCGGCAGCACGGGCCCGGGGCTAGGCGAGGGCCTCCTCCACCGCGGCGCGGTAGGCCGCGTAGTCGGCGAGCCCGACGAACGTCCGGCCGGTCTCGACGACGACGACGGTCGGGATCGCGCTGACGCCGTGGCCGGCCGCCTCCTCGTAGTCGCGCAGCACCGCCTGGCGGCCGAGGCCCGCCTCGAGGTCGGCGGCGAAGCGGTCCATGTCGGCGCCGCAGGCCGCGACGACGCCGGCGACGACCGTGGGATCGGCGATGTTGAGGCTCTCGGTGAAGAACGCCTCGTAGAGGCGCAGGTGCAGGCGCGCGGCCAGGGCCTCGTCCTGCTTGGCCACGCACTGCGCGGCCTCGAGCGCCGGCAGGCTCCAGGCCGCGAACTCGTCGTGCGGCCAGGGCGTGAAGCGGATGCCGTCCCCGGCCGACATCTCGCCGCACCGGCGCCAGCCCGCCTCGCGGTAGGTGCCCTTCCAGCGCACGCTCGGATCGGCGACGGGGCGCAGCGGGAACGCGCGCGATTCCACGCGCACGCGGTCACCGAAGTCCGCGGAGAGTCGCCGGAGGCGCACGGCCGCCGGGAAGCACCAGGGTCAGAGGTAGTCGGAGTACGCGATCAGCCGGGCCTGTCGGCTCACGGGGCGATTCTACCCGGAGCCCAGTGTATGCTCAACTCATGCGTCGCCTGCCGCCGGTCGCGCTGCTGGCTTGCCTCGTCCTCGCCGGCTGCGCCTCCACCCGGATCGCCTTCCCGAACGCGACGCCCGCCAAGCCGCTCGAGGTGCCGGGCTGGGAGTACCGTCCCGCCGGCGACGGGCCGTTCCCCGCGGTCGTGCTGCTCCACGGCTGCCACGGCGTGTCGCGCTCCACGCACGAGTGGGCGGGTTGGTTCCGGCGGCAGGGCTACGTGGCGCTGGTGGTGGACAGCTGGGGGGCGCGCGGCATCGGCGACGGCTGCGACGCCAACACGCCGGACGTGCCGTCCACCGAGCGCTTCGACGACGCCGTCGGCGCGCTCCGGCACCTGCACGCCCGGCCGTACGTGGACCGGGCGCGCATCGGCGCCATCGGCTGGTCGAACGGCGGCGTCTTCTCGATGGCGCTCATCAACGGGCCGAGCCTCGAGCGCGCGCGGCGGCGGGGGGTGACGCTGCCCGAGCCGGGCGTCAGCGCGTCGGTCGGCGTGTACCCGGGCGGCTGCTTCTCGCTCGTGCACGAGCTGGTGACGCGGCCCTTGCTGATCCTGCTCGGCGCCGCCGACGACTGGACGATCCCGGGGCCGTGCGTGGAGATGGTGGACGCGATGCGCCGGCGCGGCGCCGACGCCACCATCGTGCTCTACCCGGGCG
>JACPCH010000250.1 GCA_016179875.1 Candidatus Rokuibacteriota bacterium | reverse complement strand
CCTTGCCCGAGTCTACCACGGTGATCCCGAGCTCCCGGAGCTGGGCGGGGGCGACGGGCGCCGGCGCCTCGGTCATCGGGTCGCTGCCCTTCTGCGTCTTCGGGAACGCGATGACCTCGCGGATCGAGTCCTCGCCCGCGAGGATCGCGACGAGCCGGTCGAGGCCGAAGGCGATGCCCCCCATCGGGGGGGCGCCGAACTCGAGCGCGTCGAGCAGGAAGCCGAATTTGGCCCGCGCCTCGTCCTTGTTGATGCCGAGCAGCTCGAAGACCTTCTGCTGGACCGGCTGCTGGTGGATGCGGATCGAGCCGCCCCCGATCTCCTGGCCGTTCAGCACGAGGTCGTAGGCCTGCGCCAGCGCCTCGCCCGGCCGCCCGTCGAGGAGCGGCAGGTCCTCGTCACGCGGCGCCGTGAACGGATGGTGCATCGCCTGCCAGCGCCGCTCCTCCGCGCTCCACTCGAACATCGGGAAGTCGAGCACCCACAGGAGGGCGTACCGGTCGGCCGGGATCAGCCCGTGGCGGTGGGCGAGCTCGACGCGGAGCCGCCCGAGCACGGTGGCCGCCGTCGGCATGGCGTCGCCGACGAGCAGGAGCAGATCGCCCGGCCCGGCGCCGAGCGCCTCCAGCAGCGGCGCCCGGACGGGCTCGAGGAACCGGGCCACCGGCGACTGCAGGCCCTCGGCCGTCACCTTCACCCACACGAGCCCCTTGGCCCCGTACGACTTCGCGGCGGCCACGAGGTCGTCGGCCTCCTTGCGGGAGAGCCCCCCGGCGCCCGGGATCCGGAGCGCCTTCACCACCCCGCCCTGCCCGACGACCTGGGCGAAGGCCTGGAACGCGCCGCCGCGGAACAGGGGGCTCACGTCGGCGAGCTCGCACGCGAAGCGCGTGTCGGGCTTGTCCGAGCCGTACCGCGCGAGGGCCTCCGCGTAGGTGAGGCGCGGGAACGGCCGCTCGAGGGCCACACCGTGGACGCGCCGGACCACCTCCGCCACCATGCCCTCGAGCAGCGGGAGCAACTCATCGCGGCCGAGGAACGACGTTTCGATATCGATCTGCGTGAACTCCGGTTGGCGATCTTTCCGGAGGTCCTCATCCCGGAAGCACCGGACGATCTGGAAGTACCGTTCGAAGCCGGCGACCATCAAGAGCTGTTTGAACAATTGCGGCGACTGCGGGAGCGCGTAGAAGCTGCCGGGGTTGAGCCGGCTCGGCACCAGGAAGTCCCGCGCCCCCTCGGGCGTCGAGCGCGTGAGGAACGGCGTCTCCACCTCGAGGAACCCCGCGGCGTGCAGGTGGTCGCGCACCGCCCGGCACACCTGGTCGCGGAGCGCGAAGTTCCGGTAGAGGGCCGGCCGGCGCAGGTCGAGGTAGCGGTACTGGAGCCGCGTGAGCTCGTCCACGTCGGCCGCGTCCTCGATCGGGAACGGCACCGGGCGCGACTCGTTCAGGATGCGGAGCTCGGCGACGTGCACCTCGATCTCGCCGGTCGGGAGCTTCGGGTTCTCGGTGCCGGCCGGCCGGCGCGCGACCGTCCCCCGCACCGCCAGGACGAACTCGCCCCGCACCGCCTCGGCCCGCTCGTGGGCGGCGGCGCTGGTCGCCGGATCGAACACGCACTGGGTGAGGCCCGTGCGGTCCCGGAGGTCCAGGAAGATGAGCCCGCCGTGGTCGCGCCGCTTGTGCGCCCAGCCCATCAGGGTCACCGTCCCGCCGGCGTCCGCGCCGCGGAGCTCTCCGCACACGTGCGTCCGCGTCCAGCCGCCGAGCGCGTCGGTCACGCGCGCCCTCCCAGCGCCGAGAGCTCGGCCGCCAGCTCCGCGAGCGGCACCGCGCGCTGCGCCCCGGTCTTCATCTCCCGCACGATCGCCTCGCCCTTCCCCAGCTCGGTGTCGCCGACGATGACGGCGTAGGCGACGCCGAGCTTGTTGGCGCGCTCGAGCTCGCCGCGGAGCTTGCGCTCGCCGTAGCCCACGTCCACCGCGAGCCCGCGGGCCCGCGCGGCCTGGGCCACCGGCAGGAGCCGGCGCACCGCCTCGTCGCCGAGCGGGATCAGGAGCGCGAGCGGCTGCGTCCCGGGCGTGGTGTCGCCGAGCAGGAGCACGGTGCGCTCCATGCCGACCGCGAAGCCGACGCCGGGGTCGGCCGGCCCGCCCAGCCGCTCGACGAGGCCGTCGTAGCGGCCGCCGCCGGCGACGGCGTTCTGGGCGCCGAGCTCCGTCGTCGTCAGCTCGAAGGTCGTGCGCACGTAGTAGTCGAAGCCGCGCACCAGCCGGGGATTCACGACGTAGGCGAGGCCCATCGCGTCGAGGTAGCCGCGCACCCGGCCGAAGTGCTCGGCGGCCTCGCGCCCGAGGAAGTCGGCCAGGGCCGGCGCCGCGTCGAGCACGGGCTGGCACTCCGGCCTCTTGCAGTCGAGCACGCGCAGCGGGTTGCGCTCGGTCCGCTCCCGGCACTCCTCGCACAGGCGCGCGGCGTTCGCCCGGAGGTACGCGACGAGCTGCTCGCGGTGGGCGGCGCGGTCGGGGGGATCGCCGAGCGAGTTGAGCTGGAGCGTGAGCCGCTCGCCCAGACCCAGCCCGCGGAACAGCTCCACCAGCAGGGCGATGACCTCGGCGTCCACCGCGGGGTGGCGCTCGCCGAGGGCCTCGACGTTGAGCTGGTGGAACTGGCGGTAGCGCCCGGCCTGGGGCCGCTCGTAGCGGAACATCGGCCCGAGCGTGTAGAGCCGGACCGGCTTGGGCTGCACGTGGAGCCCGTGCTCGATGTAGGCGCGCAGCAGCGACGCCGTCGCCTCGGGCCGGAGCGTGAGCGACTCGCCCGTGCGGTCCTCGAAGGTGTACATCTCCTTCTGGACGATGTCGGTCACCTCGCCGATGCCCCGCGCGAACAGCTCGGTGCGCTCGAAGATCGGCAGCCGGATCTCGCGGTAGCCGTACGCCTCGCACACGCGCCGCGCCGTCGCCTCGACGCGCTGCCAGGCGGGCGCCTCGGGCGGCAGGATGTCGTGGACCCCACGCACCGCCTTGATGGTCATCAGCGAGCAGCCAGGGGGCCGTCAGGTCCCGCGACGAGCCCGGGAACCGAGAACGGGAGTGATGCTACTCCCACAGGGAGCGAAGGGGGATTGTGAGGCCGGGAAAAAGTGAGGGACTAAAGTTTGTCTCACCGACGAGGTCGCCAGTCCGATGATAGCGTCCCGCGGTCAGTTCAAAAGTTTCGATCGATCGGCCATCCGGGTCCGCCAGCCAATAGTGGGGCACCCCGTGGCGAGCATAGAGCTGCGCCTTTTCCACGCGATCCCTGCGGGCAGTGCCGGATGAGAGAACCTCCACGATCAAGTCCGGCGCGCCCTCGACGCCGCGTTCCGAGACGATGCCGAGCCGATCGCGTGAGACAAAAAGCAAGTCGGGAACGACAATGGAGGTGTCTTCGAGAATCACGTCGAAGGGGGCGACATACACCTCACCGAGGTTGTGCTCGCGGGCGTGAGCATGCAAGATAGTGAAAAGATTTCCGGAGAACCGTTGGTGCGCGCGGCGCGGGGAGGGTGTCACGGCCAGCTCTCCCTCGATGATTTCGTACCGGCGACCGTCGTCAGGCAGCGCGCAGTAATCCTCGTAGGTGAGAACGATCCGCCCGGCCGGGGGCTGGT
>JACPCH010000210.1 GCA_016179875.1 Candidatus Rokuibacteriota bacterium | reverse complement strand
CGGGATGGCGATGGCCGCCAGGATGCCGATGATCGCGACGACGATCATCAGCTCGATCAGCGTGAAGCCGCGCTGGTTGCGAATCGTGAGCCGCTTCTTCGTCCACCACTGGATCATTTCGGAGTCCTCCTCATTTCGCGAGTGAACTGCCAGTGACCACACCCTTGTGCAGGTTCGGTGCCACCGGGCCCATGAAAAGAACACTCAAATCTTTCAGCCTCTTGGGCATCAGGCGTCGCCTCAACCTCTTCCGGGTAATGACCGCCCACGGCATCCATGATGACGAAAAGCGTCATCCCTGTCTACGGCAGGGTGACGGTCGCCCCGTCGCCCGACGACGACACAGACCAGGTATCGCTCACGGTGTTGGGCGTGTAGACGTACGGCGTGGCCCAGCCGGCCGGCGGCGCCGGCACGGAGGCCAGGAACGGGCCCGCCGTCTGCGCGAGGGTGTTCGTCGCGACACCCGTCAACGCGCCGAGCGACGGGGGCACGTTGCCCATGTGCGCCTGGTAGATCGACACGGCCGCGTTGATCGAGCGCACGTCGGCCTGAGCCTTCGCGACCCGTGCCCGCTGCTGGACGTTGGCGTAGAGTGGAATGGCGATGGCCGCCAGGATGCCGATGATCGCGACGACGATCATCAGCTCGATCAGCGTGAAGCCTCGGTGGTCTCGAGCGCGGAAGCGTCGGGTTCTCCACCGCTCTTCCATGCAGTCGATCCTCCGGGATTGACTCGCGATTCGTCGACTGAGAATCCGGAGTCGGACAATGCAGGGTCGGTGCCGAATCCCGGGCGCTCGCGCGTGCCCTTGTTTGTCGAGGGTTTACGCCTCCCGCGCTTCCAGCTATCCCGACACCGCTGACGAGACTTGTTAGGTCCGGTGACGCGGATCGTCAGCGCTGCATCCCTCGGGCGGTGTGCTTCTGGAGCTTGTAGCGAAATTGCCGGAAGCTCACGCGGAGCAGCTCGGCGGCGCGCGTCTGCACCCCGCCCATCCGTGCGAGCGCCATCTGGATGTACCGATGCTCGATCTGGTCCAGCGTCGCCTCGAGGTCGAGGCCCTCGGCCGGGATCTCCAGCGGGACCTCCTGGGTCTCGCGCGGATGGCGGAGGTCGGACGGCAGCGCCTCCAGGTTGAGCGTGTCCCCGCTGCCGAGCACGAGCGCCCGCTCGACGACGTTCTCGAGCTCGCGGATGTTGCCGGGCCAGCGGTACTGCTCGAGGATCGCGAGCGCCTCCGGCGTCACGCCGCGCACCGGCTTGCCGAGCTCGGCCGAGATCCGCTGGATGAAGTGGGCCACGAGGAGCGGGATGTCCTCCCGCCGCTCGCGGAGCGGCGGCAGGTGGATCGGGATCACGTTGAGGCGGTAGAAGAGATCCTCGCGGAGGACGCCCTCGGCGACCGCCTTCGCGACGTCCCGGTTGGAGGCGGCGACGAGGCGGACGTCGACCTTGACGTCGCGCGTGTCGCCGACCCGGCGGATCTCGCGCTCCTGGATCGCGCGCAGCAGCTTGACCTGGACCGACTGCGGGATCTCGGTGACCTCGTCCAGAAAGAGGGTGCCGCCGTCGGCGGCGGAGAACAGTCCGACGGTGGTGGCCACGGCGCCGGTGAACGCGCCCTTGACGTGGCCGAACAGCTCCGACTCCATCAGCGTTTCCGGGATCGCGCCGCAGTTCACGGAGACGAAGGGGCCGTTGCGCCGCGAGCTCTCGTGGTGGATGGCCTGGGCCACCAGCTCCTTGCCGGTCCCGCTCTCGCCGGTGACGAGCACGTTCGAGACGCTGTCGGCCGTCTTGCGGATCGTCTCGAAGACCTCGAGCATCTGGCGGCTGCGTCCGACGAAGTTCTCGAAGCCCCGCTCGCGCCGGAGCTGCCGCTTGAGCGCGGTGTTCTCGTCCTGCAGGCGCTTGCGCTCGAGCGCGTTGGCGATGATGAGCCGGACTTCGTCCATCTTGAACGGCTTCGTGATGTAGTCGTAGGCGCCGAGCTTCATCGCCTCGACCGCCGTTTCCGTGGACGCGAACGCCGTGATCACCAGGACGACCGTCTGGGGGGAGATCTCCTTGGCGGCGCGCAGGACCGCGAGCCCGTCCACCTTCCGCATGCGGAGATCGGTGATGACGAGGTCGTACGCCTCGCTCTTGAAGGCCTCGATCGCCTGCTCGCCGCCCTCGGCGACCGTGACGTCGTGGCCCGCCTGCCGCAGCATGATCGCGAGCAGGTCACGCATGCTGCGCTCGTCGTCCACGACCAGGACGCGGGTGTCAGGCATCGAGCGCGGGCAGGAAGACCGTGAAGGTGGTGCCCTGGCCGGGGCTGCTCTTCACGTCGATGTCGCCGCCGTGCTCCTGCACGATGCGGTGGACGAGCGCCAGGCCCAGCCCGGTGCCCCCGGGCTTCATGGAGTAGAACGGCTCGAAGACGTGGCCCAGCTCGTCGCTGCCGATGCCCTCGCCGGTGTCCGCGATCCAGACCTCCAGCGTGCGCCCGCGCACCGCCGCGCCCACGCGCAGCTCGCCGCCGGCGGGCATGGCCTCGATGGCGTTGAGGCAGAAATTCCAGAGGACCTGCCGGAACCGCTGGGCGTCCACGCGCCAGCGCAGAGGCGGCGCGAACTCGCGGACGATCTTGAGGCTCTCGGGCCGCGGGCGCTGCTCGAGGAGGATCAGGACCTCCTCGGCCACCTCGGCGACGTCGGCGGACTCGAGCGCGAGCGGTGCCGGCCGCGCGTAGTCGAGGAAGCTCTTGATGATCTGGTTCAGCCGCTCGGACTCGCGGAGCACGATCTGCGACAGGCGGTCGCGGGCGTCCCCGGCCGTGCCGGCGGCGGTGAGCACCTCCACGGCGCCCGAGAGCGAGGCGAGGGGGTTGCGGATCTCGTGGGCGATGTTGGCCGCCATCCGGCCGAGGGTCGCCAGGCGATCGGCCTGCCGCATGCGGGACTCCATCGCGCGGATGGCGGACAGGTCCTCGCACGCGGCGATCAGGCCCAGGCGCTCGCCCTCGCCGGACCGGAGCGCCGAGAACGTGATCCGCACCGGCACGCTCGTGCCGTCGGGCCGCGCCACGGTCGTCTCGTGGCGCACCGACGCCCGGGGGCTCGCCTCGATGGTCGGCCCGACGGCGTCGAGGGACGCGGCGTCGCCGAACACGGCGCGCCAGGGGCTCCCGATCGCCTCGCGCGCGGGCCGGCCGGTGATCTCCTCGGCGACGGGGTTGAAGGCCGTGATCCGTTGGTCCTGGTCGACGGCGACGAGCCCCGCGCCCACCGACTCGAAGACGAGGTCCTTGAACACCTGCAGGTCGCGGAGGTCCCGGTGCTGGCTCTCGAGGGCCCGGCGCGTCGAGCGGAACTGCTCGGCCAGGCCGCCGGCGACGATCGCCACCACGAGGAACGTGCCGGCGTTGAGGAACATCGTCAGCAGCTCGAGCGCCGTCGTCTCCTGGGGCGCGTCGAAGAACACGCTGAGCGGGAACACCGTCCGGCCCAGGACGAGGCCCGCGTAGAGCACGCTGGACACCCCCGCGATCGCGAGGCCGCCGGTGCGCGCGAGCAGCACGCAGGCTCCGACGACGGAGAGGACGTACAGGAACGCGAACACCGAGTGCGCGCCGCCGGTCGCGGCGACCACGGCGGTGATGAGCGCGGTGTCGAGGAGACAGAAGAGCCAGGCCATCCGGCCGGGTTCGCCGAGGGGGCCGAAGATGATCAGCGCGAGCGACGACGCGACCGCGACCGACAGCGCGAGCGCCAGGATCCCCATTTCGCCCGGCATGAGGCCGGACGCCATGAGGGGCCCCAGCGCGAGCAGGAGCGCGGAGAGCCCGAGCCGCGCCCAGGCGAAACCGCGCAGGAACCCGCTGATGTTGAGCGGCTTCACTATTTCATGATCGTGACCAGACGGAAGATCGGCAGGTACATCGCGACCACGAGGCCGCCGACGACCACGCCGAGGAACACGATCATCATCGGCTCGAGCAGCGCGGTGAGCGCGCCCACCGCGGTGTCCACCTCGTCGTCGTAGAAGTCGGCGATCTTCGAGAGCATCTGGTCCAGGGCGCCGGTGTTCTCGCCGACGCTGATCATGTGCACCACCATGGGCGGGAACACGGTGCTGCCGCGCAGCGGCTCGGAGAGGGTCCGGCCGGACGTCACCGCCGTCCGCGCCTGCATGACCTCACGCTCGACGACGCGGTTGCCGGCCGAGCGGGCGGTGATCAGGAGCCCCTCCAGGATCGGCACGCCCGAGGAGATCAGGGTGCTGAGCGTGCGGGTGAAGCGCGCCACCGCCACCTTGCGGATGAGCATGCCGATCACCGGGACCTTCAGCAGGAAGGCGTCGATCACCTTGCTGCCCGCGTCCGTGTTGTAGTAACGCTTGAGCGCGTAGATCAGGGCGGCGATGCCGACGACCATGAGGATGACGTAGCGCTGGGTGAACTCGGAGATCAGCATGACGATCTTCGTCGGCAGCGGCAGATCGGCGCCGAGCCCCGTGAACATCTTGGCGAACGTCGGGATCACGAAGATCATCATGAAGATGATGACGAGCGCCGCCACGCCCATGATCGTGAGCGGGTACACCATCGCGCCCTTGACCTTGGCTTTCAGCTTGGCCGCCTTCTCGATGTAGCCGGACAGCCGCTGCAGCACCACGTCCAGAACGCCGCCCGACTCGCCGACCTGGAGCATGTTCGTGAACAGATCGTTGAAGACCTTCGGGTATTTCCGGAACGACTCCGCGAGCGTGGCGCCGCCCTCGACCTCGCGGGCGATCTTGCTGGTCACCTCCCGCAGGGACTTCGAGTCGCTCTGCTCGGACAGGATCGCGAGGCACTGCGCGATCGGCAGGCCCGCGTCCACCATGGTCGAGAACTGCCGCGTGTAGATGGCGAGGTCCTTGTCCTTGACCTTGCCGCCGATCTTCTTGACCGCCGCGGCCTTGGCCTGGCGCTCCTGGACGGAGGTGGCGACGATCCCCTTCTGGCGCAGCTGGGCGACGGCCGCGGGCCGGTCGTCGGCCTCGATCTCGCCGGCGACCGAGCCCGACGCCGACCGGCCCCGATACGCAAACACGGCCATGGTTGCCTCCTAACGCTTGGCGAAGGGTGACGCGCCGGCACCGCCAGTGGCGGCCGGCGTTGCCGGACCCTCGTGCGACAGGAGCTGGGTCAGCTCCTCGACCAGGGTCGACCGGTTCAGCGCGTCCTCGCGGGTGATCAGCCTCCGCTTCACGAGGTCGGCGAGCGCCTGGTTCATCGTCTGCATCCCGAACTTCTGGCCGGTCGCGATCGCCGAGTACACCTGGTGGATCTTCTCCTCGCGGATCAGGTTGCGGATCGCGGGGGTCGCCACCATGATCTCCAGCGCCATCACGCGCCCGCCCCCGACCTTCGGGATCAGGGTCTGCGAGAGCACGCCCTCCAGCACGAGGGAGAGCTGGGCCCGCACCTGCGCCTGCTGGGAGGTCGGGAACACGTCGATGATGCGGTTCATCGTCTGGGCGCAGGAGTTCGTGTGGAGCGTGCCGAAGGTGAGGTGGCCGGTCTCCGCGATCGTCAGCGCGGCCGCGATCGTCTCGAGGTCGCGCATCTCGCCGACGAGCACGACGTCCGGGTCCTGCCGGAGGATGGACTTGAGCGCCTTCGTGAACGAGTGGGTGTCCGCGAACACCTCACGCTGGTTCACGAGGCACGACTTGTGCGGGTGCACGAACTCGATCGGGTCCTCGATCGTCATGATGTGCTCGTGGCGCTCGCTGTTGATCTTGTCGATCATCGCGGCCAGCGTCGTCGACTTGCCCGAGCCCGTCGGCCCCGTGACCAGGATCAGCCCCTTCGGCCGGTCGGCGAACTGCTGCACGATGGGCGGCAGCCCGAGCTCGTCGAAGGAGCGGATCTTGTACGGGATGATGCGGATGGCCGCGCCCACCGCGCCGCGCTGGCGGAAGACGTTGCAGCGGAAGCGCGCCAGGCCCTGGATGCCGAACGAGAGGTCGAGTTCGTTGTCCTCCTCGTACTTCTGCTTCTGGGCCTCGTTGAGCACGCTGTAGGCGAGCCGCTGCGTATCTTGAGGGGTCAACTGCTCGAACTGCGTCAGCTGGGTCAGGTGCCCGCTGATGCGGAGCTGCGGGTACGTGCCGCTGGTGATGTGCAGGTCGGACGCCCCGCGATCCACCATGATCTGCAGCAGATCGGCCATGTTCGCGGCCATTGTGCCTCCCTCGTCGAGCTGACGGCTGGCTAGGCGAGCGTGACTCGCAGCACTTCTTCGACGGTCGTCGTTCCCTCGAGCACCTTCTGGAGCCCGTTCTGGCGCAGCGTCTTCATGCCGTCCCGCTGCGCGACCTCCCGCAGCTCGGCCGTCGTGGCGCTCCTGAGAATGGCGCCGCGGAGCTCCTCGGAGATCGGCATGGTCTCGTAGATCGCGACCCGGCCCTTCATGCCGGTGAAGTTGCAGGTCGGGCAGCCCTTGCCCTTGTAGAACTGCACCGTGCCCTTCCCGGTCGGCGCGTGGCCGTAGGGGACCAGGCTCTCCTCGTCCGCCGCGTACGGCTCCTTGCACTGCGAGCAGATCTTCCGGCCGAGCCGCTGGGCGAGGATGAGGAGGAGCGAGGAGGACACGAGGAACGGCGGGATCCCCATGTCGAGGAGCCGGGCGATCGTCGAGGGGCAGTCGTTCGTGTGGAGCGTGGTGAAGACGAGGTGGCCGGTGAGCGCCGCGCGGATGGAGATCTGCGCGGTCTCGAGGTCGCGCGTCTCACCGACGAGGATGACGTCCGGGTCCTGGCGCAGGAACGAGCGGAGCGCGGCGGCGAAGGTCCGGCCGACGTGCTCGTTGACCTGCACCTGGTTGACGCCCTTCAGGTTGTACTCGACCGGGTCCTCGGCGGTCATGATGTTGACGTCGGGCGAGTTGATCGTGTGGACCGCCGAGTAGAGCGTCGTCGTCTTGCCCGAGCCGGTCGGCCCCGTGATCAGCACCATCCCGTACGGCTGGTGGATCGCCCCGTTGAACTTCTCGAGGCTCCACGGGTCGAAGCCGAGCTGGGTGAGATCGAGGCGGAGGGAATCCTTGTCGAGGATGCGGAGGACCGCCTTCTCGCCGAAGATCGTCGGCAGCGTGGACACGCGGAAGTCGATCTCCCGGTTGCTGTAGCGGAGCTTGATGCGCCCGTCCTGCGGCAGCCGCCGCTCGGCGATGTCCAGGTTCGACATGATCTTCAGGCGCGAGAGGATCGCCGCCTCGAGCCGCTTGGGCGGCGACAGCATCTCGTGCAGCACGCCGTCGATGCGGAACCGGATGCGAAAGACCTTCTCGTAGGACTCGAAGTGGATGTCGGACGAGCCCTTCTGGATCGCGTCCACCAGCACCATGTTCACGAGCTTGACGACCGGGGCCTCATCGGCCGACTCCTTCAGCTCGAAGATGTCGACCTTGGCGGCGGCGGCTTCCTCGTCGCCGTCGACGATCTCGACGTTCGAGAAGTCCGTGGACAGGTCCTGCATCACGCTCGCGATCGCCTCGGTCTTGGACTCGTAGTGGCGGTCGATGGACTTCTTGATCGCCGTCTGCGAGGCGACGAGCGGCAGCACCTGGAGGTTGGTCATGAACGAGATGTCGTCCAGGGCGAACACGTTCGTCGGATCGGCCATCGCGAGCGCCAGCGAGTTGCCCATGCGGCGCACGGGCAGGACCTCGTACTTCTTGGCGATCGGGGCGGGCACGAGCTTGAGGACCTCGGGGTCGATCTCGAGCTGCGACAGCGTGATCGAGGGCACGCCGTACTGGCGGGAGAGGAACCCGATCAGCTGCTCCTCGTTGATGAAGCCGAGCTTGATCAGGATGGAGCCGAGCTTCTCGGTGGAGCCCTTCTGCTCGCCGAGCGCCTTGCTCAGCTGCTCGGGCGTGATGAGGCCGTCGGCGACGAGGAGGTCCCCGAGGCGCCGGTTGACCGGCTGGCCGAGCCTTACCTGCTGTGCCATTGTGACCTTTTACTGTACCGCACTCAGCCGCTTCAGCGTATCAATAAAGGCCTTGGCGGCGTCGTCCTGGTAGAGGACGAACACCACGCGCTTGAGACTGGACCCCCCCGCCCGCAGGTGGGCGACGACCGCGTTCAGCATGGCGTCGGCCGAGACGGCGGGCGGCACGTGGCCGACCCCGGTGCCGAGGGCCGGCAGCGCGATGGACGTGATGCGGTGCTTGGCGGCGAGGGCCAGCACCGCGCGCGTGGCGGTGGCGATCTTCTCGCCGTCCGTCTTGAGGTCGGGGCCCATGACGGCGGCGTGGATGACGTGGGTGGCGACGAGATTGCCGCCGGTGGTCAGCACGGCCTCGCCGACCTCCACGGGTCCCTGCCGCAGCGCCTCTTCCTCGATGATGACGCCGCCCTTGCGCTTGATGGCGCCGGCGACGCCCGCGCCCATCGCGAGGGTGGAGTTCGCGGCGTTCACGATCGCGTCGACCTCCCAGTCGGTGATGTCGCCGCGCTCGATGGAGACGGTGGCCGGCCCGATCTTCAGTCTCATGGGGCGTGGGGCTTCCGCTCGTGGGCCTTCGCGGCTTCCCAGGAGCGCTCGAGCTCGTCCGGCGTCACGTCGCCCACGGACTGGCCGCGCGCCCGGAGGTCGGCCTCCATGCCGCTGAAGCGGCGCCGGAACTTCTCGATCGCGCGCGCCAGCGCGTCCTCGGCGTCGATGTCGGACAGCCGGGCGACGTTCACCAGTGAGAAGAGGGCGTCGCCGAGCTCCTCGCGCACGCGCTCGAGCTGGCCGGAGGCGAGCGCGTCGGACGCCTCGCGGATCTCCTCCTCGACTTTCTCCCACGCCGCCCGGGCGTCCGGCCAGTCGAAGCGCACGCGGGCCGCCTTGGCCTGCAGCCGCTGCGCCCGCAGGAGCGACGGCAGCCCGCGGGGCACGCCGTCGACCACGGAGCGGTCGCGGCCCGCGCGCTCGGCCTCGCGCTGCTTGAGCACCTCCCACTGGGCCAGGGCCTCCTTCGGAGTGGCCACCGCCGCGTCGCCGAAGACGTGCGGGTGCCGGCTCACCATCTTGTCGATGAGGTGCCGGAGGAGCTCGGCCATCGTGAACTCGCCGCGCTCCTCGCCGAGCCGGGCGTGGAAGACGACCTGGAACAGGAGGTCGCCGAGCTCCTCGCGCAGGTGCTCGGGCGCGCCGGACTCGATGGCGTCCACGACCTCGTAGGCTTCTTCGATCACGTACGGCGTGAGGGAGGCCCGGGTCTGCTCACGGTCCCAGGGGCAACCCTCGGGACCCCGCAGGCGGGCCATAAGGTCGAGGAGCCTTTCGAAGAGAACACCGGGGGACGCGGTCATGTCCGTTCCTGGGGGTCAGGTGATTATACAGCAGGGGTTTTCGTCTGTGCTAGGCTCGCGTCCGTGGTTCCCGACGTTCCCGAGGAGGGTTTCAGGGTCACCGACCGGCGCCGCCACGATAGCGAGGTCGAGGCCCGGCCGGTGGCGGCCGAAGCCCGGCCGGCGCCGGCAGCCCCGCCGCCGCCCAGACCGGCGCAGCCGCAGGCGCCGGAGCGGAGCCTGGCCGGGCTGTTCATGATGCTCGCCAGCTCCGCCGTCGTCTCGATGGGCGAGGTCGCAGATCCCGTCACCGGCCAGCGCCATGACGATCTCGACCAGGCGGCGGAGATCATCGACGTGCTCGTCCTCCTCCGCGAGAAGACCGAGGGCCACCGGTCGGCCGAGGAGTCGCAGGTCCTGGACGAGCTCGTCTACGATCTGCAAGTCCGGTTCGTGAACGCTAGGAAGCGGGCCGGATAACGGCCCGGCCCGCCTCGATCGTGACGGCGCCCACGCCGTCCGGCAGAGGCCAGCGCAGCATTCGCAGGGTCGTCGGCGGCAGCACGAGCCGGAGCAGGACCGCCGGGAGGCGCTGCCGTCCGACCGCGAGTCCCTGCACATCCAGCCGCAGGTGGCGGCGTCGGCTGGGCGCGGCGGGCGCCTCGACCCGCGGACGCACCGTGACCCGGAGCCAGACCGGCCGCTCGAGCCACGCCGCCGGCGCGATCTGGGCGATGACGGACCACGGCGGCTCCTCGGTGAGGTGTCGGAGCGGAAGGCGTGCGCGGACCTCGGCGACGCCGTCGCCCCTCAGGCGCACCCCCACCGACGTCAGCGGCGCGTCCGCCATCTCCGCGAGGTGTCGAGAGAAGAGCGCGTTGAGCTCACGCTCGGTGAGGACGACGGGCTCGGCGCGGGCCCGCCCCCGCGCCAGATCGAAGATCTTCTGCTGAGCGCGCGCGCCCTCGGCCGCCGTCGGGGCGGCGGCCGGAAGGTCGGGCTCCTGGAGCATCCGGACACCACTCCAGATTCCCCCCCCGACAGCCGCGAGCAGCAGCAACACGGTCAGGCACCCGAGACAACCAAGTCGCACGGGAGTTCAACCTACCACTAATCCTTCGAGACTCCTTCTAAGTTGAGTACTTGGCCTGCTTGACAGATCAACACTCACCTGATATATCACGTATGTACTCAATCTCGCGCTGGGGGTCGGCAAGACAGCCGGAGGGTAACCCGGACGACGCACACGAAGGGAGATTCGACATGGCGAAGGTGATCGGTATCGACCTCGGGACGACCAACTCGGTCGTCTCGGTCGTCGAGGGCGGCAACCCGACGGTGATCGCGAACCAGGAGGGCAGCCGGCTCACGCCTTCCGTCGCCGGCTTCACCAAGGACGGCGAGATCCTCGTCGGCCAGGTCGCCAAGCGGCAGGCGATCACGAACCCCGAGAACACCGTGTTCTCGATCAAGCGGTTCATGGGACGGCGCTACGACGAGGTGCTGCAGGAGATCAAGCTCGTCCCCTACAAGGTCGTCAAGGCCGCCAACGGCGACGCCCGGGTCGAGATCCGCGGCAAGCAGTACTCGCCGCCCGAGATCTCCGCCATGATCCTGCGCAAGCTCCGGGAGGCCGCCGAGGCCTACCTCGGCGAGAAGGTCGCCCAGGCGGTCATCACCGTGCCCGCGTACTTCAACGACAGCCAGCGCCAGGCCACGAAGGACGCCGGCAAGGTCGCGGGCCTCGAAGTCCTGCGCATCATCAACGAGCCCACCGCCGCGGCCCTCGCCTACGGCATGGACAAGAAGAAGGAGGAAACGATCGCCGTCTACGACCTGGGCGGCGGGACCTTCGACATCTCGATCATGGAGCTCGGCGAGGGCGTGTTCGAGGTCAAGGCGACCAACGGCGACACGCACCTCGGCGGCGACGACTTCGACCAGCAGGTGATCGACTGGATCGCGGAGGAGTTCAAGAAGGAGCACGGCATCGACCTCCGCAAGGACCGCATGGCGCTGCAGCGGCTCAAGGAGGCCGCCGAGAAGGCGAAGTGCGAGCTCTCCACGACGCTGCAGACGGAGATCAACCTGCCGTTCATCACGGCGGACGCCAGCGGCCCGAAGCACCTCGTGCTCACGCTGACCCGCGCGAAGCTCGAAGCCCTCGTGGCGGACCTGATCGAGCGCACGATCGGCCCGTGCCGGCAGGCGATGAAAGACGCCGGCGTGAGTCCGGGCGACATCAACGAGGTCATCCTGGTCGGCGGCCAGACGCGCATGCCGAAGGTGCAGGAGGCCGTCAAGCAGCTCTTCGCGAAGGAGCCGCACAAGGGCGTGAACCCGGACGAGGTCGTGGCGGTCGGCGCGGCCGTGCAGGCCGCGATCCTGGCCCGCGATCCGAGCGTCGGGGAGATGGTCCTGCTGGACGTCACGCCGCTCTCGCTCGGGATCGAGACGCTGGGCGGCGTCACCACGGTGCTCATCCCGCGGAACACGACGATCCCGACCAAGAAGAGCGAGGTCTTCACGACGGCGGCCGACAACCAGACGTCGGTCGAGGTCCACGTGCTCCAGGGGGAGCGCCAGATGGCGCGCGACAACCGGACGCTCGGCAAGTTCCACCTCATCGGCATCCCGCCGGCGCCGCGCGGCATGCCCCAGGTCGAGGTGACGTTCGACATCGACGCGAACGGGATCCTCAACGTCGCGGCGCAGGACAAGGCGACCGGGAAGCAGCAGAACATCACCATCACCGCGTCGTCCGGCCTCACCAAGGGCGAGATCGAGCGGATGGTGAAGGACGCCGAGGCGAACGCCGGCGAGGACGCCAAGCGCAAGCAGGAGATCGAGATCCGCAACCAGACCGACTCGCTGGTGTACTCCACCGAGCGGTCGCTCGCGGAGCACGGCGCCAAGCTGGGCGAGGCGGACAAGAAGGCGCTCGACGAGGCGCTCGCGGAGGCGCGCGAGGCCCTCAAGGGCGAGGACGTCGAGCGCATGCAGCGGGCCCAGGCGACCCTGACCCAGGCGGCGCACAAGCTCGCGGAAATCGTGTACCGCGAGGCGCAGGCCCAGGGCGCCCAGACGGGCGCGGGCGCGCCCGGCGCCGGCCCGAGCGCCCCGGGGGCGAAGGAGGGGGAGGTCGTCGACGCTGACTTCGAGGACCTGGGGGAGAAGAAGAAGTAGGTCCCATGCGGCGCGACTACTACGCGGTGCTCGGCGTCGCGGCGACGGCGGCGCCGCGCGAGGTCCGTCAGGCGTACCGGCGGCTGGCGCGGCAGTACTCGCCGGACGTCAATTTCTGGGACGCGCAGGCGCACGCCCTGTTCGAGGAGATCGCCGAGGCGTACCGGGTCCTCGCCGATCCGTCGGCGCGCGCCCTGTACGATCGGTTCGGCGCCGGTGCCGTGGCGGGCGCGCCGCTCGCGGCCGGCCGGCGGGGCGAGGACGCGCACGTCTCCGTCGAGCTCTCGTTCGCCCAGGTCGTGCGCGGCGCGGGCCTCACGGTCGGCGTCGCGCGGTTCTCGCCGTGCGAGGACTGCGGCGCGCGCGGCCACGCGGCCGGCGGCCGGTGCGCGGCGTGCGCCGGCCGGGGCGTGCGGCGCTGCGTCGAGCCCGTGAACGTGGTGATCCCCCCCGGAATGGATACGGGCGTGCAGATCCGCGTGGCCGGGCAGGGCCACGCGGGCCCCTACGGCGGGCCGCGCGGCGACCTGATCGTCAGCACGCGGGTCGCCGAGCATCCGTTCTTCCGTCGCAAGGGCGACGGCGTGCATTGCGAGCTGCCGATCAGCGCGTGGGAGGCGCTCCAGGGCGCCCGGATCCGCGTGCCGACGCCCGCGGGCGAGGCCGTGCTCGTCGTCCCGCCGGGCACGACCGGCGGCCAGGTGTTCCGGCTGCGCGGCCAGGGCTTGCCGAAGCTCGCCGCCGAGGGCACCGGCGACCTCTACGTGACGATCCGGCTGGACGTCCCGACCGGCCTCGATGCGCGGACCCACGAGCTCGTGCGCGAGCTCGAGCGTCTGATGCCGATGGAGCCCCGCCGGGGGTTCGACCGCTACCGGGGAGGCGCGGCATGAACGACCGCGGCAAGCCGCTCTACATGATCGGGGTGGTGGCCGAGATGCTCAGCGTCCATCCCCAGACGCTCCGGTTCTACGAGAAGAAGGGGCTCGTCCGCCCGAGCCGCACCGTCGGCCGCACACGGATGTACTCGGCGGAGGACGTCGAGGAGATCGCCCGTCTGCTCCGGCTGACGCGCGACCTTGGCGTGAATCTCGCCGGCATCGAGATCGTCCTAAAGCTGAGACGCCGGATGCTGGAGATGCAGAAGCAGATCGAAGACCTGCTCGCGTACGTCCGCGACGACGGCGACGGCGCGCGCGTCGAGGGCGCCCGCGAGCCCCGCGAGGCGCTCGTCCGCGCGGCGTCGAGCCAGCTCGGGCCGGTCGATCTTTTCTAGGCCGCGGGCCCACGGCCCGGGCAAGGGGACACATGTCTGAGAGCCTGAACGCGCAACAGCTCCGGGTGCCCGACGTCCTCGGCGTCCTCCCGCTGCGCTCCGCGGTGATCTTCCCCGGCGCGGTGGTGCCGCTCGGCGCCGGCCGCGCGTCGTCCGTCCGCCTGATCGAGGAGGCGCTGGCGGGGGGCCGGCTCGTCGGCGCCGTGATGCAGCGCGATCCCGCCGAGGACGCGCCGGGCCTCGCCGGCCTCCATCCGGTCGGCACGGTCGCCGTGATCCACAAGGCGCTCAAGCAGGCCGACGGCACCATGCGGCTCGTGGTGCAGGGGCTCTGGCGCTTCCGCGTCGTCGACCTCGTCCAGGAGACGCCGTACCTCCGCGCGCGCATCGAGCGCGTCGAGGAGGGGGCGGCGGACGGGCTGGAGGTCGAGGCCCTCGCGCGCAGCGCGACGTCGCTCTTCCAGAAGGTCGTCTCGCTGTCGCCCACGCTGCCGGACGAGCTCACGAACATCGCGGCGGCGGCCGAGGGGCCCGGCGCGATCGCGGACGCGATCGGGGCCTCGCTGCCGGCGCTGCCGCCGGCGCTCAAGCAGGAGCTTCTGGAGACGGCCGACGTCACGCAGCGCCTGAAGAAGCTGGTCGGCGCCCTGTCCAAGGAGGCCGAGGTCCTCGAGCTCGGGTCGAAGATCCAGTCCGAGGTCCAGTCCGAGGTGTCCAAGACCCAGCGCGAGTACTACCTGCGCGAGCAGCTCAAGGCCATCCAGAAGGAGCTGGGCGAGGGCGACGAGCGGACCCAGGAGATCGACGCCCTCCGGGAGAAGATCGGAGCCGCGGGCATGACGGAGGAGGCCCGGAAGGAGGCGCTCCGGGAGCTGGACCGGCTCGCGAAGATGCCGCCGGCCGCCGCCGAGTACACCGTGGCCCGGACGTACATCGATTGGCTGGCGGCGATGCCCTGGCAGGCCGAGACCACGGATCGCGTGGAGATCGCGGCGGCGCGGGCGATCCTCGACGAGGACCACGAGGGGCTCGACAAGATCAAGGAGCGGATCCTCGAGTATCTCGCGGTGAAGAAGATCCGTCCGGCGGGCAAGGACCCGATCCTCTGCTTCGTCGGCCCGCCGGGCGTCGGCAAGACGTCGCTCGGCCGGTCGATCGCGCGTGCGCTCGGCCGCAAGTTCCACCGGATCTCGCTGGGCGGGATGCGGGACGAGGCCGAGATCCGCGGCCACCGGCGCACGTACATCGGCGCGCTGCCGGGCCAGATCCTCCAGGGGCTCCGCCGCGCGGGCACGAAGAACCCGGTCTTCATGCTCGACGAGATCGACAAGCTCGGCATGGACTTCCGCGGCGACCCCGCGTCCGCGCTGCTCGAGGTGCTCGACCCGGAGCAGAACGCGACGTTCCGTGACCACTACCTCGACGTCGCCTTCGACCTCTCGCGCGTGCTCTTCGTGACCACGGCGAACGTGCTCGACACGGTGCCGGCGCCCCTGCGCGACCGGATGGAGATCATCGAGCTGTCGGGCTACACCGAGGAGGAGAAGCTCGCGATCGCGCAGACGCACCTCGTCCCGAAGCAGGCGCGGGAGCACGGCCTCGACCCGGCCGCGGACCTCGCGTTCACGCCGGAGGCGCTGCGCCTGCTCGCGCGCGGCTACACGCGCGAGGCCGGCGTGCGCGGCCTCGAGCGCGAGATCGCCAGCGTCTGCCGCAAGGTGGCGCGCCGGCGCGCGGAGGGCGACGCCGGGCCGGTGCGGGTGACCCCGGACCTCGTGACGTCGTTTCTCGGCGTGCCGCGCTTCGAGCTCGAGGAGATCGAGGAGCGCACCCGGGTGCCCGGCGTCGCGGTCGGGCTCGCCTGGACGCCCGCCGGCGGCGACATCCTGTTCGTCGAGGCCACGCGGATGAAGGGCAAGGGCTCGCTCACGCTGACCGGGCACCTCGGCGACGTCATGAAGGAGTCGGTGCAGGCGGCCCTGTCGTGGGTGCGCTCCCATGCCGCCGAGCTCGGCCTCGCGCCCGACTTCTGGGACGCGTCCGACATCCACGTCCACGTGCCCGCCGGCGCCATCCCGAAGGACGGCCCCTCGGCCGGCGTCACGATGACGACCGCGCTCGCGTCGCTGCTCACCGGGCGCCCGGTGCGCGCGGGCCTCGCCATGACCGGCGAGGTGAGCCTCGCGGGGCGGGTGCTGCCGGTCGGCGGGGTCAAGGAGAAGGTGCTCGCGGCCCACCGCGCGGGCATCCGCACGCTGATCCTGCCGAAGCGGAACGAGAAGAACCTGCTCGAGGACGTGCCGGCGGCGGTGCGGGGCGTGATGACGATCCATCTGGTCGACTCGATCCCCGACGTCCTGCGCCTCGCGCTCGACGACGCGCCGGCGCGCGCGGAGCGCGGCCCCCTACCGGTCGCGTCCTGATTTTCGGAAGCCCCACTCCGCGCGGCTTGACAGAGCTTCGTGGGAGTCCGCTATCATGACCATGTGACTCGATTCGTGTTCTTCCTGTGCGCGGCGGCGGCGCTCGGCGCCGCGGCGCCGGCGCGCGCCGACGTGTACCGGCTCGCCGCGCCCGACGGCACCATCCATTTCACCAACGCGCCCACGGACCCGCGCTACCAGCGCATGGGCTTCTCGTCGGGGACCGAGGCGGGCTGGCTCCGGCTGCCGGGCGGGGAGACCTCGCGTTACGCCGAGGCGATCCGCGCGTCCGCCGGCCGCTACGGCGTGCCCGAGAAGCTCGTGTCAGCCGTCATCCGGGTCGAGTCGGCGTTCAACCCGCGGGCGGTCTCCCGGAAGGGCGCGCAGGGCCTGATGCAGCTGATGCCCGCGACGGCGGCGCAGCTCGGCGTGCGCGACAGCTTCGACCCCCGCGAGAACATCGACGGCGGTGTCCGCCACCTGCGCGGGCTGATCGACCGGTTCTCCAACAGCCTGCCGCTCGCGCTCGCCGCCTATAACGCGGGCGAGCGCGCCGTCACGACCTACCGGGGCATCCCGCCCTACGCGGAGACCCGCGACTACGTCACGCGCGTCCTCTACCTCTACGACGGCAGCCGCGACGGCGCCGCCGTGGCCGCGACGGTCATCTACCGTCAGGTCGAGGACGACGGGACGATCACCTACACGAACATCCCGCCCCGCGGCCGCCGCTAACGCGCGGCCGTTCGCTCAGCGCAAGAGCTTCGACAGCTCCCGGAAGGCGTCGGTGTCGGCGCCGCCGAGGAACTGGAAGACCACCGTCTCGGTCGCCGTGACCACCGCGCCCGCCTGCCGCGCCTGGGCCAGGCCGAGCTCGAGGTTGGCGGTCGTGCGCGAGCACACGGCGTCGGCGACGACGGAGACCGGGACGCCCTGCCCGAGCAGGTCGAGCGCGGTGAGCAGCACGCACACGTGCGCCTCCATGCCGGCCAGCAGCACGCGGCCGGGACCGAGCTCGCGCAGGCGCGCCGTGAAGCCGGCGGCGCCGCAGCAGGAGAACGCGGTCTTCTCGATCGGCGCCGTGTCCCCGAGCAGCGCCCGCTCGGCGTCCATCGCGTTGAACAGGCGCTCCTGCACGTCCACGATCACGAGAACCGGCTGGGGCATCGGGGAGCCTCCGCGTCATGGGCTCGGGCGTCGACCATCTTCTCACGGCCGTTTCCCCCTTGCACCACGCGGCACGCCGGGCCTATCCTTCGCCGTCATGAGGACCTCGGCGCTCGAGCGCGACACCGGCGCGGACCCCTGGGCGTTCGCGTCGACCCCCAAGGTCGACGCCGGCGAGCGCAGCGTCCTCGTCGCCGAGACCTACGCGCGGGTCCGGCAGATCGCGCGGCGCGTTCCGATCTCGAGAGTCGTGGATCTGACGCCGCTCGACGAGCTGGGCCTGCCCGTCTACTCCGCCGTCACCCCTCTGGCGCGCGACCTCAAGGTCCACAACGGGAAGGGGGCGACGCGGGAGGCGGCGCGCGTGAGCGCGATGATGGAGGCCGTCGAGCGGGTGTCGGCGGAGCGCACCCTCGCGCCGGCCGTCGTCGGCTCCTACCGCGAGCTGGAACGCGGTGGGCCGCCGCCGCCCGTCGATCCGCGCGCGTTCGACCTGCCCGCGGACACCGCCTATGGTCCCGACGCGCGGTTCACGTGGGTGCGGGGGCGCGAGCTGCTCGCCGGCCGCGACGTCCTGATCCCGGTCGATCTCGTGATCACGCCGCCCGTCGAGGGCATCCTGCGCGACGTCGACACCAATGGGGTCGCCTCCGGCAACATCCACCTCGAAGCCGTCACCCACGCGATCTGCGAGGTCATCGAGCGCGACGCCTTCAGCCAGCTCCTGTTCATGGCCGCGTTCGGCGACCACGACGAGCACGCCCGCGCCCTGGTGCCCATCGACCCGGGGACGCTGCCCGCGCAGGCCCTCGAGTGGGCGGAGCGGATCGCCGCCGCCGGGCAGCAGCTCGACGTCCTCGACATCACCAGCGACGTCGGCGTGCCGACGTTCCACGCCCTCCTGCTCGACCCCCACTACCCGGCGCCCGGAGGCGAGCGGCGCCCGCGGCGCTTCTTCGGCTCCGGCACCCATCCCGATCCGGAGGTGGCGGTGTTCCGCGCGCTGTCGGAGGCCATCCAGTCGCGGCTGATCGTGATCCAGGCGGCCCGCGACTCGTACAACCGGTTGCGCACCCCGCCGCGCTCGCCGGCGGCGGCGACGGGCGCCCGCGCGGCGCGACTGCGGCCGCGGAGCTTCGCCGACGTCCGCGGCTTCAAGTCGATGGATCTTCGCGCGGATCTCGAGCTCCTGCTCGCGCGCCTGGCGACGGTCGGCGTGCGGCAGTGCGTCGCCGTGGACCTGACGCGCCCCGCCTGGTCGATCCCGGTGGTGCGGGTGCGGATCGCCGGCCTGTCGCCCTACAGCGTCAACATGCGCCGGCCCGGCCCGCGCTGCTTCCGGCACCTCCTGTGAGCGGCGCTCCCCGTCCGCTGATCGCGTTCGTGGGCCCGTCGATCTCCCGCGCCGAGGCCGGGCGCCTGTGCCCCGGCCTCGACCTGCGGCCGCCCATCCGCCGGGACGATCTCTACCGCGAGCGCGAGCGGGGCGCGTGGGGGTTCCTCATCATCGACGGCGTCTTCATGCAGGAGGACGCCGTGTCGCCGCGCGAGGTCGTCGACGTGCTGGACGACGGGGCGCTCGTCGTGGGCGCCGCCAGCATGGGCGCCTTGCGCGCCGCCGACTGCTGGCCCGCCGGCGCCCGGGGCGTCGGCCTGATCTACCGGCTGTATCGCCTGGGCGTGCTCGAGACCGACGAGGAGGTCGCCGTCGCGGTCGGCGCCGACGGCTCGGACGCGG
The DNA here is from genome assembly GCA_016179875.1 of Candidatus Rokuibacteriota bacterium. Lineage (GTDB taxonomy): Bacteria > Methylomirabilota > Methylomirabilia > Rokubacteriales > CSP1-6 > GWA2-73-35. The sequence continues at coordinate 951 of JACPCH010000210.1, read as the reverse complement.
CGGTGTCGCTCCCCCTCGTCAACGTGCGCTACGCGGCCTCGCGGGCCGTGCGGCGGCGGCGGCTGGATCGCGCGACCGCGCGGCGGATCGTGAGCGTGGCGAAGGCGATCTACTATCCCGAGCGGACCTGGCGCGCGGTGCTGGGGCGGGTCGGGCCGGTGCCGCCCGGGCTGGCCGACGACTGTGCGCAACTCGATCTCAAGCGCGAGGACGCCGTGCGCGCTCTGGCCTACGCGCGGCAGATATTGCGCGACCCGGACACGCTCGCCTCCCGTCACGGCCGCCGGCGCGACGTGCCGTTCTCGCGGTCGGAGGTCACGCGCGAGCGCGGCTACGACGCGACCGGCGGCGTCGATCCCGAGCGCCTGCGGGCCCTGCTGCTCGACTGGCTGATCGGCAGCGGCCGCCTCGCGCGGCATCTGCCCCCGGCGTCGTGGCCGGCGGAGGGTGCCGGCACGGCGCTCGACGCGTTCGCCCGCTCGACGTGGGAGGCGCTCGAGCAGGCGCACCAGCTCGATACCGAGCTGATGCGGCTCCAGGCCGTCGAACGCGCGGTGAGGGCGGCGGACGAGGCCGGCCTGGCGCCGCGGGCGCGAGACCTGCGCCGGGCCCGGGACGAGATCGCGACGAACCACGGCGTCCGGAGCTGGGGCCGCCTCCTGGCTTCGCCCCACGGCCGGCGGTTCGCCTCACAGATCGCCTCGGCGCAGGAGCGGCTGGCGCGGGCCAAGCACATGCGCGACGCCTGGTTCGATTCCTCGCCGATCCCGGGCGGACACGACGCGCCCCGCCCGGTGAAGGGCGCGTGGCAGACCATGCTCTCGTTCCTCGGCCGGGGCCGCACGAGGGCATAGCGCCCCGGTCGCGCTCTTCTCACGCCCGCCACTGCCGGTCGAGGCCGCGGTACTGGATGGCCTCGGCGCAGTGCTCGGGCTGGATCGCGTCGGACTC
>JACPCH010000088.1 GCA_016179875.1 Candidatus Rokuibacteriota bacterium | reverse complement strand
TGCCGCGGGTCGAGGCCGATCGCCGGCTCGTCCAGGATCAGCACGTCCGGGTCGCTCACCAGCGCCTGGGCCAGGCCCACGCGCTGGCGGTAGCCCTTGGAGAGCTTGCCGATCAGCCGGTGCTGCACGTCGGTGATCGCGCAGCGGTCCATCACCTCGGCCACCCGCCGCCGGCGCTCGCTCCGGCCCAGGCCCTTGACGTCGGCGACGAAGTCGAGGTACGGCGCCACCCGCATGTCGGTGTAGAGCGGCACCGTTTCGGGCAGGTAGCCGATCCTCCGCCGGACCTCCATGGACTGCGTGAAGACGTCGTAGCCGGCCACGCGCGCCTGGCCGCCGCTGGCGGGCATGAAGCAGGCGAGGATGCGCATCGTCGTGGACTTCCCGGCGCCGTTGGGCCCGAGAAAGCCGACGATCTGCCCGGGCTCGACGCGAAACGTCACGTCGCGGATCGCGGCGACCGGGCCGTAGTGCTTGGTGAGGCCTTCGACTTCGATCATACGAGGCCGAGGAGGGATTATAGCATCGCCGGGCCCGGCGCGCCGCCCGCCTATCGCCCGGGGGCCACCGCCGTGATCGCCTGGAGCCAGGGGGGCAGCGCGATCATCCGGCTCGTCGCCGGGTCCCAGCAGGCGTGGAGGGTCGCGCCGGTGGCGACGGGCTCCCCCGCCTCGTTCACGATCTCGTAGGCGAACCGGAAGCTGGCGCGCTTCCGCTCGCTGACCCAGCAGCGCACGTCCAGGAGCTCGTCGAGCCGGGCCGGCCGGAGGTACTTGACGGCGGCCTCGACCACCGGCAGGTGGACCTTCTGGTCCACCTCCGACATCGGGAACCCCTGCTGGCGCAGGAACTCGACGCGGCCCACCTCGAAGTAGGTGAGGTAGTTGCCGTAGTAGACGACCTTCATGCAGTCCGTGTCCTTGTAGCGGACGCGGAGCTTCGTGGACGCGACGAGCCCGCCCCCGGCGCCGCCCATCTAGAGGTACTGGCCGTAGCGGATCTTCTCGACGACGCCGCGCACGCTCTTGTAGCGGTCGATCGCGTCGAGGAGGTCGTCGGTGGTCACCGGGCCGGCGGGGCCGCCGTCGGCCGCGCGGTGCACCTTCGCCTCCAGCGCGCGCCGGACGCTCACCGAGATGTCGGCGCCGCTCATGCCGCCCATGACCGGCAGGACCTTCCGGTAGTCGAGCGGCTCGAAGAGCTGGCGCCCGGCGTTCTTCTCGGTGCGGACGCGGATCAGCTCCAGGATCTCGCGCTGGCCGTCGGGATCGGGCAGCGCCACCTCGATCAGGTGGTCGAGGCGCCCCGGCGCGACGAGCGCGGGATCGATCGCGTCGGTCCGCGTGGTGGCGGCGACCACCAGGATGCGCGCCGCGGCGTCCATCGCGTCCAGCTTCTCGCAGAGGGCGGCCACCAGCCGCGCGCTCGCCTCGCGGGCCTGGGGCGGCGGCAGCAGGTGCTCGAGCGAGAGGGCCTCGGCCTCGTCCAGGAACAGGACGGCCTTGCCCTCGCCGATCGCGATGCGGAGGATCTCCTGCAGGAGCTCGCCGGTGTTGGCGCCGAACTTCGACGTCAGGTTCGTCAGCTTCAGGTGGTAGAAGATCGCGCCCGACGCGGTCGCGAGCGCCTGGGCGAGCTTGGTCTTGCCGGTGCCGGGCGGCCCGTACAGGAGCACGCCCTTGGGCGGCGTGATGCCCCACTGGGTGTAGAGGTCGGGGTTCGTGAGGGCGAGCGCGAAGCCCCTGAGGCCGGCCTTCGCGTCGCGGAGCCCGCCGACCTCCTCGAACGTGATCGTCGGGCGGATCCGGGTCTCGACGCGGCCCGTGAGGTCGCCGAACTTCTCCCCGAGCTTCGAGATGACGTCCTCGAGGCGCCGCTGGAGCGCCCACTCCTGGCCGTTCGGCTCGGGCTCGGCCATGGCGTCAGATGTTGGGGCGGCGCGGCGGGAGGCGTCCGCCGCTCTTGTCGAACACGCGGTCCTCCACCAGCACCGGCGCCTTCGCCCGGATCGCCAGCGCGATCGCGTCGGAGGGCCGGGCGTCGAGCTGCATCTCGCTTCCGCCCGCGGTGAGGAACACCGTGGCGTAATAGATGTCGTCGCGCAGGTCGGTGATCACGACGCGGTTCAGCGCCACCTTGAGCCGGCCGAAGAGCGTGAGGAACAGATCGTGCGTGAGCGGGCGCGGCGGCGTCACGCCCTGGAGCGGCACGGCGATGCCGGTCGCCTCCGCGATCCCGATGGCCATCGCGATCGACCGGCGGTCACGCTTGCCCTGGAGCACCACCGTCGGCTGCTGGGTGCGCTGGTCGAGCATGACCGCGAGGACCTCGACCTCCTGCGGGCCCGTGGGCTTCGGCGCCGCGATCTCGGGGCGCTCGGGCGCGAGCGCGGCGCGCTCCGGGGCGCCGACCGCCAACAGGGTCAACAGCGCGATCAGGCCGGCTCGACCGCTCGTCCTCATGCTGGCTCCCCCGGGGTCGAAGGCGTGGCCCACAGTATAACGCCTGGACGGCCCGGTCATCGCCGCAGGCGCAGGCTCAGCCCGGCGCCCCCCAGCAGGAGCGCCGTCAGCACGCTCCACATGACGGCGTAGCCGGCGGCGTGCGCGACGTAGCCGAAGGCGAACGAGCCCGTCGTCTGGCCGAAGAGGAACACGCCGCTGAAGAGGCCCACCACGACGCCGCGCCGCGTCTCGGGCGCCTCGTCGGTGACGAGGGCGGCGAGGCCCGGATAGAGAAAGCCGTGCGCGCCCCCCGACAGGAGGCCGGCCACGAACACCACCGGCAGCACGGGCGTCGGGCTGGTCCGGCTCACGAGGAAGCCGAGCATCGCGAGCAGCGCCGTCGCCATCGCCTGCATGAACATCGCGGGCACGATGACCGCGCGGCGGCCGTGGGTGTCGAGCAGGCGCCCGCCGAAGACCCGCACCCCGATCGCCGCCACCGCGTACGCCGTGTAGAAGAGCGCGAGGGACTGCACCCCGAGGCCCTCGGCGAAGGTGGGCAGGAACACCCAGACGGTGCCGGCGCCGAGGCCGAAGAAGAGCGTCACCGCCATCGGCCGGTGGAAGAGCTCGGCGACGCCGCCGCGCTCGAAGAGCGAGGCGCGCACCGTCAGCGACGGGCCGCGATGCCCGCCCTGGAGCCGCCAGACGAACGCGAAGGTCACGGCCGCGAGCCCGGCGGCCACGACGAAGAGCGGCCGGAAGCCCCAGCGGCGGATCACCCACTCGCTCCCGACCGGGGCCACCGCCGTCGCGAGGAGCCCGGAGGCGCCGTAGAGGCCGAGCGCCCAGCCGCGGCGCGCGGGCGGCACGAGGTCGATCACGTACGAGTAGCTCGCGACGAAGAACATCGAGAAGCCGAGCCCCTGCAGCACCCGCACGGCCGCCAGCACGGGGATCGACGACGCCGCGGCGGCGAGGAGCGCCGAGACGGCGAAGAACACCGGGCCCGCGAGCATGAAGGGCCGCCGGCCGATCGCGTCCACCCACGGGCCGGCGAACGGCTGGGCGACGATGCCGACGGCGTTGAAGAGCCCCATCACGAGGCCGATCTCGACCTCGGTGCCGCCCTGCGCGTGGATGCAGCAGGATGAAGCTGTTGAGGCAGAGGATGAAGAAGAAGTTGGTGACCGTGGCCCGCACGAAGGGCTTGTCGGCTACAATGCTGGCGAGCGACACGAACGATTATCGCATGGACACGATCGCCACGGTGCTCGCGCGGTCGCTGGCCGGCCGCGGCGGCGACCTCACCCTCACGCTCGATCCCGCGTTCCAGGGCCTGCCCGACACCGCGCACGGCGGCTCGGTGCTCGCGGTGTTCGACGCCCTCGCCGGCCTCCCGGCCCCGCGCGCGCTCGGCGGCGTGTACCGCAAGCGCGTGCCGCTCGGCGTGCCGCTCGGCCTCGCCCACACGCACGCCGGCGCCGCCCACGCCTTCACCCTCCGCGACGCCGACGGCGCCGTCCTCGTCGACGGCCGCGTCGCGCCGGCCGCAGATGGCGACGACGGCGGGGTGCGGGGGCCCCACCGAGACCCGTTGCTTCTGCGCGTGGTCGCGGGCGACACCCTTGAAATGTCCAGTTCCGGCTCGGTTGCTAGCGTGGTCGAGGCGGGGCCCCCGCACCCCGGTGGCGTCGCTCACCCGCTGCCGGTCTCGCGCGCGTGCTTCGCGTGCGGCACCGACAACCCGCGCGGCCTGCGCGTGCAGCTCGCGTTCGACGACGCGGCCGTGCGCGGCACCTGGCAGCCGCGTGAGCCGTTCCGGGCCCCCGACGGGACGCTGACCACGGCGGCGCTCACGACGCTCCTCGACGAGGCCGCGTTCTGGCTCGGCGCCCTCGCCACCGGCGAGAGCGGCATGACGACGGACCTCGCGGTGACGCTCCACCGCCCCGCGCCGTTCGGCGCCCCGGTGACGGTCGCGGGCGCGCGCGCGGGGGTCCGCCCGCGTCCCGGCGACGCGCGCTACTGGGACACCGAGGTCGTGGCCGAGGCCGGCGGCGCGCCCGTCGCCTCGGCGCGCATCACGTTCGTGGCCGTGCGCGGCGCCGCGCGCCGGCTCACGACCGGCATGCTCGCGATCAACGACCCGGCCGTCGTCCGCCGGGTCTTCCCCGCCTACGCCCGCTGAGCGCGTGACCCTCCGCACGGCGCGCTGGGTCATGGTCCTGGTGCCGGCGTCGCTCTACGTGTTCTCGTGGCTCCACCGCGTCGCGCCGGCCGTGGTCGCGACCGACCTGATGCGGGCCTTCTCGATTACCGCGGCGGCGCTCGGCACCCTCGCCGCGATCTACCCGTACGTCTTCGTCGCGATGGCGCTCGTCGCCGGCAGCCTCGCCGACACGCTGGGCCCGCGCTGGACGATCGCCGGCGGCGGCGCCACGATGGGGCTCGGCGCCGTGCTCTTCGGCGCGGCGCCGACCTTCGAGGTCGCCTTCGCCGGGCGGCTCCTCGTCGGGCTCGGCGCCTCGGTCATGCTGATCGCGTGGCTGTCCCTGGCCGCCGCCTGGTTCCGGCCCGACGAGTTCGCGACGATCTCGGGCTGGACGCAGACGGTCGGGAACGTGGGCGCGCTGGCCGCCGCGGCGCCGCTCGCGCTCCTGGTGGAGCTGGCCGGCTGGCGCCTGACGTTCGTGCTGATCGGCGGCGCGACGCTCCTGCTCGCCGCGCTGGCCGCCGGCGCGATCCGTGACCGGCCCGAGGCCCTGGGGCTCCCGCCCGTGAGCCCCGGGCGCGCCGCGCACGCCCCGGCGCTCCGCGCCGTGCTGGCCAGCGTGCCGGGCGTCATCGCCAACCGGCGCACGTGGCCGCCGATCCTCGCCGCCGGCGGCGTGTACGCGACGCAGATCACCTTCCTCGGGCTCTGGGGCGTGCCGTACCTCACGCAGGTGTACGCGCTCTCGCGGGTGGACGCGGCGACCGTGGTCTCGATGATCGCCCTCGGCATGGGCGTGGGCTCGCCGCTCGTCGGCTGGCTCTCGGACCGCTGGCTCGGGCGGCGCCGGCTCCCGATGGTCGTCTTCACCGCGCTCTATGCGCTCGGCTGGGTGCCGCTGGCGGTGCCGCGCCTCGCGCCGCCCGTCGCGCTGCTGGCGCCGTTCTTCTTCCTGCTGGGCCTGGCCTCGTCGGGCCTCGTGCTGCTGTGGAGCTGCGTGCGCGAGGTGAACGACCCGGCGCGCGTGGGCATCGCGCTCGGCTTCTGCAACGCGCCGGTCTTCCTCGGCATCGCGCTGCTCCAGTGGCTGACGGGCGCGATCCTCGACGCGCGGTGGACGGGCCTGATGGCGGGCGGCGCGCGCCTGTACCCGCCGGCCGCCTTTCACGCGTCGTTCGCCGTGTGTCTCGGGCTCGCCGCCGGCGCGGTCGTCGCGGCGCTCTTCGTCACCGAGACGCGCTGCCGGAACGTCTGGTCGCGAAACGCGCTATGATCGGGGCCACTCGACCAGGAGGAGGATCGCCATGATCAAGACGACCCAGCTCGTCCTGCCCCTCAAGTCCCGGCCCGGCGTCCTCGCCAAGGTCTGCCGCGCGCTGGCCGACGCCCGCGTGAACATCGTCGCGATCTGCGCGCCCGAGGCGCGGGGCACCACGCGGGTCCGCATGGTCGTGAGCAACCCGACGAAGGCGGCGCGGGCCCTCACGAAGGCCGGCTACCGCGTCAAGAAGGAGCGGGCCCTCGTGGTGCGGCTCGGGAACAAGCCCGGCGCCCTCGGCCGCCTCGCGGCCA
>JACPCH010000209.1 GCA_016179875.1 Candidatus Rokuibacteriota bacterium | reverse complement strand
CCGGCGTAGGCCTTGAAGCCGGCGGCGTTGCCGCCGCCGCCGTGGAAGGCGACGACCACCGGCAGCGGCCCGCGCTCACGGGCGCGCGGCGGGAGATGGAGGCGATACGTCCGCGGCTGCCCGCCGACCGTGAGCGTCAGGTCGCGATCCTCGGCGCCCGCGGGCGCCGTCCCGAGGACGCCGGCCACCACGACGGCCAGCGCCGCGAGCCCTCGCATCCGGCGAGGCCCGTCAGCAGCGCGCGGCGTCGGTGATCTGGAGACTGAGACTGCCCGTGGCCGGATCGTAGTCGAAGTCGTTGCCGGCGCACTGGAACTTCGGGGCGGACGGCAGCAGCGCGAGGACGGCCGCCTTGTCGGCGGGCCACTTGCCCTCGTGCTCGGCCTGCCAGGTGCGGAGCTGGTCCCGGATCGAGCCGAGCGTGGCCTGGTCGGCCATGAGGCGGGCGTGCGCGATCGGGCGCTCCTCCTGGAATTTTTCGATCGTCGTCGCGGTGCCGCCGAGGTACTTCATGAAGAAGAACCCGGCGACCGCCACCACGACCAGCACCAGCACGATCTCGATCAGGCCGAAGCCCCGCTGGTCATGCCGCGCGCTCATGCCGTTATCTTACACGGCGCGCGAGCGGCGCGGGCGGCGGCGCGCGCCGGCGGCGCGGCGGAGCACGACGAAGTACTGGTGGGGGAGGAAGCGATGCTCGGCGGCCGGGACGAGACCGGCGCGCCGCGCGTCGCGCAGCATGGCCTCGCGCGGCACGCGCCGGCGAGGCGGCGGGCCCATCGGCGTCTCGCGCGCGTCCCATTCGACGACGGCCAGGCGCCCGCGCGGCGCGAGCGCACGCGCGACCCGCCGCAGGAACGCCACGCGATCGTCGAGATGGTGGTAGACGTTCACCATCAGCGCGAGGTCCGAGCGTCCGGGCGGCAGCGCCGGATCGTCGCCGCTGCCGAGCACCGGGGTGACGTTGCGCACGCCGGCGGCCGCGAGGCGCTCGCGCAGCACGGCGATGACCTCGGGCTCCGCCTCCACCGCGTACACGTGGCCGGCGGGCCCGACGGCGCGCGCGAGCCGGCGGGTGAAGTAGCCGGGCCCGGCGCCGAGGTCGGCGACGATCGCGCCGCGCCGGAGCCCGAGCGCGCGCACGACGCGGTCCGGCCGCTGCCACGCCGCGCGCGCGGGTGTCTCCTGGCGCCGCACCATGCGCGCGAGGTCGGTGGGGTTGCCGTAGCGCCCGAATCTCATCGGAGGTCCCGCGCGGCTTCGCCCGCGCCGACCGGGCAGCCCACGCCGGTGCCGCCGAGGCCGCAGTAGCCGAGCGGGTTCTTCGCGAGGTACTGCTGGTGGTACTCCTCGGCGTAGGTCAGCTCGGGCGCGTCGAGGATCTCGGTGGTGATGCCGCCGTAGCCCGCCTTCGTCAGCACGCGCTGGTAGGCCTCCCGCGAGGCCTCGGCCAGCCGCCGCTGCGCCGGCGAGTAGACGTAGATGCCCGAGCGGTACTGCGTGCCCACGTCGTTGCCCTGGCGCATGCCCTGGGTGGGGTCGTGGCTCTCCCAGAAGCGGCGCAGCAGCGCCTCGTAGCCGATCGCCCCGGGGTCGAAGACGACGCGCACGACCTCGGCGTGGCCGGTGCGGCCGGTGCAGACGTCCTCGTAGGTCGGGCGGGGCGTGTGGCCGGCGGCGTAGCCGACCGCCGTCGTGACGACGCCCGGGAGCGTCCAGAACACGCGCTCGGCGCCCCAGAAGCAGCCCAGCCCAAACAGCGCCAGCTCCGTCCCGTCCGGGAACGGCGGCAGGATCGGCCGGCCGTGCACGAAGTGCTCGTTCAGCATGCAGATGCTCCTCTCTCCGTCTGGAGGTATGATCCTCTGGACGCGGGCGCCAGGCCCGGCGCGGAAAGGACCCTCCCCCGATGGCGGACTTCAAGATCTGGATGAACGGCCGGCTGCTCCCCCAGGACCAGGCGGTGCTCCCGGTGAACAGCGCCGCGGTCTTCTATGCTACCAACGTCTTCGAGGGCCTGCGCGCCTACTGGAACGCCACGGACGGCGAGCTGTACGCCTTCCGCCTCGCCGACCACTTCGCGCGGCTGCGCGAGTCCATGAAGATGATGCGCTTCAGCGTCCCGTACGGCGACGACGACCTGTTCGAGGCCGTGCGCGCGGTGCTGGCGGGGAACGGGGTCCAGGAGGACGTCCACATGCACATGGTGGCCTACGTCCTCGGCGCCGGCATGGACGCGACGTCGCCGACCGGGCTCTACATCAACCCGCGGCAGCGGGGGCGCCTGGCGCCGGAGGGCCGGGGGCTCGCCTGCTGCGTCAGCTCGTGGCAGCGCACCTCCGACAACGCGATCCCGATCCGCCTGAAGTGCGGCGCCAACTACCAGAACGGGCGGCTGGCGCTGCTGCAGGCGAAGGCCGACGGCTACGACGCGCCGATCTTCCTGAACCGCGACGGCAAGGTGGCCGAGGGCACCGGCGCCACGCTCTTCATGGTGCGCAAGGGCCGCGTCGTCACGCCGGGGACGGCGAGCGACATCCTCGAGTCCATCACCCGCGCGACGCTCATCGAGGACGTCTGCCCCGGGATGCTCGGCCTCGACGTGGCCGAGCGCGACATCGACCGCACCGAGCTGTACGTGGCCGAGGAGGCGTTCTTCTGCGGGAGCGGCTACGAGATCACGCCGATCACGTCCATCGACCGCTTCCCGCTCGGCTCGGGCGAGATCGGCCCGGTCACGCGCGCGATCTCGAAGGTCTACATGGGTCTGGTGCGCGGCGTGGACACCCAGCATCCGGAGTGGCGCACGCCGACCTACAAGGCCGTCACGGTCTAGTCGCCGACTGAGCCCCGCGCGCTTCTCCTACGGCTGGGTCGTCGTGGGCGTGCTCTGCGTCACGGAGACCGTGTCGTGGGGCATCGTCTACTACGGCTTCCCGGTCATGCTCCGCCCGATGGAGCGGGACCTCGGCGCCTCGCGGGTAGCGGTCACCGGCGCCTTCTCGGTGGGCATGGCGGCCGCCGCGCTCATGTCGCTGCCGGTCGGGCGCTGGCTCGACCGCCACGGCCCGCGCGCGCTCATGACCGCCGGCTCGATCCTGGCCGTGGCGCTCCTGCTGGCGTGGTCGCGCATCGAGAGCCTGGCCGGGCTCTATCTGGTGTGGCTCGGCCTCGGCTTCGCGATGTCGGCGATCCTCTACGAGCCGGCGTTCGCGGCGGTGGTGAGCTGGTTCCGCACCCGCCACCGCGACCGCGCGCTCCTGATCGTCACGCTCGCGGGCGGGCTTGCCAGCACGATCTTCATGCCGATCGCGGCGTGGCTGCTCGAGCGCCAGGGCTGGCGCCTGGCGCTGGTGACGCTCGCCGGGATGCTGGCGGTGCTGACGATCCCGCTCCACGCGCTGGCGCTGCGGCAGAGCCCGCCCGCCGAGGCGCCGCGTCCGCCGGGCGCCGCCGGCGGCGCGCCCGCCGAGCGGCCGAGCCTGTCGCTCGCCGGCGCGGCGCGGACGGCCGTGTTCTGGGTGCTCGGCGTCGCGTTCGTCGTCAGCAACTTCGCGGTCGTGACGGTCACCGTGCACCTGATCCCGTACCTGACCGACCACGGCTGGGCCGCGACGACGGCGGCGGCGGCCGTGGGCTGGATCGGCGCCATGCAACTCCTCGGCCGCCTCGTCTTCGCGCCGGTCGCGGCCTGGCTGGGCCACCGGTGGGTGACGGCGACGGTCTTCGTCGTGCAGGCGCTCGCGCTGGCCCAGCTCGCGCTGATCGCCCACATGCCGTCGCTCCTGCCGATGATCGTGCTGCTCGGCGCCGCCAACGGCATGAACACGCTGGCCCGCGCCAGCACCCTCGCCGAGATCTTCGGCCCGCGCCACTACGGGAGCATCTCCGGCGCCGTGGCGCTCGGCTCCAACGGCGCGCGCGCGGCCGGGCCCGTGGGCGCGTCGCTCCTGGTGCTGGCGCTCGGCGGCTACGAGGCGGTGTTCTGGACGTTCGCGGCGGCGCTCGTGCTGGTCGGGCTGGTGGTGCTCGCCACGCCGGCGCACGCGACAGCGGGCGACGGGGAGTAGGGCTCAGGCGCCCGCGTATTCACGGACGTCCAGCTCCACGCCGGTTCGGGCGGCCTCGTCGGCCGTCTCGAGAAGATGGGCCGTCGTCGCTTCGTCTACGTAGGCCTCGCCGCACGTCTGGCACACCTCGGCCGGCACGTGCTTGACGACCAGCGTGGTGTGTTCCCGCGTCAGTGAGACCGTCGTCGTCCCGGCGGACGTATCGCCACTCTTGCAGATCACGCATTTCATTGCGGCCGTCTCCGCCGGAACCCCGACTCCCAACGTGCGGGATTCGGCTCGTACACCGTGATCACGACCGTCTCGTTCGCCTCAGCGTCGTCGGCCGCCACCACGTGAAGCGGCCGGTGCCCCACCCACCCCAAGACTAACCGGCTCGGGTACGGACTGTCATCCGGGTAGTTCTCGATCGTCTCGCCGGTGCGGAGAACGGCGCGAACGTCGTCCATGGTGATGCCTCGTTCGAACATGCGCAGGACGGCGTGGACACGAAACACGAGCCGGACATTCTCCGACGACACGCGATCAGCTAGCCACGGTTGGAGCGCGGTGGGAATGTCCAATTTCGTGTACGCTGCCAGGCACGTCGACGAGGAGGCCGGCATGACGGCGCGAGCGCGGATCGGGTTCGACGAGATCGTGGGATCGGAGCGCGGCGTGTGGCAGGTGCAGACGGCGGCCGCCGGGCCGCCGGGGCGGCTGCCCCTCACGGCCGAGATGCTGCTCGAGCGGCCGAGCGGCGACATCTTCGGCTGGACGCAGAACGCCGGCATGGGCTGGGATCCGCGTGAGCTCGGGCGCCCGCAGTTCCTCATGCTCGGCACCCAGGGCGGGATCCGCGCGGCCGACGGCCGGCCGATCGCGCTCGGCTATCACACGGGGCACTGGGAGATCGGCCTGCTCATGCAGGCGGCGGCGGAAGAGCTGGCCGGGCTCGGCGGCCTGCCGTTCGCCGCGTTCTGCTCGGATCCGTGCGACGGCCGGACGCAGGGCACCGCGGGGATGCTCGACAGCCTCGCGTACCGGAACGACGCGGCGCTCGTGCTGCGCCGGCTGATCCGCTCGCTGCCGACGCGCCGGGGCGTGCTCGGCGTGGCGACGTGCGACAAGGGCCTGCCGGCGATGATGCTGGCGCTCGCGGGCGCGCCCGACCTGCCCGGCGTGCTCGTGCCCGGGGGCGTGACGCTCCCGCCGGCGGACGGCGAGGACGCGGGCAAGGTCCAGTCCATCGGCGCGCGCTTCGCCCACGGCGAGCTGACGCTCGACCAGGCCGCCGAGCTGGGCTGCCGCGCCTGCGGCTCGCCGGGCGGCGGCTGCCAGTTCCTCGGCACCGCGGCGACCTCGCAGGTGATCGGCGAGGCGCTCGGCCTCGCGCTGCCGCACGCGGCGCTGGCGCCCTCGGGCCAGCCGATCTGGACCGACATGGCGCGGCGCTCGGCGCGCGCGCTGGTGAGCCTGGAGGCGCGCGGCCTCCGGACGCGCGACATCCTGACCGACGCGGCCGTGAAGAACGCGATGGTCGTCCACGCCGCGTTCGGCGGCTCGACGAACCTCCTGCTGCACCTGCCCGCCATCGCCCACGCCGCGGGGCTCCGGCGCCCGACGGTGGACGACTGGATCGCCGTCAACCGCCGCGTGCCGCGCCTGGTCGATACGCTGCCGAACGGCCCCCACCCGACGGTGCGCGCGTTCCTGGCCGGCGGGGTGCCCGAGGTCATGCTGCACCTGCGGCGCCTCGGCCTGCTCGACCTCGACGTCCTGACGGTGAGCGGCGAGCGCCTGGGAGGCGTGCTCGACTGGTGGGAGGCCTCCGAGCGCCGCGCCACGCTGCGGGAGCGGCTCCAGGGCGCCGACGGCGTGGCGCCCGACGACGTCATCATGGCGCCCGAGCGCGCGCGGGCCCGCGGGCTCACCAGCACCGTCACGTTCCCGCGCGGCAACCTGGCGCCCCAGGGCTCGGTGATCAAGAGCACGGCGATCGACCCGTCGGTGGTGGACGCGGACGGCGTCTACCGCAAGACCGGCCCCGCGCGCGTGTTCACGCGCGAGCGCGACGCGATCGCCGCGATCAAGCGCCGCGGCGCGGACGGGCTCAAGCCCGGCGACGTCCTGGTGCTCATCTGCCGCGGGCCGCTGGGCGCGGGGATGGAGGAGATCTTCCAGATCACCTCGGCGCTCAAGCACCTGTCGTGGGGCAAGCACGTCGCGGTCCTGACCGACGCGCGCTTCTCCGGCGTCTCGACCGGCGCCTGCGTCGGCCACGTCGGCCCCGAGGCGCTCGCGGGCGGGCCGATCGGGCGCGTGCGGGACGGCGACCTGATCCGCATCGTGGTGGACCGGAACCGCCTCGAGGGGAGCGTGGACCTCGTGGGGCACGGCGGGCGGGACTACGGCCCGGAGGAAGGCGCGCGCGTGCTCGCGGCGCGCCCGCCGCGGCCGGACCTCGCGCCCGACCCCGAGCTGCCGGACGACACGCGCCTGTGGGCCGCGCTCCAGCAGGTCGGCGGCGGGACCTGGGGCGGCTGCGTCTACGACGTGGACGCCATCGTCGCCGCGCTGGGGGCCGCGGCGCGCGGCTGAGCTAGACGACGCTCTCGACGACGCGCCCGACGAAGCCGTCCACGTGCGCCTTGTCGATCCAGCGCGCGACGACGACCAGGTCGTGCTCGGGGTCGATGACGATCACGTTGCTGCCGGCGCCGCGCGCGGCGTAGCAGGACGCGGGCGCGCCCGGGAGCTGGGCGCGCCCGGTGTTGAGCCACCAGAGCAGCCCGTATTCCGGATTCAGCCCGCAGGGCCGGCGCATCTCGGCGACCCACGACGCCGGCAGGAGCGCGCGCCCGTCCCACGCGCCGCCGCGGTGGACCAGCAGGCCGAAGCGCGCGTGGTCGCGGCTGCTCATCCAGAGCCCGCCGCCCCAGTGCGAGCCGCCCGGCACCGACGGCATCAGCCGGCCGTCGAGGACGACCCACGCGTTCCGGTAGGGCTGCCACTCCCAGTCGGGCGACGCGCCGATCGGGTCCATCACCTCGCGGTGGAGGACGTCGGGCAGGGGCGCGCGGAACACGTGGAGGAGCGCGAGGCTCAGGCGGTTCACGCGCACGTCGTTGTACTCCCAGAGCGTGCCCGGCGGGCGCAGCGGGCGCGGCCGGCCCTTGTCGGCGGCGCCCAGCTCGCTCTTGCCGACGTCGCGGTTGTGGTCGATCGAGTCGGGCTTGCCCCAGAGCGTGCCCTGCCACTCGCTCGTCTGCTGGAGCAGGTGGCGCCAGGTGATCGCGCGGTTCTGCGGCGCGTCGAAGCCGCCGTCGCGCACGGCGTCGCGCACGGGGTCGTCGAGGCTCCGGATCAGCCCGCGCGCCACGGCGCGGCCCGCCAGCGCGGCGAGGTAGCTCTTGGCCACGCTGAACGTCATGTCGGGGCGGCGCGTGTCGCCCCACTCCGCCGCGATGAACCCGCCGCGCAGGATCAGGCCGTTCGGCCCGCCGCGCGGGCGCACCGGACCGGGCACGTCGTCGGGCCCCGGCGGCTCGTCGGCCACGCCGATGTAGCGGCCGGCGTCCGTGAGGAAGTCGCGGCGCCACGCGCCCCCGGGCGCGAGGCCGAGCTCGTCGGGCCGCTTCGCCTGCCAGGCGTCGCGCGGGGGGTAGTAGTCCATGGCGTCCTAGAGTACCGTACGCCGATGCCACGACTTCTTCGAGCCGGTGACGAGCCGGATGATCGTCGGCGTGGACCTCTCGCCCGCGATGGTCGCGCTCGCGCGGACGCTGCACCCGGCGCTCGAGTTCCGCGAGGCCGACGCTGCGGCGCTGCCGTTCCCGGCCGGCCCGCCGCCGTTCCGCTACGCGAGCGACGCGGCGCTGGCCGAGCTGCTGGGCTCGGCGGGGCTCGTGGACGTGACGGGTTCGTGTACAATGGCCCCCGCCTCATGAACGCGGTGAGCCGCCGGAAGCCGAAAGCCAGCGCGCGCGTTGCGACGCAGCGCGTCGCGACCGTGGTGCGGCTCCCGGCGCAGCGCGCGCTCGGGCGGAGCGCGCGCAAGCGCCTGCTCTCGTCGCAGGACGAGTGCGCGAAGTGCGGGAGCACCTACGTGTTCCGCGAGCCGGCGTTCCTGCACTGCCGCTGCTGCGGTTCTCTCGCGCGGATCCCCAACGGCTCGCTCGCCGACCAGCAACTGTTCGAGCTGCGCTCCGGCCTCCGCCTGGCCTCCTGACCCGCCGCGCGCGCCGGAAGCCGGACGCCGCGCCGGGCCGCATGCTAGACTCCGTGCCGACCGAGATCGCGCGGAGAGACGACATGGCGAGACCCCAGCGTTCGCTCCTGCCTTTCGGCTCCCGATGATCGCGTCCGCGGGCGATCCGGCGCTCCTCGCTCGACAGCTCGCCGTGCTGGCCGAGCTCGGCCAGCAGGCCCTCCTCGGGGTGGACCCCGACACGCTGATGCAGAAGGCGGTCGCCCTCGTCGCCGAGACCCTCGACGTCGAGTACTGCAAGGTGCTCGAGCTCCTCCCCGACGGTGACGAGCTCAGGCTGCGCGCGGGCGTGGGCTGGCGGGAGGGCTCCGTCGGGCGCGCGACCGTCGGCGCGGGCACCGACTCCCAGGCGGGCTACACGCTGATCGCGAAGGAGCCCGTCATCGTCGAGGCCGCGGAGCGCGAGACGCGGTTCGAGCTCCCGCCGCTGCTGCTCGAGCACCACGTGGTCAGCGGGATCAGCGCGGTGATCCCGGGGCGGGGCCGGGCCTGGGGCGTGCTCGGCGCCCACACGGCCCGCCGCCGCCCGTTCGCGGAGAGCGACGGGCGCTTCGTCCAGGGCGTCGCCAACGTGATCGGCGCCACGGTGATGGCGGCACGACGCAGCGACGACGAGCTGGCGCAGGCGGAGAACCTGGAAGCGGTGGGCCGGCTCGCCGGCGGGATCGCGCACGACTTCAACAACCTGCTGACGGTCATCGGGGGCCGGAGCGACCTCCTGCTGCAGCGCCTCGCGCCGGACAGCCCGGGGCGCCGGGACGCGGAGCTGATCCAGGCGGCGAGCCGCCGGGCCGCCCGGCTCACCCACCAGCTCCTGGCGTTCGGCCGCAGGCAGGTCCTGATGCCGAAGGCGTTCGACCTCGGCGTGTTCGTCGCCGGGCTCGAGCCCACGCTCCGCCGGCTGCTCGGCCAGGGCATCGAGCTCGTGGTCGCGACCGCGGCGCCGGCGCCCGTGAGGGCGGACCCGGGCCAGCTCGAGCAGGTCGTCGTCAGCCTCGTGACGAACGCGCGGGACGCGATGCCCGGCGGCGGGAGGCTCACGCTCCAAGCCGCCGGCGTCGAGGCCGACGAGGCGCTGGCGCGCCGGCACGCCGGGCTCCAGCCGGGGAGCTACGCCGTCCTGACGGTTCGCGACACCGGAAGCGGGATGGACGCCCGGACGCAGGCGCGGATCTTCGAGCCGTTCTTCACGACGAAGGACCACGGGCGCGGCACGGGCCTCGGGCTGGCGATGGTCTACGGGATCGTCAGGCAGAGCGGGGGCGGGATCGGAGTGGATAGCGCGCCGGGGCGGGGGACCACGTTCTCGATCTACCTGCCGCTGGCCGAGGCCGGGGCCGGGCGCGCGCCCGACGTCCCTGGGGCCGGGACGGTCGTGCCCGGCGCCGCGACCATCCTGCTCGTCGAGGACGACGACGACGTGCGCGCGCTCACGCGCGAGACACTGACCCGCGGCGGTTACCGGGTGCTCGAGGCGCCGGACGCGGAGGCGGCGCTGCGAGTCGCCGCGGGCGGCGGGGAGGCGATCCACCTGCTCCTGACCGATGTCGTCCTGCCCGGCCTCAACGGGCCGCAGCTCGCCGAGCGCGTCGCGGCGCTGCGCCCGGCCGCGCGGGTGCTGTTCGTGTCGGGCTACACCGACCAGACCCTCGAGCCCGGCGCGGCCTTCCTGACGAAGCCCTTCGAGCCGGACGAGCTCCTCCGCCGGGTGCGCGCGCTGCTCGCCTCCTGACCCGCGCGCACTCGCGCCGGGGGTGGCGGGGGTCCGCCGACCCGTTCGCGCCGACGATCTTACGGCGCTTCGCGGTGTGTGAGAGAGCGCCGACGATCCATCGGCGGCGGGCGCGTGGTCGGCGGACCCCCGCCGCCCCCGGCGCGAGTGGGTGGGCTAGGACGCGGCTCGCCGCTTGTTGCGGACGTAGTCCACGACGACGTACTCCCCGAGGCGCTCCGGCGTCGCGAAGAACGCGCGCCCCCGGTTGATCTTCGCCATCCGCTCGACGAAGGCGTTGAGCCAGGGGCTCTGCTCGAGCATGAAGGTATTGATGGTGATGCCGTCGCGCGTGCAGCGCTGGACTTCCTTCAGCGTCTCCTCGATCGTGCGGCGCGTCGGCGGGTAGCCGAACTCCGCCTCGCCGTCCTCCAGGTGCGCCGTGGGCTCGCCGTCGGTGACCATGATGATCTGCTTGTTGCCGCCCTTCTGCCGCCCCAGGAGCTGGCGCGAGAGCATGAAGCCCGCGTGCATGTTGGTCCCGACGTTCCAGTCGCTCCACGTCAGCTCCAGGAGCTGCTCGACCGTGAACCGGCGCGCGTAGAGCGAGAAGCCGACGACGTGGAGGCTGTCGCGCGGGAACTGGCCGCGGATGAGCGCGCTGAGCGCCAGCGCCACCTTCTTGGCGGGCAGGAACAGCCCGCTGTTCAGCATCGAGCGGCTCATGTCGAGCATCACGACGGTCGCGGCCTGGGTCGAGAGCTCGGTGCGCGAGACCTCGAAGTCGTCGGGCGCCAGGCGCACCGGGGTCCCCGGCCCCTGGCGCTCGAGCGCGTTCATCAGGGTCTCCTTCAGGTCCAGCAGGAAGGGGTCGCCGAACTCGTAGCGCTTGGTCTCGTCGGTGCGGTCGCCGCCCGCGCCCCGCCGCTCGACGACGTGGCGGCCGAAGCGGTCGCGCTTCAGGTGCGCGAAGACGTCGCGGAGCGCCTTGTCGGCGATCTTGCGGATGGCGCGCGCCGTCAGCTCGAGCTTGTCGCCCCGGCGCTCGAGGTAGCCGGCCTCCTCGAGCTTCTTCGTCAGCTCGCGGAGCTGCTCGAGGTCGCGCCGGGCCTCCTCGCCGAGGAGCCGCTCGACCTGGTCCGGGTCGATGCGCTCGAGGTCGTCGGGCGCCTGCGCGCCGCGGAGCTGGCGCTCGAGCCGGTCCATCTGCTGCAGCTCCTCCATGAGGCGCATGGCTTCCTGGAGCGTCATCTCCTCGTCGCCGCGGAAGTCGTAGCGCCGCGGGTCGGGCAGCAGGTCCTCGAGGTGCATCGCGAGCTGGCGCATGGCGGCCTCGAGCCGCTCGTCCTGCATGAAGAGCGCCTGCATCATCTCCTGGAGCTGGCCGCGCTGCTCGGGCGACAGGCTGGCCAGCAGCGACTGCATCTGGGCCGCCTGGCGGGCCAGGTGCTCGAGCAGCTCGTCGAGGCTCTCGACGCCGGGAAACATGTCGCCCCACTTGTCCTTGAACGCGTCGAAATCGGGCTCGCGCCCCTCGGCCCGCTCGTGGAGCATGCGGTTCAGGTCCTGGAGCATCTCGCGCATGCGCGCGAGGTCCTGGGGCGTGAGGCCCTGGAGCGTCTTCTGCATGCCCTGCATGAAGGGCTTCAGCATCTGTTGGCGGAGCGCCTCCAGCAGCTCGTCGAAGAGCCGCCTGGCGTCGGGGCTCACGAAGTCGTACTTCTGCAGCTCGCGGATGCGGCCGGCCGGATCCTCGGGCAGGCGGTCGAGCTCGCCGCGCTTGGCTTCGGCCGCCGTGCCGGCGAGCTGCCGCTCGATGCCCTCGCGCTCCTTCTGGAGGACCTCGTCGAGCTTCCGCTTGACGTCCTCCAGCGCCGAGCCGAGGTCGTGGCGCTCGAGCTCTCGCTGGCGGCGCTGGCGGAGCTGCTTCAGCAAGTCCTGGAGCCCGGGCGCCCGCTGGCCCTCGCGCGTCGTCGCGCCCTGCTGGAAGAGACGCCGGAGCGCGCGCCAGGGATCGTTGTCCGCCAGCAGATCGTCCGACATCGCGGAGAGCAGGTCGTCGGCGTCCAGGTCGGGGACGTTCTGCGAGCCGTCCCAGCGCGAGTAGCGGAAGCGCACGTCAGCTCCGGTACCGGGCGTGGCCGGCCTGGACGTCCTTGTTGAGCTTCTTGCCGAGGTGGAGGCCCTCCAGGATGAACTCGACCGCGGCCGCCGTCGTGGCCGGGTCGGTCGCGCCGAGCTTCCGCGCCGCCGCCTGGAGCGGGCGGAGCTGGCCGACCTGCTTCGCGTAGTCGGCCGACGCCATGCTGTCCGACACCGTCACCGCGAGGCCGTTCTGGAACGCGGCGACGACCTCGTCCAGCTCGCCGCCGCCGAAGCTCTTCGCGAAGACGCCGAGCACGGCGCGCTGCACCAGCTTGCCGAGCACCCTGTCCTCGCTGGTGTCGCCGACGGTCTCCAGCTCGATCTTGCCGGCGGTGGAGGCGACGAGCGCGCCGAGGTCGCTCACGCGCGGCGCCGCCACGTTCTCGCCGAGCCGGATCGCCCGCTTGAGCGCGCTCGACAGGAGGTTCTCCCAGTCGGACCGAGACGCCCGAGCGCTGGCTGATCTCGGGCGAGCGGCGGGCCAGGTGGGTCAGCTCGGCCACCACCTGCTTCATGTAGCCGGGCGCGACGGTCTGCACGCCGTCGGCGGAGAAGCGGGTGCGCTCGGCGTCCATGATCGCGATCTCGTCCTCGAGGCGCCGCGGGTAGTGGGTGCGGATCTGCGAGCCGAACCGGTCCTTGAGCGGCGTGATGATGCGCCCGCGGTTCGTGTAGTCCTCGGGGTTGGCGCTGGCGACCACGTAGAGGTCGAGGGGCAGGCGCACCTTGTAGCCGCGGATCTGGACGTCGCGCTCCTCCATGATGTTGAGGAGGCCCACCTGGATCCGCTCGGCCAGGTCCGGCAGCTCGTTGAGCGCGAAGATGCCGCGGTGCGTGCGCGGGAGGAGCCCGTAGTGGATCGTCAGCTCGTCGGCCAGGTAGCGGCCCTCGGCCACCTTGATCGGGTCCACCTCGCCGATGAGGTCGGCGATCGTGATGTCGGGTGTGGCGAGCTTCTCGCCGTAGCGGCGGTCGCGCGGGAGCCACACGACCGCGACGGCGTCGCCCTTCTCGGCCACGCGCTGGCGGCAGGCGGCGCAGATCGGCGCGTAGGGGTCGTCGTTGATCTCGCAGCCGGCGAGCGCCGGCACCGCCTCGTCCAGCAGCTCCACCAGCAGGCGCGCCATGCGGGTCTTGGCCTGGCCGCGCTCGCCCAGGAACACGATGTCCTGGCCCGAGAGGATCGCGTTCTCGATCTGGGGGATCACCGTCTCCTCGTAGCCGACGATGCCGGCGAAGAGCGGCTCGCCCGTCGTGAGGCGCGCGATCAGGTTGTCGCGCAGCTCCTGCTTGACCGACCGCGTCCGATAGCCGCTCGCCCGCAGCTCGCCGACCGTCTGCGCCGTCATCGCGATCCGCCTTTCCGGTCCAGGATGCCGCGGAGCCACGCGGCGATGTCGCCGACCTCCTCGCCGCACACCGCGTGCGGCATGGGGTACTCACGCCACTCCACACGATACCCCAGGCCGAGGAGAACGTCGCGCGCTCCCTTCGCCCGCGCGAGCGGGATCAGCTCGTCCCGCTGGCCGTGGGCCATGAAGACGGGCACCTCCCGATTGGCCGGGCTCGCCTCGGCCGCCAGCGCGCCGGCGAGCGGCAGGAAGCACGAGAGCGCCATGATCCCCGCGAGGCGCTCGGGATAGCGGAGCCCCGTGTGGAGCGCCATCGCCCCGCCCTGCCGGCGCGACGCCGCGCGTCCGCTCGCGCTCGATCAGCGCCACGATGCGCCGCGCCGAGGCGCGCACGCCCGCCGCGTCCTCGCGCCGCTCGCCGTCGATGCCGAGGACGTCGTACCAGGCCCGCATCACCATGCCGCCGTTGATCGTCACGGGCTGCATCGGCGCGTGAGGGAAGACGAAGCGCAGGGGGAGGCTCGCGGGCAGCCCCAGCGCGGGCACGACCGGCACGAAGTCGCGGCCGTCGGCGCCGAGGCCGTGCATCCAGACGACGCTGGCGGCGGGCGCGGGCCCGGTCTCCAGCTCGATCGCCTCCAGCAGCTCGGCCACGCTCAGCGCTTCTTTGGCGGGTGGGCGCGCACGGCCGCTTCGTTCACCTCGGTGCCCACCGGAATGCCGAGCGCCCGGGCCTTCAGGTCGAGCAGGGCGTTCTCGACGGCGCCGATCGCCTGCTGGGCGATGCCGCCGGCCGCCTGGCGCCGCACGGCGTAGAGGAGCGCCACGTGCGCCTCGTACGCGCGCGGATCCTTGCCGATCAGGTGGGGCGCCAGGCCGTCGATGACGGCCGAGACGCCGGGGCCGCCGAACGACTCGTTGTACTCGCTCCAGCCCACGCGGCCGTCGTCGGTGGTGATCTTGAGGAAGTCGAAATTGCGCTGGCCGGCGTCGGCGTGGAGTGACTCCAGCGTCGCGATCTTCATGAGGGTCGGGTCTCCTTCTCGACTTCACGGCGGAACCGCTCGACGCTCGCGAGCTTCACGCCCTCGTAGCCCCGGATCAGGTCCGGCAGCTCCGCCAGCCGCACCGCTCGTTCGTAGGTATCGGGGCTCAGGCCGGCCAGCGCCGCCTCGATCAGCGCGCGGTACTCGCCGACGAGCGCCCGCTCGACGCGCCGCACGCTCGCCCAGCCGAACGGGTCGAGTGCCGTCCCGCGGAGCCGGCGGAGCCCGACCAGGAGACGGAAGACGGGGTCGAACCAGCGGCCGACCGCGAGCTTCCGCTTCAGGCCGAGCGCGCGGAGGATCGGCGGGTGGAGCTGGTAGCGCACCGTGACGCCGTCCGGGTAGTCCGCGGCGAACGCGCGGCCCACGTCGGCGGCGAGGTGCAGGCGCGCAACCTCGTACTCGTCCTTGTACGCCATGAGCTTGAAGAGATGGCGCGCGACCGCCTCGGCGAGGCGCGTCTGCCCCGGCCGGGCGGCGCGCTCGGTTCCCGCCACGCGCGCCACGAAATCGACGTACTGGCGCGCGTACGCCAAGTCCTGGTAGGCGATCAGCTCGGGCGCGCGGATCTCGAGGAGGCGGCGGAGCTCTCCGGTGGCGCCGGCCGCGTCCACCAGGGCGCGGGCCTCGGCGGTGAGCATGGCCGCCGTCTCGACGGCGCCCGCGCGCGGGCGTTTGATCGTGCTCAGCCACGCGGGGTCGGCCACCGCGAGTCGGCCCGCGCGGAAGGCCTGCGTGTTCATCTCGACGGCGGTGCCGTTCAGCTGGATGGCGCGCTCGATGGCGGCGGAGCCGATGGGGAGCGCGCCCGCCTGGTACGCGGCGCCGAGCACGATCATGTTCGCGGCCATGTGGTCGCCGAAGAGCGCCTCGGCCAGCGCGAGCGCGTCGAGGAAGACGTTCTCGTCCTTTCGGGTGACGCGATTGATCTCGGCCAGCAGCCCCTCGGCCTCCGGGTAGTGGACGTCGGGCGAGGCGACCATCGCGCCGGTCGGGACCTGCGTCGTGGAGACGACCGCGATCGTCCGGTCGGGCCGTGCCCGCGCGAGGTTCGGCGGCGCGCCGGCGGCGAGGAGGTCGAAGCCCAGGTAGCAGTCGGCGTCGTTCGCGCCGACCTTGTTCGCGCCCTCGCGCGGTGCGTCCGCGAGCTTGAGGTGGGAGAGGACGGGGCCGCCCTTCTGGGAGAGGCCCGTCTGGTCGAGGCCGAGGACCCACCGGCCGTCGAGGAGCGCCGCGGTGCCGAGGACCTGGTTCACCGTCACGATGCCGGTGCCGCCGATGCCCATGAGGAAGAGGCTCGCGTCGCGCCGCACGCGCGGCACCGGCTCCGGCAGCTCGCGCTCGAGGGCGAAGCGCGGCGTCGCCGCCGGCGCCCGTGGCCCGCGCGGCGTGACCGTCACGAACGACGGGCAGTCGCCGAGCAGGCACGAGTAGTCCTTGTTGCAGGACGATTGATGGATCTGCGTCTTTCGTCCGAACTCGGTCTCCACCGGATGGACCGAGAGGCAGTTGCTCTTCACGCCGCAGTCGCCGCAGCCCTCGCACACCGCCTCGTTGACGACGACCCGCAGCGCGGGGTCGGGGAGCCGGCCGCGCTTGCGCAGGCGCCGCTTCTCGGCGGCGCAGCGCTGGTCGTAGACGAGCGCCGTCACGCCCGGGATCTCGCGCAGCAGGCGCTGGGCCTCGTCGAGCCGGTCGCGGTGCCACACCTCCACGCCGCGCGCCCATCCGGCGTCCCTCCCGTACTTCTTCGGCTCGTCGGTGAGGACGAGGACCCGCCGGACGCCCTCGGCCTCGAGCTGGCGCGTGAGCGTCGGCACGCCGATCGCGCCCGCGGCGTCCTGGCCGCCGGTCATCGCGACAGTCGAGTTGTAGAGGATCTTGTAGGTGATGTTCGTGCCGGCGGCCACGGCCTGGCGGATCG
The DNA here is from genome assembly GCA_016179875.1 of Candidatus Rokuibacteriota bacterium. Lineage (GTDB taxonomy): Bacteria > Methylomirabilota > Methylomirabilia > Rokubacteriales > CSP1-6 > GWA2-73-35. The sequence continues at coordinate 15,917 of JACPCH010000209.1, read as the reverse complement.
CGAGCGAGCCCGAGTGGAACAGCGTGCCGTCGCCGAGCTGCTGGAAGAGGTGCGGGACCTCGGTGAACGGCGCGAGGCCCACCCACTGCACGCCCTCGCCGCCCATCGGCGTGATCCACTGCACCGGCCGGTCCGTGAACAGGACCATGCTGTGGCAGCCGATGCCGGCGGCGGCGCGCGAGCCCTCGGGCACGAGCGTCGAGCGGTTGTGGGGGCAGCCCGAGCAGAAGAACGGCAGGCGCGCGAGCGTCGCGGGCGCGGGGCGCTCGCGCACCGCCTCCAGTTCGGCCAGTCGCGCGCGGGCCGAGGGCAGCTCGAGGCGACGCGCCAGGCGCGCGGCGAGGAGCCGCGCGAGGGCATCGCCGTCCAGCTCGCCGTCGGCCGGCACCAGCTCCCGGCCGTGCTCGTCGCGCTTGCCGACCAGGCGCGGACGCTCGGCGCGGTCCCAGAGGATCTCGCGCAGCAGCAGCTCGACGAACGCGCGCTTTTCCTCGACGACGACGATCTCCTCGAGCCCGTGGGCGAACTGGCCGACGATGCCCGGCTCGAGCGGGAAGACCAGGCCGAGCTTGAGCAGACGGACGCCGTGGCGCGCGAGGGCGGCGTCGTCGAGGCCGAGGTCGTGGAGCGCCTGGCGCACGTCGTAGAAGGTCTTGCCGGCGGCAACGATGCCGAGCCACGCCCCCGCGCCCGCGCCGGCGAGGCGGTTGAGCCCGTTGGCGGCGGCGAACGCGCGCGCGGCGGCGAGCCGGCCCCGGTGGATCTCGCGCTCCATCGGCACCGTCTGCGCGGGCAGGAGCGCCGACGGCTGCCGCGCCTGCCAGGGGCGGCCCTCGTACGTGAAGTCCGGATCGCGGATGACGATGCGGTCGGGCGCGACCTCCGCGGTGCCGACGGCGTCGGCGACGTCGGTCACGATCTTGAAGCCGACCCAGAGCCCCGAGTAGCGTGACAGCTCGAAGCCGAGCCGGCCGAGGTCGAGGATGTCCTGGACGCTGCCGGGATAGACGACGGGGCAGAGGAGGTCCCAGAACGTCGGCTCGCTGTGGGTCGGGAGGGTCGAGGATTTCGCGGCTGGATCGTCGCCGGCGACGGCGAGCACGCCTCCGTGACGGCCGACGCCGGCGTAGTTCGCGTGGCGGAGGATGTCGCCCGAGCGGTCCACGCCCGGGCCCTTGCCGTACCACAGGCCGAGCACGCCGTCGTACCGGGGCTGCGGGAAGAGGTCCGCGAGCTGGCTGCCGAACACGGCCGTGGCGCCGAGCTCCTCGTTGACACCCGAGATGAAATGCACCTGGTGCTCGCGGAGCAGCTCGGGGTTGCGCTCGAGCGTCAGGTCGAGCCCGCCGAGCGGCGAGCCGCGGTAGCCGGAGACGAGCGTCGCCGTGTTGAGACCGCGGCGCCGGTCGGCGCGGTGCTGGTCGAGGACGACGCGCACCAGGGCCTGGATGCCCGAGAGGAAGATCGTCCCCGTCTCCAGCCGCCACTTCGCGTCGAGCGAGAACACGTCGGTCGCCATCGCGGGGCCTCCGGGGCTACCGTGCGTGGTCGAGGAACGCGCGGAGCCCATCGAGCAGCCGCTGGTTGTCCTCGTCGCTGCCGATCGTGACGCGCAGGAAGTCGCCGAGCCCGTGGTCGTCCACCCGGCGCACGATGACGCCCCGAGTGGCGAGAAACACGTGCGCGTCGGCGGCCGTGCGCCCGGCCGCGGCCGGGAACCGGACCGTGATGAAGTTCGTCTGGCTCGGCAGCGGCTCGAGCCCGAGCGCCCGGTACTCACGCGTGAGGTGGTCGCGCATCCGCGCGACCTCGTCGCGCACGCGCTCGACCCATCCCGGCTCGTCGAGCGCCGCGAGCGCCGCCTCCTGCGCGAGCGCGTTGACGTTGCCGATGCCGCGCAGGCGGTTCAGCACGCGGGCCATCGAGGGCGGGCAGTGGGCCCAGCCCACCCGCAGCGCGGCCAGGCCATAGGCCTTCGAGAACGTCCGCGTCACCACCACGTTGTCGGCGCCGGCCACCAGCTCGTGACCGGCGGTGTAGTCGGGCTGGGTCGCGTACTCGGCGTAGGCCGAGTCCAGCACGAGCACGACGTGGCCCGGGAGCCGGTCGCGTAGATGTCGGAGCGCCTCCACGCCGAGCGTGGTGCCGGTCGGGTTGTTCGGGTTCGCGAGGAACACGACCCTCGTGCGCGGCGTGACGTGCGCGAGGAGCGCGTCCACGTCGGCGACGCGGTCGCGCTCGGGCGCGCGCGCCGGCGTGGCGCCGACGCGCATGGCCACGATGGGGAACTGGATGAAGCCGTGCTCGGTGAAGAGGATCTCGTCGCCGGGGCGCGCGTAGGCGCGGCCGATGACGTCGAGCAGCTCCTCGGAGCCGTTGCCGCAGACGAGGTGGTCCGGATCCAGGCCGAAGCGGCGGCCGATCGCCTCGCGCAGCGCGGTGCTGGCCGGGTCCGGATAGCGCCGGAGCATGTCGGCGCGCGCCTTGGCCGCCGCGACGGCGCGCGGGCTCGCGCCGACGTGCGACTCGTTGAGCGAGAGCTGGACCGGCGGCACGCCGGGCGGCACCGCGACCTTCTTCACCACGGTCAGGCCGGTGTCCGGGATGTAGGGCTCGGGCGTGGATGCGCTCACGATCTCACCTCGTGGGCTCGCGGCCGATGCGTGTCATCATGGGGCGCGGCCATTGTATATAGAACGCGCGATATGGTATAGACCTGCCAATCGACGGTCGCGACGCAGTGAACCCCGCGGTCGCTCTCCGGAGGCATTCATGATCGGCAAGACCCTGCTCGCGCTCGCGGCGATGGCGCCCCTCCTCTTCGGCTCGCCCTCCCCGGCCTCGGCGCAGAAGGTCATCAAGGCGGGCCTCACGCTCCCCCAGAAGACCGCCGGCTTCGACCACGTGAACGGGATGTACGAGACGTTCAAGGAGGAGGTCGAGGCCGCGACGAAGGGCGCGCTCAAGGTCGAGCTCGTGTACGGCGGCGCGCTCGGCAACCCGAACGACCGCCTGAACCAGATGCGGCGCGGGATCATCCAGATGTCGGACGCCTCCGAGGGCAACTACGCCACGATCTATCCGGACATCCAGGTGCTGTCCATGCCGTACCTGTTCCCGAGCGAGCAGGTCGCGTGGAAGGCGTTCGACGGCCCGTTCGGCGCCGCGATGGCCGAGGACATCCGCGCGAAGACCGGCGTCCGCGTGCTCGGCTGGTGGGAAGCCGGGGGCTTCCGCCACTTCAGCGCGAACAAGCCGGTCCGCTCGCCCAAGGACTTCGTGGGCCTCAAGATGCGCGCGCTCGGGCCGGTGTTCGCCAAGCCCGTCGAGGCGATGGGCGGCTCGGCCTCCCCGATCGCCTTCAACGAGCTCTACACGTCGCTCAAGACGGGTGTCGTGGACGGCCAGGACAACGCGACCAACGTCTTCCGCCTGGTCAAGCTGTACGAGGTCCAGAAGTACCTGATCCTCACCGGCCACATCTATTCGTTCGGTCCGCTTGGCATGAACGACGCGTTCTACCGCGGGCTCACGCCGGACGAGCAAAAAGCGGTGAGCGCCGCCGCCGCGAAGGCCGTCGCGTACAATCGCGAGACGTCGCGCAAGGGCGAAGGCGTCGCGCTCGAGTTCGTGAAGTCGCAGGGCGTGACCGTCATCACGCTCACGCCCGAGGCACGGGGAGAGTTCGCGCGCGCCACGCAGGGGCCGGTGCGCGAGTGGCTCCGCGGCCAGGTGTCGTCGCCCAGGGTGATCGACGACGCCCTGGCCGCCGTCGAGAAGGCGAAGTAGCGCGGCGACGGCGGTGCTCGATCGCCTCGAGCGCGCCGTGCTCGCGCTCGGCGTCGCGGCGCTCGCGCTCTTGACGTTCGCGGTCGCCGCGCAGGTGGCGCTGCGCTACCTTTTCGGCATCACCCCGATCTGGAGCGAGGAGCTCTCCCGCTACCTGCTCGTGTGGGCGGTGCTGGCGGGCGCGGCCGCCTCGGTCCGCGGCCACCGTCACATCCGCGTCGAGTTCCTCGCCGACCTGCTGCCCCCGGCGGTGCGCCGCGGCTGGTACCTGCTCCTCGACCTCATCGCGCTCGCGCTGTTCGCCCTGATCACCGGGCTCGGCGTCGAGGCCGTGACATTCAACTACGGCATGCGCAGCACGGGGCTCCAGGCGCCGCTCTCGTACGTGATGGCGGGCATCCCGCTGTTCTTCGGCGCCGCCGCGGTCTTCGGCGCCGCGGGGCTCTGGCAGCGCCGGGGGCGGCGGTGAGCACGGCGCTCGGCGGGTTTCTCGGCGTCTTCGTCGCCCTGCTGCTCTTCGGCATGCCCGTCGCGTGGTCCATGGCGACGGCGACCGTCGTCTACGTGGCGCTGTCCGGCCAGTGGACGCTCTTGCCGATCCTGCCCGAGAAGATCTTTCAGGGGATGGACGTGTTCATCCTGGTGGCGATCCCGCTGTTCCTGCTGGCCGGCGAGATCATCAGCGAGGGCGGAATCGCCGGGCGGCTCGTGGACTTCGCCAACGTGCTGGTCGGCTGGATGCGGGGGGGGCTCGCCCAGGTGGCCATCGGCGCGTCCGTCTTCTTCGCGGGCATCACCGGCGTCGCCCTCGGCGAGATCGCCGCGCTCGGGCGGATCTTCATCCCGGCGATGGTGCGCGACGGCTACCCGCCCGCGCTGGCGGCGGCCGTGATCGCCTCGGCCTCCATCATCGGGCCGACGATCCCGCCGTCGCTGCCGATCATCATCTACGGCTCGGTCACCAACACGTCGGTCGGCGGCCTGATGCTGGCGGCGGTGGCGCCGGGCGTGCTCCTGGGCGTCGCGCAGATGACGCTGGTCGCGATCCTGGCGCGCCGGATCCGGGTCCCACCGGTCGCGACCGACCGGAGCCCGCGCGCGATCGCGCGCGCCGGGCTGCGCGCCGTCCTGCCGATCGGCATGCCCGTGCTGATCCTCGGCACGATCGTGGGCGGCGTGATGACGCCGACGGAGGCGGCGGGGGCGTCGGTCGTGTATGCGCTCGTCGTGGGGTACGGGATCTACCGCTCGCTGCGCGTGACGCAGCTCTGGCCGCTCCTGGCGCGGACCGCGCTTTTTTCCGGCCAGCTCATCATCATCGTGGGGTGCGGGGCCGCCTTCGCCTGGGTGATGGGCTTCGAGAACGTCACCGGCCGCTTCGCCGCGACCGTCGCGGACTGGGGCTTCGGGCCCACCGGCACCCTGATCCTGGCGAACCTGCTCTTCCTGCTCCTCGGCATGTTCATCGATCCGTCGGCGTCCATCATCCTGTTCGCGCCGATCCTGGCGCCGGCGGCCGAGGCGGTCGGCATCCACCCGCTCCACTTCGGCGTGGTCGCGATCGTGAACCTCAACATCGGGCTGTTGACGCCGCCGCTGGGCGTCTCGCTGTTCGCCGCCGAGCGGATCGCGGGCTGCGGGCTCACGCCGCTGATCCGCGCCGTGCTGCCCTTCATCGTCGTGAACGCCGCGGCGCTCGTGGTGATCTCGATGGTCCCCACGCTCAGCCTGGCGCTCCCGCGGCTGGCCGGGTTCTGACGTGGCCGACGACACGGCGCGCGGTGGGATCTCACATCGCGTGACGGCGGAGTGCGCCGTGCCCGCCGCGCGGGCGTTCGGGTTCCTCGTCGACGGCGCGATGCTCGGGCGCTGGGCGCTCGGCTGCTGGCAGACGGAAGCGCGCGGCGAGGGCCTCTTCGTCGGCCGCTCGCTGTTCGACGGCGGGGAGGTGTGGGTGCGGCCCGTCGGCGACGAGCGCCTGCTGACCGTGGACTATCACGTCGGCGCGTCGCCGGACGCCCTGCTCCCGCGGATCATGGCGCGGGTGGTGCCGGGCCCCGTGGCGGGCCGCCGCGCCGATACGTGCCTCGTCAGCCTGCTCGCGTGGCGTGGCCGGGAGATGGACGACACGCGCTGGCACCGGCTCGTGGCCTGCCACGAGGTGGAGATCCTCCTGATCCAGGCCCTGTTGCGCGGCTGACCGCCTGCGGGCAAAAAGAAGCTCGGGGGCGGGACCGGTGCGCCACCCCCGAGCTCGTGTCGTGTGCGCAGCGTCCCCGCTGCGCGTCCCGGCGTGTGCCGGGACTTCAGTGAAGCGCGATTCGCGTCAAGCGCGCCACGAGCGTTCTCAGGCCCGCGGCGCGCCCTTCCAGCCGGGTGGAGTCTCCATAGGCAACCCCCACGTCGGTGTACGGCACGACCAGGAGGCGGCGCCTTCCCCTCCCGTCATCCCACCAAGTACGCCCCCGCGGAGCGGGCGTCAAGAGGTAGGATACGGGCACCATGACAACCATCACCCAGTCCGTCCAGCTCGACCGCCGCGGCCGCGTCGCCGTCCTGACCGTCACCAACCCGCCCGTCAACGCGCTGAGCCAGCACGTGCGCCAGGGCCTGCGCGACGGGCTCGCGCAGGCCGTCACCGACGCCGGCGTGGGCGCCGTCGTCATCGTCTGTGCCGGGCGCACGTTCATCGCGGGGGCCGACATCACCGAGTTCGGCAAGCCGCCGAAGGCGCCGGGGCTCCACGAGGTCCTCGAGCAGATCGAGGGCTGCCCGAAGCCGGTCGTCGCCGCCGTCCACGGCACGGCGCTCGGCGGGGGCCTCGAGGTGACGCTCGCCTGCCATTACCGGATCGGGGCGAAGGCGGCGCGCTTCGGGCTCCCGGAGGTCAAGCTGGGGCTCCTGCCCGGCGCCGGCGGCACCCAGCGGCTGCCCCGGGTCGTGGGCGTCGAGAAGGCGCTCCAGATGATCGTGAGCGGCGATCCGATCGGGGCCGCCGACGCCCTCCAGCACGGATTGATCGACGAGATCGTGGAGGGCGACCTCACGGCGGCCGGCGTGGCGTTCGCCGAGCGCGCGCTCGCCGAGCGCCGGCCGCTCAGGAAGATCCGAGACCTGCACGACAAGCTGGCCGCCGTCCGCGGCAAGCCCGAGGTCTTCGTCGAGTTCCGCCGGTCGGTGGCGCGGCAGACGCGCGGCTTCCGGGCGCCGGAGAGCTGCGTCAAGGCGGTGGAGGCGGCGGTGAGCCTGCCGTTCGCCGAGGGCCTCAAGCGCGAGCGCGAGCTCTTCATGGAGCTGATGGCCTCGCCCGAGTCCAAGGCCCAGCGCTATTTCTTCTTCGCCGAGCGCGAGGCGGCCAAGATCCCCGACGTGCCGGCCGACACGCCGGCGAAGGAGATCAGGAAGGCGGCGGTGCTCGGCGCCGGGACGATGGGCGGCGGCATCGCCATGAACTTCGCCAACGCCGGCATCCCGGTCACCGTGGTGGAGGTCGCCCGCGAGGCGCTCGATCGCGGCCTCGGCGTGGTGCGGAAGAACTACGAGGCGACGGCCGCCAAGGGGCGGCTCACGCCGCGGGACGTCGAGACGCGCATGGGGCTCATCACCGGCACGACCGACTTCAACGCCGTCGCCGACGCCGACATCGTGGTCGAGGCCGTCTTCGAGGAGATGCCGATCAAGAAGGACGTCTTCGCGAAGATCGACGCGATCTGCAAGGCCGACGCGGTGCTGGCCACGAACACGTCCACGCTGGACGTCAACGAGATCGCCTCGGCGACGAAGCGGCCGGAGAGCGTCGTCGGCATGCACTTCTTCAGCCCCGCCAACGTCATGCGCCTCCTCGAGGTCGTGCGCGGGGCGAAGTCGTCGAAGACGACGGTGGCGACGGCGATGGCGGTCGGCCGCCGGATCGCCAAGGTGCCGGTGTGCGTCGGCGTCTGCGACGGCTTCGTCGGCAACCGCATGCTCCACCTGCGCGGGCGCGAGGCGGAGAAGCTGATCCTGGAAGGCGCGGCGCCTCACCAGGTGGACAAGGTGCTCGTGGACTTCGGCTTTCCGATGGGGCCGTTCGCGATGGGCGACCTGGCCGGCCTCGACGTGGGCTGGCGCATCCGGAAGGGCAAGGGCCTGAAGTCCGCGGTGGCCGACCGCATCTGCGAGCTCGGGCGCTTCGGCCAGAAGACCGGGGGCGGCTACTACCGTTACGAGAAGGGCGACCGCACGCCGATCCCCGACCCGGAGGTCGAGAAGATCATCGTCGACGCGGCCACGGCGCAGGGCATCACGCGCCGGCACGTCCCGGACGAGGAGATCCTCCAGCGCCTGCTGTACCCGATGGTCAACGAGGGCGCGAAGATCCTCGAGGAGAAGATCGCGATCCGCGCCAGCGACATCGACGTGATCTGGGTCTACGGCTACGGCTGGCCGGTCTACCGCGGCGGCCCGATGTTCTGGGCCGACCGGGTCGGCCTCAGGACGATCCGCGACCGGATGCTGGAGCTCCGGCGCGCGAGCGGCGACGACCTGTGGACGCCGGCCCCGCTGCTCGACCGCCTGGCGACGGCGGGCCGGGGCTTCGTCGAGGCGTGACCGGGCCGCGCGCGAGCGCTGGGGGGATTGGGGGGCCCGTCGAGGCCCCCCATGTTCTCAAACGCCGCGCACCGTGGGCAGGCCGAGGAGCGTGCGCGCCAGGTCGATCTCGCCCGCGTGGGCCATCGCGTGGGTCAGGCAGATCTGGCCGAGGGCCTGGACCGCGGGCAGCTCGCCGACGAACTTGACGGTCACCTTCGTCTCGAGGGCGGATGGGTCGGTCGTCGCCAGGAAGTCGTCGGTGCTGGCCCACACCTTCTGCGCGTACTCGCGGAAGAGCGGGACGTCCTTGAGGCGCAGGGCCTGCGCCTCGGCCGTCGGCATGCCCGTGCCCTGGGCCACCGGCGGCAGCCCGAGCGTCTCGGCGTAGCCGCCCTCCTGCCACACCGTCGGCCGGCGGTTCTGGAGCACGAAGCGCACGACGTTGTCCTCGGTGCGTGCCACGTGCCAGAGGTTCCACGCGATCGTGTTGGCCTTCGGATGCCCGGCGGGCACCGTGTGGAGCTGCTCCGGCGTCAGCTCGGCGAGCGTCTTGTCGAGTGCCGCGTGCAGGTGCTTCAGTCCTCCGTGGACGAACTCGACGGCGGTCAGCATGGCGTCTCCTCCTTGGTCGCGTCCGGTAGTGTATCCTGCGACGAGCCGATGCCGAAATCCACCCTCGTCCTTCTCGTGCGCCACGGGCTCACCCCGACGACGGGCAAGGTGCTGCCCGGCCGCGCGCCGGGCCTGCACCTCTCGGACGACGGGCGGCGGCAGGCCGAGGCCATGGCGCGGCGGATCGCGGCGCTGCCGCGCGTGGCCGCCGTGTACGCCTCGCCGCTCGAGCGCGCGCGCGAGACGGCGGCGCCCATCGCCCGCGCGCTCGGCGTGGGCCTCCGGATCGAGCGTGACCTCGCCGAAGTGGACATCGGCGCGTGGACGGGCCTGCCGCTCTGGCGGGCGCGGCGGAAGCCCGAGTGGGCCGCGATCCAGCGCCATCCGAGCGGCTTCGGATTCCCCGGCGGCGAGTCGTTTCCGGCCATGCAGACGCGCGTCACCGGCGCGCTCGCGCGGCTCGTCGCGCGCCACCCGGGCGCGACGCTGGTCGCCGTCTCGCACGCCGACCCGATCAAGGCGGCCGTCGCCCACGCCCTCGGCACGGCGCTCGACCTCTTCCAGCGCATCCTGATCGCGCCCGCCTCGGCCAGCGCCATCGTCTACCGCGCCGAGGGGCCGATCGTGCTCACCGTCAACTCCGTGGACGGCGACCTCACCGCGCTGATCCGCCGATGAGCCCGTCGTTCGAGCTGGAGGCGCCGGACCACTTCACCGCGGGCGCCGTCGGCCCGCCGGGCGAGCGCGTGTTTTACTTCCAGGCGCGCGAGCAGCCCCGGCTCGTCACGCTGAAGTGCGAGAAGGAAATGGTGCGCGGCCTCGCCACCTACCTCCAGGCGTTGCTGGCGCGGCTGCCGAAGACCACCGAGGCGCCGCCGGCGGAGACGGCGCTGCTCGAGCCCCTCGACGCCGCGTGGGCCGTCGGCGCGATCGGCGTCGGCTGGGACGAGGCGCGCGACCGCATCGTCGTCGAGCTGCGCGAGTTCCGCGAGGAGGCCGAGGAGGGCGCGGCGGCGCCGGCGGAGCCGGAGCCGGCGACGGCGCGCGTCCGGATCACGCGCGCGCAGGCGGTGGCGTTCGTCGAGCGCGCGGAGAGCCTGATGAAGGCCGGGCGGCCGGTGTGCCGGACGTGCGGGCGCGCCAAGGACCCCGGCGGCCACGTGTGCCCGGGGGAGAACGGCCACGTCGTCCGCTGAGGCGCTCGAGCTCCTCGCGCGCGGCGCGATCCGCGTGAGGGGCCGGATGCCGGGGAGCAGCAACGTGACGCTGCTGGTGGAGCTCGAGCACGGCGCCACGACGGCGCTCGCGATCTACAAGCCGGCCCGCGGCGAGCGCCCGCTCTGGGACTTCCCGCCGGGGCTCTGGAAGCGCGAGCTGGCCGCGTACCTCCTGTCGGAGGCGCTCGGCTGGGGCTGCGTGCCGCCGACCGTCGCGCGCGAGGGCCCCTACGGCGCGGGCGCGCTCCAGCTCTTCGTCGAGGCCGACTTCGAGCGGCACTACTTCTCGCTCCTCGAGGAACCCGCGCACCACGCGCAGCTCCAGCGGATCTGCGTCTTCGACCTCGTCGCCAACAACGCCGACCGCAAGGCCGGCCACTGCCTGCTCGACGCCGCCGGCGCGATCTGGGCGATCGACAACGGCCTCTGCTTCCACGTGGAGCCCAAGCTCCGGACCGTGATCTGGGAGTTCGGCGGCGCGGCGATCCCGCCGGCGCTGCTCGACGATCTCCGGCGGCTCGTGAAGGCGGGCCCGCCCGAGCCGCTCGCGGCGCTGCTGGCGCCCGGGGAGCCGAAGGCGCTGCTGGCGCGGGCGCGCGCCGTGGTCAAGGCCGGCGAGTTCCCGGCGGAGGCGGGCGGCCACCGCTACCCCTGGCCGCTGGTCTGACGCGCGCCAGTCGGCGCCGAGCGCTCGAGGCGGAAGTGATACCGCGCGTCCGGTAGGCGTCTAGCTGGTTGCCGCGGTGGTTCCGGGGGAACTCGTGGCGGGTGGCACCTTCTTGTCGTCGCCCTTTTTCGGAAACCAGCCGTCAATCATCCGTCGCAACACGTCCGGCATGAACCCCGCCAGGACGCCGATCAGCAGCACGCCCTTGAGGTTGGTGAAGCTGAGCTCGAAGGCACCGACCGGTTGCAGGCGAACGCCGAGCAGCACCCCGAGCACGCAGAACACCAGGGCCAGCAAGGCTGACGACCCGATCTCGGCGACGCTTGTCTCCAGGCTGAACTTCGTCACCACAGTACCCAACACGAACCGAGCGATGACGCCGATGATTGCTCCGACGATCAGCAAGACGACAGTCCACACGATCCGAGACAGCACTGGCATGTAGAGCTCGATCGCAACCGGTTGTCGCAGCGTCCAGTCGCGACCATACTGATCGATGTATTCGTACACCACCAATAGCGGCTTTGTCTTGCCGGTCCAGTCGTTGTCGACATAGTCAAGGACGCCGCGCACCCAATTACTCCGCCGCAGCTCGATATATTGCGGATGCGGGCGGCCCGGACGGATCGCCTGGATCTCGTTGACCGGCGTGCCCCCGCTCTGCACCAGAGCGAGAGTGAAGCCGCGGTCGGCTTGCGCGGGATCGATGGAGATGCGGGTCCCGAAGATCTTGTACGAGCTCGTGAGTGCCTTGAATTGGGCAAGGTTGACTGCCTTGCCACCGAAGATCGTCGCGACGTGGGTTTCGTGCGCGACCGAGAGGATCTGGTCGTCGTCGTTCTTCACGGGAACGTAAAACGTCCCCGGCGGGCATGTCGCCGTCGCGCAGTCGAGCGTGACGATGAACGGATACTCTCCTGACCGCGCGTCCGCCGGGATGGTGACGATGAACTCGTTCTTCCCAACGTTGATGCTCTTCCGGTTGAGCGGCGGCTGAACGAACTCGCTGCGATCCCAAAGGATCTTGACCCGTCCCTGAGTACGGTCGACCACGAGAACGCGCGCCACGTCGCCGCCGGCCTGGAAATCATCCGGATTGTAGAGGAATCGAATCTTGTCCTCGTAGATCAGCTGCTCCCAGCGGTAACCGTCTTGCGGCTGCGTCAGCGCCCGCGCGGTGTTCGGCCCGAGCGCCCAGGCGACACGGATCGGCAGAAGGATCGCCAGGATCAGCAGCGTCCACGTTTGGATTCCCAGGATCAGTGGCATACACCGGCCCCATGTTCGGGGGCGGAGACACCCTTCCCCCCGTCCAGCGGCACGCGGACGAACATGGCACCGCGCCGCCGCGCATGTCAAGGCCGGTGGAGTTGCGAGAGTGGCCCGAGGGCGATCAGGCGGGTGGTCGTCCATCCACAAGGAGTCCCATCACGCCCTCCAGTAGTCCCAGAGCTTCGCCGCGATCGCGACCGACAGCGCCACGTCCTCCTCCAGCAGGTAGCGCTCCGCCCCGAGCGCGCGCGCCGCCTCGCGCACGCGACGCAGATACTCGTCGCGGGAGGCGTAGCGCTCCTCGAGGGACGGCCGCGGATCGCCGGCGGCCTCGCGCTCGGCGCGCGTCCGCGGAAACGGCAGGGTCGCCCCCGCGAAGACCAGGAGCTGCTCGGCGCCGCCGATGTCGGGATGGCGCAGGTTCCAGCCGGTGTGGGTCGCGAGCGGCACGGCCAGCTCGGGCAGGCGAATGCCGGCCACCTCGTTGCCGTCGGCGTCCACGGCCGACACGCGCGAGCCGTACGCCGGACCCGGGCCCGGCGGCAGCGTGCCCCAGTCGAGCCGGCGCGGGAGCGCGTGATGGCGCGGGTAGCGCGCGGCGGGGATCGCGTCGAACACGGGACGGAGGGTGGCGGGCGGCACGGCGGTGCCGTCGGCGAGGCGCGGGTGGCGGCTCGGCGGCGGCGCGACGCCGTCCACGACCCAGCGGTCGAGGTTCACGAGGCACGCGCGGAGCAGGCGCGCGTAGTCGAGCGTGCCGCGCAGGTGCTGCGCCCGCTCGACCGCGCCCGACGGGTCGGCCGGCGCCGGCTGGGAATCCGACGGGGGCCAGACGCCGAGCCCGTGCTCGGTGCCCGCGAAGTGGTAGACGCGCACGCAGGGGCCGTGGGCGGCGTCGCGCGCGGCGTCGGGGTCGGTGTGGACGAGCGAGGCGTCGCCGCGGTGGTACTCGGCCGCGGTGTTCGTGTAGAAGACCTTGAGCGGGCTCCGGCGCGCGTTCAGGCGCCGGTGCAGCTCGTCGTCGGTCGAGGGCTCGACGTGACGCATCATGTGGGGCCGGTCCTTCGAGTTCTGGCCGAAGCGCTGGTTGAACTCGCCGCGCATGCCGCCCGCGACGTTGGCGAGGATCCCGTCGAGCGCCTCGCGCCCCTGCTCGTCGAGGTTCAGGTCGTCGAAGACGTACGTCCGCAGCAGGCGCCCGGTCTGCGAGCGGCCGTAGGCGTAGGCCCAGCCGAGCGCGCCCGCCGCCGGATTGCCCTCGCGCTCGGTGCCGTGCTTGAGCCACGCGACGGCGTCGCGCAGCGCCGCCAGGCCGAGCCCGCGCACCGCCGCGCCGGCCGCCGTGTAGGTGACGTGGTAGAGCCGGCCGCGCTCGAAACCATCCTCGAGCCACACGTGACGCGGATCCGGCACGACGCACCCGTCCGCGACGCGCGCGAAGCCCCAGCGCGTGCGCGGGATCAGCCGTGGCTCGGCGTCGGGCTGATCCTGCACGGTCAGGAGCGCGTCACGCTCGTCGAGGTCGGCCGCGGGGTAGGGCTCGTGGCCGCGGTCGGAGAGCAGGAGACACGGCGCGTCGTCGCAGGCCTGGAGCTCCGTGTACACGCGGCCGATGAGCCGGCCGCCGTCGGGCGCAAGCGCCTCGGGGCCGCGGAATCCGAGGAGCCCCGGCAGCGCCGGGAGATCGCCCTGCCAGCCGCACGAGAGCACGACGAAGCCGCGGCGCATCAGGAACCCGTCGCCGGCGTCGATCGGCGGGTCGGGATCGCCGCCGGGCCGGAACACCGGGCGCGTCGCGCGGTTGAAATTCGGGACGGCGACGGTGTTGCCGCGGTTGACGACGTCGAGCAGCAGGCGCCCGCTGCAGCGCGCGCGATCCACGGGCAGGAGGAGCGAGACGTCGGACTCGAAGGAGACGCGGCCCCCGGCGTCGCGCGGCGCCCGCTCGACGTCCGTGAGGCGCGCGTTGGCGGCGTGCTTGGGGTCCAGCGTGAAGCGCAGCGCGCCCTTCAGCTCCTCGTACGGGCCCGCGGCGCCGAAGGGCGTGGCACCGGCGAGCGGGCGGCGGAGCCTCACGTCGAACGCGACGACCGGCATGGTGCGTGTGCCCTCCCCGCGGGTGCGCGCCGCTCAGCGGTCCAGCAGGGCCAGCAGGACGGCGTTGACGCGCTCGGCCGCCTCGTAGACGACCCAGTGGCCGGCGCCCTCGATGATACAGAACTCGAGGTCCGGCCGGAACCGGGCGAGGGTGTGCCGACGGTCGTCGAGGTACGGCGCGGCGAAGGCGTCGCGCTCGCCCCACACCCCGGCGATCCGCGCGCTCACGGCGGGCAGCGCGCGCAGGAGCGCATCCGACTCGGGGATGCCGCCCGACTTGAAGCGCGCGCGGCGCACGTTCTCCATCTGGAGGTGCACCGCGAGGTCGTCCGCCGCCGCCGGATCGGCGAGCATCAGGATTCTCAGATTCTCGCAGTGCGTCTCGCGGATCTCGTCGGGCGTCAGGCCGGGGCGCCCGCGCCGGAGCGCGGGCGTCGCGTGGCGCAGGGCCATGCCATTCGGACCGATCAGCACGAGCGTCCGGACGCGCGCGCCCAGCCGGGCGGCGACGAGCCCCGCGATGATGCCGCCCATCGAGAACCCGGCGAGGTCGAGCGGCGCGGGCGGCGGGACCAGACGGTCGAGGCCCGCGCCGACGAGGTCGGCGAGCTGGGCGGCGGTGTGAGGCTCGGGGGAGCCAGTGGGTCCACGAGCCCGCGGCGCCGTGCAGGAGCACGAGCGGCCGGCCCTCGCCCCACGCGCGCCAGACCATCGTCCCGGAGCCGCCCGGGGTCACCAGGCGCGTCGCGCGCGAGTCGAGCGCGGCGACGGCGGCGATCGCGTTCATGCTAGCCGGCGAGGCGCGGCAGCAGCTCGCCGATCGGGCCGCGCAGCACCGCGTCGGCCAGCTCGTCCATCTCGGTCGGCTCGGCGTTGACGATCACGACGCGCGCGCCGGCCTCCTTCGCCAGCGGCACCACGCCCGCGATCGGCCACACCGAGAGCTTGGTGCCGACGGCCAGCATCAGGTCGCACTGGCGCGCGGCGCGCTCGGCGCGCCGGAGGTCCTCGGCCACGAGGCCCTGGCCGAACGAGATCGTCGCGGACTTGAGGATGCCGCCGCAGCTCTGGCACGGCGGGTCCTCCTCGCCGGCGGTCAGGCGCGCCAGCACGCGCTCCGTCGGGGCGCGCTCGCCGCAGTCGAGGCACACCACCTCGCGCATCGTGCCGTGGATCTCGACGACGATCCCGGGCGAGGAGCCCGCGAGCTGGTGGAGCCCGTCCACGTTTTGGGTGATGAGCGTGTGGAGCGCGCCCCGGCGCTCGAGCGCGACCAGCGCGCGGTGGCCGGCGTTCGGCTTCGGGTCGCGCCCGAGCATCTGCACCCGGTTCTTCCAGGCGCGCTTGCGCACCTCGGGGTCGGCCACGTAGTGCTGGAGCGTCGCCATCTTCTCGGCCTCGGGGTTCCGGGTCCAGAGCCCCTGGGGCCCGCGGAAGTCGGGGATGCCGGACTCGGTCGAGATGCCGGCGCCCGTGAGCGCCACGATGCGCTCGGCGGCGCCGATCCACTGCCGGGCGGTCGCGAGGTCGGTCATGCCGGAGAGAGTCTACCCGAGACCGGCCGTTGCGGTAAGCTCGCCGCAGAAGTAGGGTATCCTGCGCCCCGGAGAGGACCCCACATGACGACTCCGAGACTCATGGGCGCCGCGGTCCGGCGCACGGAAGACCCGCGGCTCATCACCGGCGCCGCC
>JACPCH010000087.1 GCA_016179875.1 Candidatus Rokuibacteriota bacterium | reverse complement strand
GAGCACGTCGTGGTCCCGTCGGGCTCGTGCGCCTGGATGGTCAAGCACGAGTACCCGGGGCTCATGCCGGATCCGGCCGCCCGCGCGGCCGCGGAGCGGCTGGCGGCGCGGACCTACGAGCTCTCGCAGTTCCTCGTCAACGTCCTGGGCGTGAGCGAGCTCACCGCGGCCGTCAGGGGCCGGGTCACCTACCACGATTCCTGCCACCTGCTGCGCGGGCTCCACGAGGCCGAGAGCCCACGGCGGTTGCTGGCGGGCCTCCGGGGCGTGGAGCTGGTCGAGCTGCCGGGGGCCGACGAGTGCTGCGGGTTCGGCGGCTCGTTCGCGGTGCGGCTGCCCGAGGTCTCGGCCCGGATCCTCGACAAGAAGCTCGCGAACGTCGAGGCGACCGGCGCCGCCTGCGTCGTGGCGTGCGACGCGGGCTGCCTCATGCAGCTGGGCGGAGGGCTCCGGCGCCGGGGCTCGAAGGTGCGCGCGGTGCACCTGGCCGAGCTGCTGGCGGGGGACGGGCCGTGAGCCCGGACGAGCTGGCGATCCCGTTTCGCGAGCGCGCCGGCCGCGCGATGAAGGACGCCTTCCTCCAGGAGGCGCTCACCATCGCCACCACGAAGTTCATCGGGCTCCGGCGCGAGGCGTTCGAGGTGTTTCCCGACGGCGAGGCCCTGCGCGACCGGGCGCGGCAGATCAAGGAGGCGACGCTCCAGCGGCTGGACCAGCACGTGGAGCGGCTGGTGGCCCGCGTCGAGGCGCGCGGCGGCCACGTCCACTACGCGACGACCGCCGAGGAGGCGCGGCGGATCATCCTCGACATCGCCCGGCGGACGGGCGCGCGCATGGCGGTGAAGTCGAAGTCCATGGCCACCGAGGAGATCCACCTGAACGAGGCGCTCGAGGCCGCGGGCGTCACGCCGGTGGAGACCGATCTCGGCGAGTACATCATCCAGCTCGCCCACGAGCGGCCCTCGCACATCATCGCGCCGGCGATCCACAAGACGAAGGGTCAGGTGGCCGACCTCTTTTCCCGGGAGCTCGGGCGCCGGGTCGCCGCCGACCCCGAGGAGCTGACGCGCATCGCGCGGGCCGAGCTGCGCGAGAAGTTCCTCCAGGCCGACCTCGGGATCACCGGCGCGAACTTCGCGGTGGCCGACACCGGCACGGTGGTGCTCGTCACCAACGAGGGCAACGGCCGGATGGTCACCTCGCTGCCGCGGGTCCACGTGGCGGTCATGGGCGTCGAGAAGGTCGTGCCCTCCCTGACCGACCTGATGGTCTTCCTGGCGATTCTCGCCAAGAGCGCGACGGGCCAGAAGCTCTCCGTGTACACGACGCTGGTCCAGGGGCCGCGGCGGGCGGGGGAGCTGGAGGGCCCGGACGAGTTCCACCTGGTCCTGCTGGATAACGGCCGGATCGGCCAGCTGGCCGGCCCGCTGCGCGAGGCCCTCGCGTGCCTGCGCTGCGGGGCCTGCCTCAACGTGTGCCCGGTGTACCGGCAGATCGGCGGCCACGCCTACGGCCACACGTACCCCGGCCCGATCGGCATCCTCCTGACGGCCATGCTGCACGGGCCGGAGTCGGTCAAGGACCTCGCCCACGCCTCGTCGCTCTGCGGCGCCTGCGCCGACGCGTGCCCCGTGCGCATCGACATCCCGGGCATGCTGATCGCGCTGCGCCGCGAGGTGGCCGAGCGGAAGATCGCGCCGTGGGCCGAGCGGGTCGCGTTCGGCGCCCTGGGGAGGCTCCTGCTCCGGCCGGCGCTCTACCGCGCCGCCGCGCGGCTCGCGCGCCTGGCGCAGCGGCCGTTCGCGCGCGACGGCGCCATCCGGAGCCTGCCGCTCGGCCCGGGGGCCTGGACCGGGGCCCGCGATCTGCCCGCCGTCGCGGCGCGGACCTTTCAGGAGCGCTGGGACGCGCTCGACCGGGAGGGGCGGGCGTGACGACCCGGGCGGAGTTCCTCGACCGGATCCGCGGCGCGATGCGGCGCGCGCCGGGCCTCGTCCCGGCGGCGGCCGCGGCCACGCCGGCGCGCCCCCGCGCCGAGGTGGACGCGATCCGCCGCGAGCTCGCCGAGCGCTGGCCCGGGGCGCTCGAAGGCTTCCGCCGTGAGTTCGAAGGCGTCGGCGGCGTCTTCCATCGGGTGGCGGCTCTCGCCGACGTGCCGCAGGTCGTGGCCGGGCTGGCGCGCGAGCGCGGCGTGCGGCGGCTGGTCGCCTGGCATCCGGGGGCGCTCGGCGGCGATCTGGCGGCGGCGCTCACCGCCCGGGGCCTCGACGTGGTGGCGATGCCGCCGGGCGCGCTGGACGATCCCGCGGCGCGCCAGCGGCTCCGGGCCCAGATCGCGGACGCCGAGCTCGGGCTCACCGGGGTGGACCTCGCGATCGCCGAGACCGGCACGCTCGTGCTCCGCTCGGGCGGCGGCCGGCCGCGCTCGACGTCGCTCCTGCCGCCCTATCACGTGGCGGTCTTCGACCGGTCCGTGCTGGTGGAGTCGCTGCGGCAGGCGGGCGTGGTCCTGGAATCCTGGCACGACGGGGGCGAGCCCGACGACCGCGGCGCGGTCACGAGCTTCATCACCGGGCCGAGCCGGACCGCCGACATCGAGCTGACGCTCACGCGCGGCGTCCACGGCCCCAGGGAGGTGCACGCGATCTTCGTGGACAAGGAGATCCGTGGCTGAGCGCCACTTCACGCCGAAGGAGGTCGCGGCGCTGATCCCCGCGCTCACCGCGATCATGGGCGGCGTGATGGCGGCGCACGCCGAGGCGGCCACGGTGCGCGAGCGGCAGCGCGCCGAGCAGGAGCGGATCTCGCTCGCGGGCGGCGGCGTGCTCGACCGCGCGGCCTGGCGCGCCGACTCGGAGCGTGCGGCCGGCCTCGTGCGCCGCGTCCAGGACGGCCTCGAGCGGATCGTGGCCCTCGGCGGCGCCCCCAAGGACCTCGGCCTCGGGCTGGTGGACTTTCCGCACCTGCGCGGCGGCGCGGAGGTCAACCTCTGCTGGAAGCACGGGGAGCGGGAGATCCGCTACTGGCACGGCCTCGACGAAGGCTACACGGGCCGGAAGCCGCTCTGATGCCGTACGCCGCGGTCCTCTTCGACCTCTTCGACACGCTGGTGCGCTTCGACCGCGAGCGCATGCCCGAGGTGCGGATCCACGGCAAGGCGGTGCGCACCTCCGCCGGCCACCTCCACGCGATCCTGAGCGTCCACGCGCCCCGGATCGGCCTCGAGCAGTGCTACGAGGCGCTCCTCGGGAGCTGGAAGGAGGCCGAGCGCCTGCGCGCGCTCGACCACCGGGAGGTCCCGGCCCTCGTCCGCTTCGCGTACTTCTTCCAGCGGCTCGGGCTCGACGCGGCGGCGCTGCCGCCCGGCCTGACGCAGGCGCTGATCGACGCCCACCGGGGCGCGCTCGGCCGCGCCGCCGACTTTCCCGCGCACCACGGCCCCCTGCTCCGGAGCCTGGCCGCGCGCTACCGCCTGGCCGTCGTCTCGAACTTCGACTACACGCCGACGGCGCTCGACATCCTCGAGCGGGCGGGCGTGGCGGAGCTGTTCGGCGCGATCGTCGTCTCCGACGCGATCGGGTGGCGCAAGCCTCGGCGCGAGATCTTCGACGCGGCGCTCGGCGGCCTCGGCGTCGGGCCCGAGGAGGCGCTCTTCGTCGGCGACCGCGCCGACATGGACGTGCTCGGCGCCCAGCGGATCGGCATGGACGCGGCGTGGATCAACCGGGACGCC
>JACPCH010000086.1 GCA_016179875.1 Candidatus Rokuibacteriota bacterium | reverse complement strand
CTGTTCGCCACGCTCGAGGAGTTGAGCCGGACCAACGGGCAGCTCGCGGAGTCCCGGCGCGCCGTCGAGGAGTACGCGCGGACCCTCGAGGCCAAGGTCCAGGAGCGGACCCAGCAGCTCATGCAGACCGAAAAGATCGCGACGATGGGCCAGCTGCTGGCGGGCGTCGCCCACGAGCTGAACAATCCGCTCTCGGTCCTCACCGGCCACGCCACGCTGCTCCGGGCGTCGGCGGATCCGGCCGTCGTCCAGCGGGCCGAAAAGCTCGTGCGGGCGGCGGACCGCTGCGCGCGGATCGTCCGGAACTTCCTCGCGCTCGCCCGGCAACGCCCGCCCGCGCGCGAGGCGACGCACCTCGACACGGTCGTCGCCGAGGCCATCGACCTGCTCGCGTATCCGCTGCGCGTCAACGGGGTCGAGGTGGTCCAGGACCTCGCCGCCGAGCTGCCCGTGCTCTGGGCCGACCCGACGCAGCTGCACCAGGTGCTCGTCAACCTCGTCACGAACGCCGAGCAGGCGCTGCGCGCGAGCGCGGCCGCACGCCGGATCAGCCTGGTGGCGCGCCACGACCGGTCGCGCAACGTCGTCCGGCTCGTCGTTTCGGACAGCGGCCCGGGCATCCCGGACGAGATTCTCGGGCGCATCTTCGAGCCGTTCTTCACGACCAAGCCGGAGGGGCAGGGCACGGGGCTCGGGCTCCCGCTCTGCCGGAATATCGTCGAGAGCCACAGCGGGACGCTGACGGTGGAGAGCCGGCCCGGGAGCGGGGCCTCGTTCACGATCGAGCTGCCGGTCTTCCCGGTGCCGCAGCCATCGCTGCCTGGCGAGGACGGCGAGCCCGCGGTGCCGCGGAGACTCACGGTCCTCATCGTGGACGACGAGCCGGACGTGGCCGAGGTCCTCGCCGACATGCTCGCCAGCGACGGCCATGCGGTGAGCGTGGCGACGGACGGGATGAGCGCGCTCGAGCTGATCCGGGGCCGCGCGTTCGACCTGATCTTCACCGACCTCAGGATGCCGGGCCTCGACGGCGCGGGGCTGTATCGCGAGCTGGAGCGGCGCGACCCGGCCCTCGCCCGGCGCGTCGTCTTCGTCACCGGCGACACGCTGAGCGGTGAGGTCGGCGAGCTGATCGGCCGGCTCGGCGTGGCGAGCCTCAGCAAGCCGCTCGACTTCGCGGAGGTGCGGCGGGCGATCGTCCGGGCGATACGCCCCGCCTGAGAACATGGGGGGCCTCGACGGGCCCCCCATGCCCCCCAGCGCTCGCACGCGCCCCGGGGGACCCGGGACGCGGCTCGACAGGCGATTCGTTCACAGGCTCTGAGTTATACTCGTCGGCGGTGCTGAAGCTCCGCGGGCGGCGGCTGCTGGCGACGGTCCCGCTGCTCCTCCTCGTCAGCCTCGTGGTGTTCGCGCTCGTCCACGCGCTGCCGGGCGACCCCGCGGTGCTGTTCCTGGGCGAGGAGGCCGACCCGGAGACGCTCGCGCGCTTCCGGACGCGCCTCGGCTTCGACCGCCCGCTGGTGGTCCAGTACGGCGAGTGGCTCGGGCTTCTGGCTCGGCATCATCCTGATCTACGTCTTCGCCCTGCTGCTCCGCTGGCTCCCGCCCTCGGGCTGGGTGCCGCTCACCGCGAGCCCCGGCGACAACCTGCTCGCGCTCATCCTGCCCGCCTTCACGCTCGGCACCGCGCTCGCCGCGCTGGTCGCGCGCCAGCTCCGCTCGGGCATGCTCGAGGTGCTGCGCCAGGACTACGTGCGGACCGCGCAGGCCAAGGGCCTCGGCCAGGGGCAGGTGGTCGGCAAGCACGCGCTGAAGAACGCGCTCATCTCCGTGGTCACGGTGGTCGGGCTCCAGCTCGGCGGGCTCCTCGGCAACACGATCATCACCGAGACGCTCTTCGCGCTGCCCGGCGTCGGCCGGCTCATGATCGACTCGATCTTCAGCCGCGACTTCTTCGTCGTGCAGGGCGTGATCCTGTTCCTGGCGGGGGGCTACGTGCTCTCGAACCTCCTGGTGGACATCCTCTACTCGTACCTGGACCCGCGGATCCGCGTGCACTGATGGCCGCCGCGAGCCTCACCGCGATCGCGCTCGCCCAGTTCCGGCGCAGCCACGTCGGCCGGGTCGGCCTGGCGCTCGTCGCCGGCTTCCTGCTCCTGGCGGCGGGGGCGCCGTGGCTCGCGCCCTACGACCCCATCGCGGCCGACTTCGCCAGCGTGCTGGCGCCGCCCTCGCGCGCGCACCCGTTCGGCACCGACGACATCGGGCGCGACATCCTGAGCCGCGTCGTCCACGGGTCTCGCGTGTCGCTCCAGGCCGGGCTCTTCACGGTCGCGGTCGCGCTGGTGGTGGGCCTGCCGCTCGGGCTCGTCGCCGGGTTCGTGGGCGGCCGCGCCGACAACCTGATCATGCGGGCGATCGAGGTGATCCTGTCCTTCCCGACCCTGGTGCTGGCGCTCGGCATCACCGCGATCCTCGGGCCCAAGCTCGTCCACGCCCTCTTCGCCATCGGCATCGTGTTCGTGCCCCACTTCGCGCGCCTGATCCGGGCCCAGGTCCTCTCGGTGAAGGAGCACGACTTCGTGGCGGCCGCGCGCGCGCTCGGCGCCTCGGACCTGCGCCTCGTGCGCCGGCACGTGCTGCCCAACTGCCTGGCGCCGCTGCTGGTGCAGTCCTCGTTCTCGGTGTCGTTCGCGATCCTCACCGAGGCGGCGCTGTCCTTCCTCGGGCTCGGCACCCAGCCGCCGACGCCGTCCTGGGGGATCATGCTCGCGACCGGGCGCGGTTACCTCGAGCAGGCGCCGTGGCTCGGCGCGTTCCCGGGCCTCGCGATCTTCCTGACCGTGCTCGGCTTCAACCTCCTCGGCGACGGCATCCGCGACGCCCTTGATCCGCGTCTCCGGCTCTGAAATCATGGGGGTGTCGTGCTGAAGTCCCGGGTCGCGCTGCTCGTCCTGCTCGCGACGGCCCTCCCCGCAGCCGCCGACGAGCCCGCGCGCCCGGCGGAGCCGCCCCGCGCCGGCCTCGTCACCGCGATCCAGGGCAACGCCACGGTGAGCCGGCGCACGCTGGCCTCGCCGGCCTTTCTCAAGTTCCAGGACCCCATCTTCCTGCGCGATCGCATCGCGACGATGGACGAGGCGCTCGTGCGCCTGCTCGTCGGCGAGAAGGCCGTGGTGACGATCCGCGAGCGCTCGGTGGTGGTCATCACCGAGATCCCGGGCGTCTCGACGGTGGACGTCGGAAGCGGCAAGGTCGCCGTCGCGGTCGCGCGCGAGAAGCTCCAGTCGGGCGAGCTGGTCGAGATCCGCACGCCCAACGCGATCGCCGGCGTGCGCGGCACCGTGGTGCTGGCCGAGGTGTCGCCGCCCGGGGCCGGCCCGACGCGCTCGACGTTCACCGTCCTGAGCGGGAGCGTGCACATCGTCCACTTCGATCCCGTGTCCAAGCGGCCGCTGGCGCCGCCGGTCGCCCTGGGCGCCAACCAGCGCCTGGCGGTCGCGGGCGCCACGGCGCCGAAGACGCCGCCCAAGCCGCAGACCATCAGCCCGGCCGCCGCCAGCCAGGCCGGGCGCGACTTCCGCATGACCACCGGCAACGCGCCGGTGCCGCTCGGCGGCGCGATCCTGCAGCAGGAAGTCGCGAAGGTCGCTCCGCGCGCGGCCGCCGGCGTCACGGCGGGCCCGGGCGCGGCCACGGCGTCGAAGGCGGTGTCGGGCGCCGCCGGACCGGCCGCCGCGGTGACCGGCGTCGGCGCGGCGGCCGGGGCCGCGGTGGCGGGTGGCACGGCGGGCGGCGCGGCGAGCGGTGTCGCGACAGGCCTGGGAGTGACGCCCGGCGGCACGGCGGGCGGAGCGGTGGGGGGCGCGACGAGCAAGACGACGGGTGGCGTCGTGGTGAGCCCCGGCGTCGCGCTCAATCCCCAGGGCCGGCGGGTGGGCGAGGGCGCCAGCAAGGCGAGCCCGGCCAGTAAGACCGTACTGACGAAGGTCGATCCCGCGAAGCCGTGCAAGGACGAGTCGCCCACGCCGGCGGCCAAGGCGGCGGCCCCGCCGGCCGGGGCCAAGGCGGTCACGCACAAGGTGGGCGCGAGCACGAGCGTGGGCGCGCCGGCGGCCCCGCCGTGCAAGGACGAGCCCGGCAAGGCGGCGGGCGCCCAGAAGAAGATCGAGGCGCTGAAGCTCGCGGTGCCGAAGAAGCCGGCCCTGCAGTCGCCGACGACGAAATAGGAGGCGCGCATGAAGCATCGGGGCATGGTGTGGCTCGTCGCGCTCGCGCTCGTCGCGTCCGGCGCCGCGGTGGCGGACGCGAAGACCTACCGCTGGGTGGACCCGAAGGGCGTCGTGCACTACTCGGACACGCCGCCCCAGGTCGCGCCCGTCGAGGGCGAGCGCGAGAGCCTGATCGCCGAGGCGCTCGACATCTCGGGGCTCAAGAAGTCGCTCGAGCTGATCCCGGGCCAGATCAAGGCGCAGATCGAGCAGCAGCGCGGGCCCACGGCCCCGAAGGACAAGGCCGGGGTCCTCAAGATCCTCACCGACGCGTTCCGGCCCGAGGTGTTCTACACCGCCGTCCGCGGCGAGTTCCAGAAGGGCTACGACCCGCAGCTCATGGGGCTCGTCGTCGCCAGGCTGCGCGAGCCGCTCTTCCGCAAGATGGCGGCCCTCGAGCTGGAGGCGTCCTCGGCCGAGGCGCGGTCGCACATCGAGCGGTTCGCGCGTGAGGTCCAGGCGAGCCCGCCGCCCCAGACGCGGCTCGGGCTCATCGTGCGGCTCGAGGCGTCGTCGGGCGCGGCCGAATTCAACCTGGAGCTGCTGGTGGCCTCGTTCCAGGCGGCGATCAAGGCGGTGACCCCGATGATCCCGCCCGAGCGCCGGGCGAAGCCCGCCGACGTGGACAGCGCCGTCCGGATGCTCCGCGCCCAGCAGCAGGCGATCCGGGCCGCGACGCTCGTCAACATGCTCTACGCCTATCGCTCGACGACGGACCAGGAGCTGGACGAGTACGCGCAGTTCGCCGAATCGGAGCCCGGGCGCTGGTTCAACCGCCTGAGCCGGCAGGGCGTGCTGGCCGCGATGACCGCCGCCGCCGAGGCCGCCGCGCGGCAGACGACGAAGTCGCTCCTGCCCAAGAGCTGACGCGAATCCCGGCCTCTCCGCCACGGGCCCTTAGCTCAGGTGGACAGAGCGTCGGACTACGAATCCGAAGGCCAGAGGTTCGAATCCTCTAGGGCCCACCACCCCCCCACGATCGGCCGGTCGCTTCCTGGTCACCGGTAAGTTAACAGCCGCTCCGTGCGCGGTCGGGCCGGACGGCGCTGCTCCGGAAATCAGCGACCTTACAGGCGTTCTATTCGGGCGAGCCTTCCGGAAATCCGTGGTATCGCTCTTGCTGACTGTCCAACCCCAGAGGCGCTGTGCCTCTGGAGGTGGCCGGCCATGCGGGTGCTCGTCGTGGAAGACGACGCGATCGTCGGCGAGGTCCTGCGAGATCTCTGCATCGAGCTGGGCCACGATGCCGAGACCGTCGGATCCGCGGAGGACGCGCTGGTCCGGGTCCAGCGAGACCGCCCCGATCTGATCCTGCTCGATTTCCGGCTGCCCGGCATGAGCGGGCTCGACTTCCTTCGCCTCCCGTGGGTGCGAAGCGCCGGCATCCCGATCATCGTCGTGTCAGGGATCGCGTCGGACCGCGAGGCGGACGAGTGCCTGGCGCTCGGCGCCGCCAAGTTCCTCGCGAAGCCCGTGCCCCTGGACCAGTTGCAGCGGCTCCTCCGGATCTTCGACCGCCCGGCCGGGCCGTCCGGGCCCGCGGTGCGACCCGTCGAGCGGCGGCGGGAGACGCGCGCGCGCGTGGCGCTGCCGGTGCGCATCCACGAAGAAGGCGGCGCCGAGTGGGAGACGACGAGCGTCGATCTCACCACCCAGGCCATGAAGGTCCGGGCCGCCGGCTCGCACCGCCCGACGACGACCGTCGAGCTCGAGTTCGATCCGCCGGGCGAGGACCGGCGGGTCAGGGTCCTCTCGCTCCTGATCCGGGTCGACCTCGACGGGTACGTCTTCTATTTCCTCAACCTCTCGGAGGAGCACTTCGAGCAGCTGAGCCAGCTGGTCCGCCGGCTCACCGTCTACCCACCGCCGACCTGACGCGGCCCCGCGGCCGGCCCCGCGTTTCCCCCGATCGGGCGAAGACCGGCATCGGGCGAAGACTGCTTGCGTTCCCGGGGGTTTGCCGGGTACCGTGGTGGTCTGTTGCGCCAGGGCACCGATGAGACACTCGATGGGTTCATGCGCGCGGCGCTCGACGAGGCGCGGCGCGGCCTCGAGGCGGGCGAGGTGCCCGTGGGCGCCGTGGTCGTGCTCGACGGCGCGATCGTCGCCCGGGCCCACAACGCCCCGATCGCGCTGGCCGATCCCACGGCGCACGCCGAGATCCTGGCGCTCCGCGAGGCGGGACGGAAGACCGGCAACTACCGGTTGCCGGGCGCGACGCTCTACGTGACGGTGGAGCCGTGCGCGATGTGCTGCGGGGCGGCGCTCCACGCGCGGGTGGCGCGCGTGGTGTACGGCGCCGCCGACCCGAAGGCGGGCGCCGTGGAGTCGCTCCACCGGCTGCTCGATGATGCGCGGTCGAATCATCGCGTGGCGGCGACGGGCGGCGTGCGCGCCGCCGAGGCCGCGGCGCTGCTGCGGGAGTTCTTTGAAACGAAAAGATGACGAGTGCGCGGAGGGGTGGCCGAGCCCGGTTGAAGGCGTCCGACTCGAAATCGGATAGGGGCGTAAGTCCCTCGGGGGTTCAAATCCTCTCCCCTCCGCCAATCTTCTTGTGTGCATCGTGGAGGGGTGACCGAGCGGCCGAAGGTGCGGCACTGGAAATGCCGTGCACGGGTAACCCCTGTGCCGCGGGTTCAAATCCCGCCCCCTCCGCCATGAAATCCGGCGTGGCCGTGCTAGACGGGGAGTTAGCGGTGCCCTGTAACCCGCAATCCGCTTCAGCGGGGTCGAATTCCCTCTCGAGGGCGGTCTGTGTTGAGTGAGCCTCGTGGGGCGGCGTTGACGGTCGGGCCCCACGCAACGAGAATCGCCGAACCCCGCCAGGCCCGGAAGGGAGCAACGGTAAGGCGACCCTCTCGTGTGCCGTGGGAGTACCTGGCCCGAGCCGGCTCCGCGGGGAGATCGCAGTACGGATCGATCGAAGGAGGGTGCACGGTCACTTGAGCTACCAGGTCCTCGCGCGCAAGTGGCGGCCGCAGACGTTCGAGGCGGTCGTCGGGCAGGACGCGATCACGCGCACGCTCCGGAACGCGCTCGCGTCCGGGCGCATCGCGCACGCCTACCTGTTCGCGGGCCCGCGCGGCATCGGCAAGACGACGACCGCGCGGCTGCTGGCGCGGGCGCTCCTCTGCGCCGCGCGGACGGGGCCCGAACCCTGCGGCGCCTGCGTCAGCTGCCGGGACACCGCCACCGTCGACATCATCGAGATCGACGGCGCGTCGAACCGCAAGATCGACGACGTGCGGGCGCTGCGCGAGAACGTGAAGTACGCGCCGTCGCGCGGGCGCTACAAGGTCTACATCATCGACGAGGTCCACCAGCTCACCCCCGAGGCCTTCGACGCGCTCCTGAAGACGCTCGAGGAGCCGCCGGCGCACGTCGTGTTCGTGCTGGCCACGACCGACCCCCGCGAGCTGCCGGCGACGATCCTCTCGCGCGTGCAGCGGTTCGACTTCCGGCCGATCGCCCCCGATCTCCTGATCGCCTCGCTCGAGCGGATCCTGAAGGAGGAGGGCGTGCCGTACGAGCCGGCGGCGCTGCCGGTGATCGTGCGCGCCGCCGAGGGGTCGCTGCGCGACGCGCTCTCGCTGCTCGACACCGCGATCGCCTACGGTGACGGCCGGCTGGAGGCCGGCCCGGTGGCCCAGCTCCTCGGCGCCACCGCCCCGGAGGCGGTGCGCGCGTTCGCGGCGGCGCTGGTCGGCCACGACACGGGCGCGGCGCTCGAGGCGATCGACCGCGCCGCCCGCGAGGGCGAGGACCTCGGCGCCTTCGCGCGCGATGCCGTCGAGCTGCTGCGCCGCGCGCTCGTGCTCAAGGCGGCGCCGACGGCGAAGCTGGCCGACCTCACCCACGCCGAGGGCAACGAGCTGCGGAAGCTCGGCGAGGCGGTGTCGCTCGACGAGCTGCTCTACGTGCTGCGCGCGTTCCTCGAGGCCGACGCGCTCATGCGCGAGTCGCCGCACCCGCGCGTGGAGCTCGAGATCGCCACCGTGCGCGCGACGCGCCGGCCGGTGCCGCAGGCGTTGGAGGACGTGCTGAAACGGGTGGACGAGGTCGGGGCCCTCCTCCGCCAGCAGGGTGTTGCGCCCGGCGTGCCGGCGCCGCCGCCCGCGCAGGCGAGCCTCCTGCCCGAGGCCCCCGCGCCGCAGCGCGTGAACCCTGAGCCCCGTCGGCCTGCGGTCCCGCCATCCGCGTCCGCG
>JACPCH010000183.1 GCA_016179875.1 Candidatus Rokuibacteriota bacterium | reverse complement strand
GGCCTCATGGGGCGCGAGCTCGTCAACATCCGGAGCAGCGACATCGTCGTCGTGATCGGCGGGCGCTCGGGCACGCTGGGCGAGTTCGCCATCGCCTACGAGGAGGGCAAGCTGATCGGCGTCCTCAGCGGCACCGGCGGCATCACGGACGCGCTGCGCACCGTCGAGACGAGCCTGCGCAAGGACACGGGAGCCGAGGTGCTGTACGAGGGCGAGCCGGCGCGGCTCGTGGACCGGCTCCTCGGGCGCTACCGGTCCCCGGACTACGTGTGCCCCTGCCGGCCGGCCAGCCGGCGGGGCGAGCGCGGATAGGCGCGCCCGTGGCCACGCTCGAGTTCCTCGGTGCGGCCGGGACCGTCACGGGGTCCAAGTACCTCGTCGAGACGGACGCCGGACGGCTGCTCGTCGACTGCGGGTTGTACCAGGGGCTCAAGGAGCTGCGACTGCGCAACTGGGACCGTCTGCCGATCGAGCCCGCGTCGGTGGACTGGGTGGTCCTGACCCACGGCCACATCGACCACACGGGCTACCTGCCGCGGTTCGTGAAGGACGGCTTCCGGGGGCGCGTCTACGCGACGCGGGCG
The DNA here is from genome assembly GCA_016179875.1 of Candidatus Rokuibacteriota bacterium. Classification (GTDB taxonomy): domain Bacteria; phylum Methylomirabilota; class Methylomirabilia; order Rokubacteriales; family CSP1-6; genus GWA2-73-35. The sequence continues at coordinate 3,219 of JACPCH010000183.1, read as the reverse complement.
ACGGCGGACCTCCTCAAGATCCTGCTCCCGGACTCCGGACACCTGCAGGAAGAAGAGGCCGCCTACCACAACAAGCGCGGGACGTCGAAGCACAAGCCCACGCTGCCGCTCTACACGGCCGAGGACGGGCTCGCGGCGGCCGAGCTGGTGAGGGGCGTTGGATATCGGGAGCCGCTCGATCTGGCGCCGGGAATCCGGGTTACCTTCAAGCGCGCGGGCCACATCCTGGGCTCGGCCACGATCACCGTCCAGATCGACGGCCGCCGCCTCGTCTTCTCAGGGGACCTGGGGCGCTACGGTGCGCCCATCCTGCCCGACCCGATGCCGATCGAGGAGGCGGACGACGTCGTCGTCGAATCGACGTACGGCGACCGGCGGCACGACCCCGAGCCGATCCCGGCGCAGCCCGAGCGCGTCATCAAGAAGGCGCTCGAGCGTGGAGGCGCGATCATCGTCCCCGCCTTCGCCATCGGGCGCACGCAGGAGTTGATGTACCACCTGAGCGGGCTGGAGAAGGCCGGGCGCATCCCGGAGCTGCCGGCCTACGTGGACAGTCCGATGGCCATCAACGCGACGGAGATCTACTGCGCCCACCCGGAGGATTTCGAAGGGGAGATGCGCGAGATGGTGATGACGCGGAACTGCCCGCTCCACTGCGGAGACTTCCGGCTGGCGCGAAGCCCCGAAGAGTCGCGCGCGATCAACGACGTCAAGGGGCCGGTGCTCATCATCTCGGCCAGCGGGATGGCGACCGGGGGTCGGGTACTCCATCACCTGAAACAGCGGCTTCCCGATCCGCGCACGACGGTGCTCGTCGTTGGCTACCAGGCGATCGGGACTCGCGGCCGCCGGCTCCAGAACGGCGAGCAGTCGCTCCGGATCTTCGGCGAGGAGATCCCAGTTCGTGCGACCATCGAGACGATTCACGGACTCTCCGCACACGCCGACGCCGACGGCCTCCTGCGCTGGTTGCGCACGGCCACGAGCCCGCCGAAGCAGGTCTTCGTCGTTCACGGCGATCCGGAGCCTGCGCGGGCTTTCGCGGCGCGGGTCGGGAGCGAGCTCGGCTGGCCCACGACGATTCCCGCCTATCGCGATCGCGTCACAATCGACGGAGGTGAGCGCCGATGAGTCTGGGGGGACCTGCGACCGGCCGCCGAGGCGCGTCCCTCGTGAGATCGACATCGGCGACGACGGGCGTCGGGCACACGGCGGAGGGGATCCGCCGAGTCGAGCTTCCGGTCGCGGGGCTCGCCTGCGCGAGCTGCGCGCAGGCGGTCCAGCGGGCCCTCCTGGCGGTGCCGGGCGTCCGGAACGCCACCGTCAATCTCGTCGGCGAGCGCGCCTTCGTGGACTTCGACCCCGCGCGTACGACGATCGGCGCGCTGCATGACGCGATCAAGCAGGCGGGGTACAGGATCGGCGCCGCCCGGGCACGCTTCGGCGTCCGCACGATCACCTGCGCCTCCTGCGTGACGAAGATCGAGCAGGCTCTCCGCGCCACCCCCGGCGTGCTGGATGCGACGGTCAACGCCGGGACGGACGAAGCGACGGTCGAGTATCTGCCCGGCGTGACCGACCTCGCGGCGGTCAAGGCGGCGGTGGGCTCGGCCGGCTACACGGTCGTCGACGCGCCACCGCCCGCCAGTCCCGACGCCGTCGATCGCGAGACCGAGGAGCGCGACCGCGAGTACCGCGCCCTGATGCGCCAGTGGTGGTTCGGCGCAGCCGTCGGCACGTTCACGATGATCATGAGTTACCCGTGGCTCTTCCCGGTCCTCGGCGGCTGGTTCCCGCGCGAGAGCCACCGCCTCTGGTGGATGTGGGCGGGGATGGGCGTCGCCGCGCTCGCCGTCCTCCTTTACAGTGGTCATCACTTCTTCACGGGCGCGTGGCAGGCGCTGCGCCACCGTTCGGCGAACATGCACACGCTGATCGCGCTCGGCACCGGCGTCGCCTGGATCTACTCGACGATCGTGCTCCTCGTTCCGCGAATCTTCCCCTCGTCCGAGTTCCTCGACGTCTACTACGACGTCACGGTGGTCGTGATCGCGCTCGTGGACCTCGGGCTCGCGATGGAGTTGCGGGCCAAGGGCCGGACCTCGGAGGCGATCAGGAAGCTGATCGGCCTCCAGGCGAAGACGGCGCGCGTCCTCCGCGACGGAAAGGAAGTGGACCTCCCCGTCGAGGAGGTGCTGGTGGGCGACACCGTCGTCGTCCGCCCCGGCGAGAAGATCCCGGTGGACGGCGAGGTCGTCGAGGGCGCCTCCGCGGTGGACGAGTCCATGGTGACCGGCGAGTCATTGCCGGTCGAGAAGCACGTGGGCGACGAAGTCATCGGCGCGACCGTCAACAAGACCGGCGCGTTCAGGTTCCGCGCGACGAAGGTGGGCAAGGACACCGCCCTCGCGAACATCGTCCGCATGGTCCAGGATGCCCAGGGCTCGAAGGTGCCGATCCAGCGGATCGTGGACGTCGTCTCCGGGTACTTCACGCCGTCGGTCGCCATCCTCGCGATCGCAGGCTTCATGGTCTGGTACACCTTCGGCCCCGAGCCGCGTGCGGTCTACGCGCTGATCGTCGCGGTGACGACGCTCATCATCGCCTGCCCGTGCGCCCTTGGCATGGCGACGCCCATGTCGCTCACGACGGGCGTGGGGCTCGGGGCGCTGAACGGCATCCTCATCCGTGGGGGCGACGCGCTCCAGACGGCGCAGAAGCTCCAGACGATCATCCTCGACAAGACGGGGACGATCACCCACGGGACGCCGGTGCTGACCGACGTCCTGGTGGCCGACGGGTTCACCGAGGACGACGTCCTGCGGCTCGCGGGCGGGGTGGAGAAGTCCTCGGAGCATCCGCTGGCCGCGGCGATCGTCGAGGGCGCCCGGGCGCGCGGGCTCGCGCTCCCCGACGCGAGCGCGTTCAACGCGATTCCCGGCCACGGCCTCGAGGCGACGGTGGACGGCCGCACGATCCTGCTCGGCAACCTCGCGCTGATGCGCGAACGCACGATCCGGGTCGCCGAGCTTGAAGCGCACGCCGCCCGGCTCGCCGACGAGGGCAAGACGCCCATGTACGTCGCGATCGACGGCCGACCCGCCGGTATCGTCGCGGTCGCCGACACCCTCAAGGCCGACTCGAAGGACGCGATCCAGAAGCTCACGGCGATGGGGCTCGAGGTCGTGATGATCACCGGCGACAACCCGCGCACGGCGC
>JACPCH010000182.1 GCA_016179875.1 Candidatus Rokuibacteriota bacterium | reverse complement strand
CCGCCGCGCCGCGCTCGCCATCCCGCCCGCCCAGACGCTCCTGGTGCTCACGCGGAGCCACGAGCGCTACTACGCGCCGCTCGTCGCGGGCATGCCGCCGGGGTGCGCCATCATCCAGCCCGAGGGCCGCGGGACCGCCGCCGCAATCCTGTACGGGGTGCTGCGCATCGCCGCCAGCGCACCGCTGGGCGCCGTGGCCGTCCTCCCGTCCGATCACTACGTCTCGGATGACCCGGTCTTCATGCGCCACGTGGCGGCGGCGTTCTCCGCGGTCCGCGCGCGGCCCGAGCTGGTGGTGCTGCTGGGCATCACCCCGGAGAGCGCCGAGACGGAGTACGGCTGGATCGAGCCGGCGGAGCCGATCCCCGGGAGCGCGCTCTTCCGGGTCGCGCGGTTCTGGGAAAAGCCGACGCCCGTGCTGGCCCAGGTGCTGGCGGACCGCGGCTGTCTCTGGAACAGCTTCGTCATGATCGCGCGCGTGCCCGCCCTCCTCGCGATGACCCGGAGCGCCGCACCCGATCTCGCGCGCCGGTTCGCCGCGGTTGCGCCGGCGCTCGGCACGGCCGCCGAGGCCGGCGCGGTTCGGGCGCTCTACCGGCGCCTGGTCCCGCAGAGCTTCGCCGCCGACGTGCTGGCGAGCCGCCCCGCGAACCTCGCCGTGCTGCCGGTGGAGGGCGTGCGCTGGAGTGACTGCGGTCAGCCGAGGCGCGTGATCGACACGCTCGACCGGCTCGGGATCGAGCCCGCGTGGGCCGGGCGCGGCGCCGCGCGCCTGGCGTGAGGGGCGCCGCCGCGCGGTAAAGAACCGAAGAAAGGAGACCCCCGATGCTCAAGAACGAGATCTACAACCTCATGGAAGCCGCGTCCGTGCTCTCGAAGGGGATCTATCGGTACGGGACGTTCCTGAAGGACTCCCGGGAGTGCTCGAACTGCCAGCAGATCTGGAACTACATGCGGCAGACCGACGAGGAGCAGCTCAAGCGGATCCTCAATCACCTGAAGCAGCACTTCGACCGGGAAGTCGAGTTCAAGCTCACCGCGTGATGCCATGAGAATCACGGTCTCGGTCATCAAGGCGGACGTCGGCTCGGTCGGCGGCCACACCCGGCCCTCCGAGCGCATGCTCGAGGTCGTGCGCGCCCAGGTGCGCGAGGCCGTCCGGTTCCAGCTGCTGCTCGACGGCCTCGTCACCCACACCGGGGACGACATCGCCATCATCATGAGCCACACCCGCGGCCCCGGCGCGCACGAGATCCACCGCTTCGCCTGGGACAGCTTCCTGGCGGCGACGGAGGAGGCCCGCGCGGCGGGTCTCTACGGCGCCGGCCAGGATCTCCTCGTGGACGCGCCGTCGGGGAACGTGCGGGGCGCCGGCCCGGCCGTCGCCGAGATCGAGTTCGACCGCGACCCCGCGAGCCGCGACCGCCCGGCCGAGCCCTTCCTGGTGTTCGCGGGAGACAAGTGCGGTCCGGGCGCCTACAACTATCCGCTCTATGCCCTCTTCTGCGACCCGATGCACAACGGCGGCCTGCTGCTGAGCCCGAAGCTCCGCCGGGGGTTCGCGCTCACGATCATCGACATGGATCACAAGGCGGGCGACGGCGATCGCGTCGTCCAGCTCGACGTGCCCGAGCGCGTGTGGGACGTCGCGTGTCTCCTGCAAAACCCGGATCGCTTCGCCATCGAGGCGGTCTATTCACGCTGGAAGCCCGACGAGCAGATCGTGTCGGTCTCGGCCACGCGCCTGCACAACATCGCCGGCACGTACACCGGCAAGGACGACCCGGTCGCCATCGTGCGCACCCAGGGGATCTTCCCGGCGCCCGAGGAGGTGGTGGAACCCTACACGCTCGGCCATTTCGTGACCGGCGACTGCCGCGGCTCGCACGTGATGCCGATCATGCCGGTGGCGATCAACACCACGGTCGCCGGCCCCTACTGCCTGCCGCTGGTCTCGTGCCTCGCGTTCTCGATGGACAAGGACGCGTGTTTCACGAGGGAATACGTGGACATGTTCGGCAACGTGGCGTGGGAGGCGACGCGGCTCAAGGTCCAGCGGAAGGCCGACGAGTGGCGGCGGCAGGGCTTCGTCGGCCCGACCATGGCCTCGCACGCCGAGCTCGCGTACACGGGCATCGTCGACGCGCTGGCCGCCCTCGATCGCGAGTTCGTCGTGCGCCACGAAGTCCAGGTCTGACGACAGGGAGGTGCTGTGATGATCGGAAAGATGTGCACGAAGCCGGTCGTGACGGTCTCGGCGAAGGTGTCGGTCCACGAGGCCGCCCGCCTGATGCGCAAGAAGAACGTGGGCGCCCTCGTCGTGGTCGACTCGAGCACGCCGCAGGGAATCCTGACCGACCGCGACATCGCCATGGGCGTGGTGGCCCAGGGCCGGGACCCGATGACGACCACCGTGGGCGAAGTGATGCGGCGCGACCCCGCGGTGATCCGCGAGGACAAGGGCCTGTTCGACGCCGTCAGGCTGTTCGACGCGAAGGGCGTCAGGCGTCTGCCGGTCGTCAGCAAGTCGGGAAGGCTCATCGGCATCGTCGCGATGGACGATCTGCTGATGCTCCTCGGCCGGGAGATGAGCCACGTCGCCTCGGCGCTATCGCGCGGGCTGGGGCGGCCCAGACTCGCGGTCGCGAGCTGACGAGAGAGAAGGAGGAGGCAGATGAGATCCCTGGTCTTCCTCGTAGCCGCAGCCCTTGTGTCGTTCTCAACTCCTGCGATCGCCAGCGCGGCGTCGCCGCTCTGCCCGCCGGAGGTGAAGGAGGCGGGCGATCTGTTGACGGCCAAGACGGCCATCGCGGCGAAGATGATCACGCCGTCGAAGTCGCAGGCAGGCGCGCGCGGTCAGCAGGACATCCAGGCCCCGCGCGGTCAAGACGTCCAGGCCCCGCGCGGTCAGGACACCCAGGCCCCACGCGGTCAGCAGGACATCCAGGCGCCACGCGGTCAGCAGGACATTCAGGCCCCGCGGAACGTGGCGAAGGGCCGGGCGGCGGCACTCGCCAACGCACGGAAACTTGTGAATGAGGCAAAGGTGGCCTGCAAGGACGCGGATGGCCCGCGGGCTGCGGCGAATGCGCGTGCGGCGCTGGAACTCCTGAAGTACATCCCGTAGAGAGTATCGAGGGGCGCCACGGCTACGCCGGGGCGCCCCGAGCGTGTGGGGGGCATGGGGGGCCCGCTCGGGGCCCCCCATCCAACTACAGCCCCGGCGTCTCGTTCTGCCAGGGCTCGCCCCACGACGGCTCGGGGAAGCCGTACTCGTAGAGCGCCCCGGGGGCGGGCGCCGCGGCCATCGGGCGAGCGCTCGTCACACGCTCGCGGATGAGCGCCTCGAACGCGCGGAGCACGTCGCGCTCGGTGAGCATCCCGACGACGCGCCCGTCCGCGACGACCGGAAGCGCGCCGATCTTCTGCTCGTGCATCAGGCGGGCCGCCTGCCGGATCCCGGTCGCCGGCTTCACCGTCACCACGCCCCACGTCATGACCTCCCGCACGGTGAGGCCCTCGAGGATCTCCGCGACCTCGCCCAGGCGCTCCTGGATCGCCGGATCGAACACGATCTGGCGGAGGTCCCGGTCGGTGACGATGCCGACCAGACGATCGGTGTCGTCGACCACCGGGAGGTGGCGGATCTCCCGGGCCTTCATGAGCGCCGCCGCCTCGCGGACGGGCGCGGCGGCGCGGATCGTAACCGCCGGCTGCGTCATCCACGCCGTGACCGGCACCGGGTCCGGCCACGCCGGCGCCGGCCGGGCGACCGTTCGCTTGTGCTGCGCCATCGCGGTGTCCCTCCCC
>JACPCH010000181.1 GCA_016179875.1 Candidatus Rokuibacteriota bacterium | reverse complement strand
GAGCTCGCGGACGTCGCGGAGATCGACGAAGACGACGTCGTCCCGGCCGTGGCGCGCGCGCGCCTCCTCGAGGCTGATGGTCCGGATCCGGCGGAATCCTTTTCGCAGCGTCATCGCGTCGGTCTCCTCTCCTGGCCGGTCACGGCACCGTCATCATACCCGGGCGCGGCGGCCATTGACACGTCCCGACGGCGCGTGCTACACGCAGCGCACCTGCTCGAGCGATGCGCGCACAGACGGAGGTGCCGATGAAGATCGGTGTCGTCTTCCCCCAGGTCGAGATCGGCCAGGACCCGGGCGCGATCAGGGACTACGCGCAGGCGGTCGAGGCGCTGGGCTACACGCACGTGCTCGCGTTCGACCACGTGCTCGGCGCCAATCCCGACCGCCCGGGCGGCTTCAGGGGGCCCTACACCCATCAGCACATGTTCCACGAGCCGTTCGTCCTGTTCGGGTTTCTCGCCGCCGCCACCCGGCGCCTCGAGCTCGTCACCGGCATCGTCATCCTGCCACAGCGGCAGACGGCGCTCGTGGCCAAGCAGGCGGCGACGGTGGACGTCCTCTCCGGCGGGCGGCTGCGCCTCGGCGTGGCGGTCGGCTGGAACGCGGTGGAGTTCGAGGCGCTCGGCGAAGAGTTCAAGACGCGGGGCCGGCGGATCGAGGAGCAGATCGAGGTCCTGCGCGCGCTGTGGACGACGCCGCTGGTGAAGCTCCGTAGCCAGTGGCACAGCATCCCCGACGCCGGGATCAATCCGCTGCCGGTCCAGCGCCCGATTCCCATCTGGATGGGCGGCGAGAGCGAGGTCGTGCTCCGGCGGGCCGCGCGCCTCGCCGACGGGTGGATGCCCCACTTTCGTCCGGGGCCCGACGCCCAGGCCGTCGTGGACCGGCTGCACGGCTGGATCACGGAGGCCGGGCGCACCCCGGCGAACTTCGGGATCGAGGGCCGCATGACGCTGTCGCAGGTGCCGCCGGGCGAGTGGGCGAAGGAGCTGGCCGCCTGGCGCGGGATGCGCGGGATCACGCACCTCTGCGTCCACACGGTCGGGCTGGGGCTCAAGACACCCGACGAGCACGTGCGGATGCTCGAGCGGTTCAAGCGGGACGCGCCGGCGGCCTCGCGATGAGCGTGCCCCGCTTCGGGCTGAACCGCTTCGACTCGCGCTCCGTCGACGCCTTCGCCGCGGACGTGCGGCGCGCGGAGACGCTCGGCTGGGACGCGGCGCTCCAGCCGGACTCGCAGCTCCGGCGCCGCGACACCTACGTCCTGCTGGCGGCGGCGGCCCGCGCGACGGAGCGCATCACGCTCGGGCCGCTGCTCGCGAACCCGGTGAACCGGCACCCCACCGTGACCGCGTCCTCCATCGCGACGATCGACGAGCTGGCGCCCGGCCGCACCCTGCTCGGCTGGGGCGTCGGCGACACGGCCGTGCGGCTGGCCGGGCTCCGGCCGGCGCGCGTCAAGGAGCTCGAGGCCGGCGCGCGGCTCATGCGCGCGCTGCTCGACGGCGAGGCGGTCGAGGTCGGGGCGGAGCGGCCGGCGCGCCTGCCGCACCACCGGCCGGTGCCGATCTGGATCGCCGCCGGCGGCCCGCGTACGCTGCGCATGGCCGGCGGCGTCGCCGACGGGGTCTTCATCCGCGTCGGGACGCACCCCGCGAACCTCGCGACGGCCGTCGAGGCGATCCGCGCCGGCGCGGCCGACGCCGGGCGGGACCCGTCGGCCGTCCGCCTGGGCGCCGTGTTCCACACCGTGCTGGTCGACGAGCCGGACCGCGCGATGACGATGGCCAGGTCCATCGCGGCCGGCTACTACGAGTATTCGCCGGCGCTGTTCGACCCGCCGCGCCTCGTCTGGACGGGACCGGACCCGGAGACGCTGAAACGCGGGCACCACGTCTGGCCCGACTTCCACCACGCGCCGGATCTGGAGGCGAGCGGCCGCGTCGTCGAGTTCCTGCCGGCGAGCGCCGCCGACGCGTTCAGCCTGCGCGGGGGCCCGGGCGAGGTCGCCACGCGGCTGATCGAGGTGCTCCGCGCGGCGCCGGCCGCGTTCGACTACGTCGTCCTGCACCCGATCCCGAACCCGCCGACGCCGGACGAGGGCGAGCGGGGCTACCTGGCGCGGATGGCGCGCGAGGTGCTTCCGCGCGTGCGCCGCGGGCTGGACGACCGAAGCGTACTCTGAGCGAGACGGAGGAACGGCCATGGCAGGATCGGTGCACGAGATGATCGCCCGGCGCGTGGCGCGGTTCGTCGACCGCGCGCCGGACTGGGACGCCTTCGCCGACGCGCGCGTGGAGGGCTACCGGCGCGCGCAGCACCGGTTCATCGGCGTGGGCGCCTCCGGCAAGGCCGACGCGAGCGCGATTCCCGCGGAGCACTTCACGCTCAGCGTCATGTTCGTGCCGCCGGGGCAGGGCAATGCCGCGCACACGCACGAAGTCGAAGAAGTGTTTTTCATCCTCGAAGGCAAGGTCATGGTGTTCCTGGAGGACGGCGCCGGAAATCGGGCGGAGGCCGTCCTCGGGCCCTGGGACTGCGTGTCGTGTCCGGCGAACGTCATCCACGGATTTCAGAACGTCGGCCTGGAACCCGCCTATCTTCAAGTCATGCTCGGGAAGGCGCGGCCGGCCCTGATGGCGTACGTGGATGGCGATCTGCAGCGGCGTCGCGAAGAGCACCTGACGAATGTTATCCCGGCGGCCTCCGTCCAAGCGCCAGGGGGAAAGAATGCGCAAGCTGGGAGCGGTCGTGGTCCTGACAGCCGCGCTGCTTCTCGTGTACGCGGCGCCGAGTGACGCGTGGAACCGGGGCCGGCGCGGCTACTGGCATCCCGGCCCCCGGGTCTTCATCGGCGTCGGGCCCGCGTTCTGGTGGGGCCCGCCGTACCCGTACTACTGGTATCACCCGTATTACCCGCCCGCGTACGTGTATGCGCCGCCCGCCGTCATCGTCCAGGAGCCGCCGGTGTACGTCCAGCAGCAGCCAGCGCCACCGCCTGTGCCGCCGGCGCCGCCGGCGTACTGGTACTACTGTCCCAGCGCCACGGCCTATTACCCGAACGTGCAGACGTGTCCCGAGGCGTGGATCAAGGTCCCGCCGAGGTCTCCGTAGTGCGATCGGGAATCCTCGCCGTCGCGGCCGGCCTGCTGCTGACGGCGTGCGCGACGGTGCCCGTGGGACCGAGCGTCATGGTCCTGCCGGGCAGCGGGAAGAATTTCGAGCATTTTCAAACCGATGACGCGGTCTGCCGTCAGTGGGCGGCCCGGCAGACCGGGATCACGGCCGGCCAGGCGTCAACCGAGAGCGCCGTGAGCGGGGCGGTCGTCGGGACGGTGGTCGGCGCGGGCGCCGGGCTGCTCGGTGGAACGGCGGTGGGCGCGAGTCGCGCTGAGGGCGCCCAGGGGTCGGTCCAGCGCCGCTACGACATCGCCTACATGCAATGCATGTACGCCAAGGGCAACCAGATCCCGGTCGCCCGGGGCTCGCAGCCGGCGTTCACCTCGGCGCCGCCTCCGCCACCTCCGCCGCCCCCGGCGAACGTTCCTCCGCCGCCGGCCGGAACTCCGCCGCCACCGCCTCCCGGCCCTTCACGCTAGTCGTTCCGCGTCACCGCGCGCGCGCCGATCTCTCACGGGCGGCTGATCGTCGATGGAATCGCGTGCCGCCGCCGGCCGGCGGCCACCCGTCAGGACGCGGTCGGCTGCGAGGGACGGAGCGCCGGGCCGCGCGTGATAGTCCCCCGGACGTAGCGGAGCAGGGTCGGGATATCGAACGGCTTGGCGAAGATGCCGGCGACGCCGAGCGCCTCG
>JACPCH010000180.1 GCA_016179875.1 Candidatus Rokuibacteriota bacterium | reverse complement strand
GCGGAAGGCGGGGAGGCGGTAGAGCCCCACCAGGTGCGTCGCCGTCACGTTGGCGACGACGGCGCCGCGGGGCAGATAGGCGCCCGCGTCGATCAGGAAATCGTCGGCCAGCGCCAGGATGCGGCCGTCGCGGTCGAGGGCGAGCGTCGCGGTGTGCACCTGGTCGCCGGCGTGCGCGGTGCTCACGAAGCTCTCGCGCCGCGTGTCGGTCCAGCGCACGGCGGCGCCGAGCCGGCGCGCCAGCGCGGCGACGATGACGTCCTCCGGATACACCGGCCCCTTGGTGCCGAAGCCGCCGCCGACGTCGGGGGCGACGACGCGCACCGCGTCGAGCGGCAGCCCGAGCGCCTCGGCCACGCGCTGGCGCACGACGTAGGGCATCTGCGTGCTGGACCAGACGTGCAGGCTCCGCGTCGCCGCGTCCCAGCGCGCGGCGACGGCGCGCGGCTCGAGCGGCAGCGCGGTGACCCGGCCGCAGCGGAAGCGGCGTGTCACTACGATGGGCGCGTTGGCGAGAGCGCCGTCCACGTCGCCCGTCTCGAGCGCGACGGCGGCGGCGACGTTGGTCCCCCACGCGGCATGGACGCACGGCGCGTCCGATGCCACCGCCCGCGCCGGATCGAGCACGGCCGGCAGCGCCTCGTACTCGACGCGGACGGCCTCGGCGGCGTCGCTCGCCCGGTACGGATCGGCGGCCAGCACCACCACCACCGGCTCGCCGGCGAAGCGCGCCACGCCGTCGGCGAGCGCGGACTGGCGATAGGGCTTCACGGGCTGCGCCGGCACGACGGGCGGCGGCAGCGCCCCGCGCAGCTCCGGCAGATCGCCCAGCGCGAAGACGCCGTGCACGCCCGGCCACCCGCGCGCCGCGCGCGCGTCGACGCCGAGGATGCGCGCGTGGGCGTGCGGGCTCCGGACGATCGCCGCGTGCAGCGCGGGCGCGAGCGGCAGGTCGGTGACGTAGCGGCCCCGGCCGGACAGGAAGCGCGCGTCCTCGCGTCGCCGCACGATCACGGCCCACCACCCTACACCATCGCGCTACGATACCGCCACGCATCGTCAGGGGGAGGCCCATGTCCGACTTCCGCGCGTACCTCGAAGCGCTCGCGCGCGCCGGCCAGCTCGTGCGTGTCGCCAGGCCCGTCAGCCCCGAGTTCGAGATCGCGGCCCACGTCCGCAAGTCGTCCGACACGCAGGGCCCGGCGTTCCTGTTCGAGAACGTGGTCGGGCATCCGGGCTGGACGCTGGCGGCGGGGCTCTACGGCACGATGGCGCGCCTGCCGGTGGCCCTCGGCTGCCGCCTCGGCGAGGTGGTCGACCGCTACGGCGAGGCCGTGCGCAAGCCCATCGCGCCGCGCCGGGTCGCGAGCGGCGCGTGCCAGGAGGTCGTGCTGACCGGGGACAAGGCCGACTGCACGAAGCTGCCGATCGTGGTGCACTCGGAGCTGGACGCCGGGCGCTATCTCACCGCCGGCGTGATGTTCGGGCGCGATCCCGAGACCGGCATCCTCGGCGTCGGCCTGCAGCGCATGCAGCTCAAGGGGCCGCGCCGCTTCGGCGTGAACATGCCGGCGGAGCGCCGCGTGGGCCGCGCGGTGCTGAAGGCGGAAGACCGCGGTGAGGCCTTCGGCGTGGCGGTGGCGCTGGGCGCCGGCCCCTTCGTCGATCTCGGCTCGCAGGCCAAGATCCCGCACGCCCAGGAAAAGCTCGGCGTGGCCGGCGCGCTCGCCGGGCGGCCCATCGACCTCGTCGCCTGCAAGACGGTCGACGCCGACGTGCCGGCCGGCGCCGAGATCGTCATCGAGGGCCACTTCCTGCCGAAGGTCCGCGAGCCGGAGGGCCCGTTCGGCGAGGTCGCCGGCACCTACGGCCTGCTCGGCGATCGCCACGTCTTCGAGGTGAGCGCGATCACGATGCGGCGCGACGCGATGTACCAGACGGCGCTCACCGGCATGCCGACCACCGACAACCACGTGCAGGCGTGGCCGGCCATCTGCGAGTCGATCAAGCGCATGGCCCAGCTGGCGTGCCCCGAGGTCGTCGACGTGCACGCCATCGGGCCCTACTACATCGCCGTGGTCGCGATCCGGAAGCGCCTGGCCTACGAGGCGCGCAACGTCATCCTCAGCGTGCTGGGGCCGACGGCGGGGGCGCCGCAGGCCAAGTACTGCATCGTGGTCGATCCCGACGTGAACGTGCGCGACCTGGACCAGGTGCTGTGGGCCCTGTACACCCGCTGCCAGCCGAGCGCCGACGTGATGATCTTCCCGCCGATGGTGGGCGCGCCGCTCGATCCGTCGGCGCCGGTGCACCGCCACTCGTCGAAGCTGGGGTTCGACTGCACCGTCCCGCTCGGCGAGTCGCGCGAGCGCTACAACCGGGTGATCGTCCCCGGCGTCGACCAGGTGTCGTGGTGAGCGCGGCTCACGCGTAGCCGGGCGGGGGCACGAAGGCCTGGAACTCGCGCTCGAGCAGCCGCGCGAAGGCCAGGCACGCCAGGTCGCCGTACTGCGGCCCGACGATCTGCACGCCGACCGGGAGCCCGGCCGGCGTGAACCCGCACGGGGCGGCGGTCGAGGGCAGATAGCTGGCGCCGCTGTAGCCGGCCCAGAACATGTGGTCCACCACCGGCACGCGCTGCCCGTTGACGATCACCGTGCGCTCGTGGCGCTCGCCCTGCTGGTCGTGCGGGAAGGCCGCGGTGCCGGCCACCGGGCACAGCAGCAGGTCGTATGCCCTGAAGAACTCGGCCCACGCGCGCCGCATGCGGTGGCGCGCCTCGTTGGCGGCGAGCCAGTCGCGGTGGGACAGCACGTTCGCGCGCGTCGCGCGCGCGTGGTAGCTCTCGTCGGCGGGCGCGAGCGCCCGCGCGATGTCCACGTTCCGCGCGAAGTCGGCGTCGCTCTGCCGGTCCGACGTCGCGGCGCGGAGGAGCCGGACGTAGACGCGGAACGCCTCGGCGGCGTCGATGGCCGGGCGCGCGCGCTCGTCCACCTTCGCCTTCCGCCGGCGCAGGAAGTCGCCGAGCGCGGCGAGCCGGTTCTGCACCTCGCGATCCACCGGGAACCCCGGGGCGTCGAGCATCAGCGCCACCTTGAAGTCGCGCAGGCGCGTCTGGTGCGGCGGCAAGAGCCGCAGGTGCCACCCCGCCGCCTCGATCGCGTCCGGCCCGGCCATGATCGCGAGCGCGACGGCGAGATCGTCGGCGCTGCGCGCCAGCGGGCCCACCACGTCGATGTCCACCGGCGCCGTCTGCCACGGCAGCGCCTGGCCGTCGCGCGGCACGATGCCCCACGTCGGCTTGTGGCCGTAGACCCCGCAGAAGTGCGCCGGGTTGCGGATGGACGAGCCGATGTCGCTCCCGGCCTCCAGCCCGGTGAGCCCGGCCGCCAGCGCCGCCGCGGCGCCGCCCGAGGAGCCGCCCGGCGCGCGCGTGAGGTCCCACGGGTTGTTCGTGGTGCCGTAGATCGCGTTGAAGGTCTGCCAGTCGGCCAGGTAGAGTGGCACGTTCGTCTTGCCGAAGAGCACGGCGCCGGCGCCGAGCAGGCGGTCCACCGCCAGCGCGTTCTTCGTCGCGACGTTGTTCTTGTGCGCGGGCACGCCCCACGTCGTCGGCAGGCCCGCGACGTCGTACGACTCCTTCACCGTCATGGGCACCCCGTGCAGCGGGCCCCACGCCTCGCGCCGGGCCAGCGCGCGATCGGCGGCCCGCGCCCGCGTGCGCGCGCGGTCGAAATCGCGGACGACGACGGCGTTCAGCGCGCCGTCGTATTTCGCGACGCGCGCGAGATAGAGGTCGAGCAACTCGAGACAGCCGATCGTCTTCTTCGTGAT
>JACPCH010000179.1 GCA_016179875.1 Candidatus Rokuibacteriota bacterium | reverse complement strand
CCGCCACGGACTGCCCGGGTTCCCGCGGCTGCTCGAGGCGCTCGCCGACGCGTGGGCCACCAGGCGCGGCGAGGTGACGGAATCCGCGCGCCAGATCCGCGAGGCCCTCGGCCAGGCCGAGCGCCTGCGCGGCTCGGTCGAGCTGCTGACCGACGCCGTCCTGACGGGCGCCTTCCAGTCGCTCTCGGCGCAGTTCGACGACGCCGCCGGCGGCCTCGGCGGCGCCCCGAAGTTCCCGCAGCCGATGCTCTGGGAGTTCGTGCTCCGCCACCTCAAGCGCACGGGGAGCGCGCGGGCGCGCCAGATGGCGCACACGACGCTGACGATGATGGCGCGCGGCGGGATGTACGACCAGGTCGGCGGCGGGTTCCACCGCTACTCGGTGGACGCGCACTGGCTCGTGCCGCACTTCGAGAAGATGCTCTACGACAACGCCCAGCTCGCCTCGCTCTACCTGCACGGCTGGCTCGCCGTCGGCGACCCCGAGTACCGGCGGGTGTGCGAGGAGACGCTCGACTATCTGCTGCGCGAGATGACCGACCCGTCCGGCGGCTTCTACTCGGCCACCGACGCCGACTCCGAGGGCCACGAGGGGAAGTTCTTCGTCTGGACGCCCGAGGAGCTGCGCGAGGTTCTGGGGGCGGCCGACGCCGAGGACGCGATGGGCTACTGGGGCGTGGACCGCGGGGCGAACTTCGAGGGCCGGAGCATTCTCTACGTAGCTGGCGAGCCCGACGCCGAGCGCATCGCGCCGATCCGCCTCAAGCTGCAGGAAGCGCGCAAGCGCCGCGTGCCGCCGGGGCTCGACGATAAGGTCCTCGCCGCCTGGAACGGCCTCGCCTGCCGCGCCTTCGCCGAGGCCGGACGCGCGCTCGGCCGGCCGGACTACGTCGCGGCGGCCGTGAAGAACGCCGAGCTGGTCCTGGGCCAGATGCGGGCCGACGGGCGGCTCCTGCGCACGTGGAAGGGCGGGCACGCGAAGCTCAAGGGCTACCTCGAGGACTACGCGATGGTGGCCGCCGCGCTCGTGGAGCTGTACGAGGCGACGTTCGAGCGGCGCTGGCTCGACGAGGCGCGCGGCCTCGCCGACGAGATGCTGAGCCTCTTCTGGGACGACACGGTCGAGGGCTTGTTCGACACCGGCGGCGACCACGAGGCCCTGATCGTCCGCCCGCGCAACCTGTTCGACAACGCGGCGCCGTGCGTCAGCTCGGTCGCGATCGAGACGCTCTTCCGCCTGGCGATCCTGACGGGCGAGCGGCGCTACGAGGCGCTCGGGCTCCGCGCGCTCCGCCCGATGGCCGACGTCATGACCCGCCACGGCAGCGGCTTCGGCCGCTTCCTGTGCGCGCTCGACTTCCAGCTGGGGCCCGTGGTCGAGATCGCGCTGGTGGCGCCGGCCGCGGGCGACGGGCTCGCCGAGCTGGCGCGCGAGGTCTTCGGCCGCTGGCTGCCGAACCGCGTGGTGGCGGGGCGTGCCGGCGGGGACGCGCGCGCCGCGGCGGGGATCCCGCTGCTGGAGGGCAGGGAACCGGTGGGCGGCGCCGCGACCGCGTACGTCTGCCGCAATTACACCTGCGACCTGCCGGTCACCGACCGCGCCGCGCTCGCCCGCCAGCTCGACGCCGTCTGAGCTACCGCAGGCGGATCGTGCCGCCGCCCGCCGCACCGCCCGGGCCGATGAGGCCGCCCGGCATTTGGTTAGGCACGACGATGGACGACGCGGCCTGCCGGCGCAGCTCTTCGATCTCTCGTCGCGCGCGCTCGACGGCCTCCGCCGCGCCGGCGGCGAACTTCTCGACCGCGTCGGCGAGCGAGGTCGCCTCGATCTCGAAGACGAGCGGCAGGAGGCCGCCCGGCGTCAGGAGCTGCGCCTCGCCGGCGTAGAGGACCGGCCGGCTCGGGTCGGGCGAGCCGTCGGTGCCGACCGGCGTGAGGACGCGGAGTGTTCCGATCTTGCGGTCGGTGAACGTCTCCTCGCGGTAGAGCGCGGCGGGATCCATGCGAAGCTCGGGCGGCGGCGTCCTGGGATCGATGCTCATAGCCTGAAGCATAGCAGGCCCGCCGGCGCCTTCCCGCACGAAGTGCGCGCGGCGGCTAGGCCGAGCCGGCGAACTCGAACCAGAAGGCGTCGCCCCGGGGCAGGACGCGGCCCCACGACGGCGACGGGAAGTGCGTGGCGCAGACGAGCACGTCCGTCCCGCCGTAGCGCTCCAGGAAGGCCCGCCGGGTCTTGCGCGCGAGGTCCGGGTCGAAGTCGGCGCGCATGGCCCAGGTGGGCTCGAGGCACTGCGCCGGGGTGTGGAGCAGGTCGCCGGTGATCACCGCCTCGGCGCCGTTCGATCGCAGGTGGACGCTCACGTGGTCCGGCGTGTGGCCCGGCGTCGGCTCGAGCCAGACCTCGTCGTCGAGCGCGTAGTCGTTCGTCACCCACGTCACCCGGCCGGCCTCCACGACGGGCAAGACGCTGTCGGCCCACCCCTCGTTCGCCCGCTGGCCGGACTGCGTCGCCCAGTAGTCGTACTCCTTGCGCGAGAAGACGTAGGTCGCGTTCGGGAACGTGGGCACCCAGCGTCCATCCCGCAGCCGGGTGTTCCAGCCGACGTGGTCCCGGTGCAGGTGGGTGCACATCACATAGTCCACCTGCTCCGGCTGGACGCCGGCGGCCGTCAGGTTCTCGAGGAACCGGCCGCTGCTCGTCATGTTCCAGCGCGGCATGCTGCGGGGCTTTTGGTCGCCCACGCACGTGTCCACGACGATCGTGTGATGCCGGGTCCGCACCAGGAAGGACTGGATCGTCAGGACCAGCGCGCCGGACACCGGGTCCATGGCGCGCGGCTGCAGCCACGCCTTGTGACGCGCCCAGTCCTCCGGCGTCGTCTCCGGGAAGAACCCGATCGGATCGAAGAACGGATCCGCCGACTCGGTCTCGACGATCCGGTCGAGCGTGATGTGGCCCAGTTGCCGCTGGAGCATCGGCGTTCGCCTCGTCATCGGATGATCTCGTCCGCCCGCACCGACAGTGACGGCGGGATCGTCAGGCCCAGGGCCCTCGCGGTCTTGAGGTTGATGACCAGCTCGAACGTGGTCGGCTGTTCCACCGGCAGGTCTGCCGGCCTGGCGCCTTTGAGGATCCGGTCCACGAAGCCGGCGGCGCCGCGCCACAGATCGGCCACGTTCGGCCCATAGCTCATGAGGCCACCCACGTCCGCGAACTCTCGAGTGAGGTAGGTGGCCGGCAGCCGATGCCTGGTGGCGAGGCCCACGATCTGCCGCAGATTAGCGCCGGCGGCGGGGTGCGGGAGGACGATGACGGAGTCTATCCGCTCGGCGCCCATCGCCGCGAAGGCGCGCTCGATCTCGTCGGGCCCCCGCGCCTCCCAGGCCAGTGGCGTCACCCTCAGCGCCTGGCCCGCCGCCTGGATCTCCTTCCACATGCTCGCGTGCGCGACGTTCCGGGGATCCCGGAGGACGGCCAGGCGCGTGGCCTTGGGCGCCACTTCCTTGAGCAGCTCCACCCATTTTGCGCTGACGCCCTCAGCCATGTTGGACAGCCCGGTGATGTTGCCCCCGGGTCTGGCGAGGCTGGCCACGAAACCGGCCCCCACCGGATCGCCGATGTTGGCCATCACGACGGCGATCGTTCGTGTGGCCTGCTTGAGGGCGACGAGGGCGGCATTGCCCTGCACGACGATGACGTGCGGCTGGAGCCGGACCAGCTCGGCGGCGAGCTCCGGATAGCGCGCGGCCCGGCCCTCGGCGTTCCGGACCACGAGGGCGATGGTCTGGTCTTCCACGTAGCCGAGCTCCCGCAGCCGTTGCCGGAAGGGCTCGAA
>JACPCH010000178.1:1501-5347 GCA_016179875.1 Candidatus Rokuibacteriota bacterium | reverse complement strand
GTGTCGTCGAGCGCCTGGAGCAGGCGCGCGAGGTTGCACGAGAGCGTCGTCGCCGACTCCGCGGGGCGTGCCGTGCGCGAGACGAGACACCGGCGGCCCGCGCCAATCAGATCCGCGGCTCGCGCCAGGCGCTCGAGATCCGCGGGCGAAGGCGAGGTCGTCAGCTTGATCTCGATGGCCCAGCGCGTGCGACCGAGCTCGAGGACGAGGTCGATCTCGAGGCCGTCGCTCGTGCGGAGGAAATGCGCCTCGTAGTCCCTCCCGCCGCCCGTCAGATGGGCCAGGATCTGCTCGATGACCCATCCCTCCCAGCTGGCCCCGACCCACGGCTGCGTCAGGAGCTGCTCTCTGGACGCGACGCCCAGGAGCGCGTGGAGGAGGCCGCTGTCGCGCCAGTACACCTTCGGGCTGCGGACGAGCCGCTTTCTGAGGTTCGGCAGAAACGGAGGGAGCAGACGGACCAGGTACGCGCCCCGCACGTACTCGAGATAGGAGTTGACCGTGTGGTACGAGAGACCGAGGCTCGCGCCGATGGGCGCGGCATGCCACACGCTACCGTGGACCGTCGCGAGCATCTTGAAGAGGCGCTCGGTCATCACGGGGCGCGCCGGCAGGCCCCAGGCCGGCAGGTCACGCTGCGCGAGGAGCGCCAGGTAGTCCCGCTGCCACGCGGGAAAGCTCGTTCCGTCCAGGACACCGCCATCCGGATAGCCGCCGCGCAGCCAGAGGGCGTCCGCCTTGCTCTGCGGCAGTTCGTTGACGAGGAAGGGGGTCAGCTCGCAGAGGCCGAGCCGGCCTGCGAGCGACTCCGACACCTCCCGGGTCAGCCCGGGCGACACCGAGCCCAGGAGGAGGAAGCGGCCGTTTCGCTTTCGGTCGGCGTCGATGGCGCCGCGGAGCCGCGAGAAGACCGCCGGCCAGCTCTGCGCCTCGTCGAGCACGGTGAGACCGCGGGAGCGGACGATGTGGTCCCATTCCAGGTCGAGCCGAAGGCGTTCCTCCGGTTGCTCGAGGTCGAAGTAGCGGCCACGAAGGCTCCGGGCGAGCGTCGTCTTCCCGCACTGGCGGGGGCCGACGAGGGCAACGGCCGGGGCGGTACGCAGTCGCTGGCGGAGGGCGACCTAGAAATAAATTTCTATTTTGCAATATCAGTCGTCCTCCTCCAGCACGAACAGCTCGCCCTGGCGCCAGACGCCCGAGAACGACCGCCGGTGGATCGGGCAGGGGCCGTGGCGGTCGAGCGCGGCCAGGTGCTCGGGGGTGGCGTAGCCCTTGTGGCGGGCGAAGCCGTACGCGGGATACCGCGCGTCCAGCTCGCGCATCAGCCGGTCGCGCGTGACCTTGGCGACGATGGACGCGGCGGCCACGCTCGCCGAGCGGCGGTCGCCCTCCACGAGGTTCGTCTGCGGGCAGGGGAGCCCGGGGAGCGCGACGAAGTCGGTGATGACGAGGTCGGGGACGACGGCGAGGGCGGTGAGGGCCTCGGCCATCGCCCGCTTGGTGGCCTGGAGGATGTTGATGCGGTCGATGGTCTCGTGGTCTACGACCCCGACGCCGACGGCGAGCGCGCGTTCCCGGATGACGAGAAACAGCTCCTCACGGCGCTCGGGCTGGAGGAGCTTGGAGTCCGCGAGACGCCGGATGCGCCGGTCGGGCGCGATGATCACCGCCGCGGCCACGACGGGCCCGGCCAGCGGCCCCCGTCCGGCCTCGTCGATCCCCGCCACGCGCCCGGCGCCCGTCCTCCAGGCCCGGGCCTCGTAGCGGTACGGCGCCGAGGGGGGCGTCACGCGGGTCGGCGGCGCCGGCTACTCGGTCTCGCTCTCGCCGCTGACCGGCACGATGGCGGCGCGCTTTTCCTTGAGCCGGGCCGCCTTGCCGGCGAGGCCGCGGAGGTAGTAGAGCTTCGAGCGCCGCACGCGGCTCTTGCGCCCGACCTCCACCTTCTCGATACGCGGCGAGTGGAGCGGGAACGTGCGCTCGACGCCCACGCCGTAGGAGATGCGGCGCACCGTGAACGAGGCGCGGGCGCCCTCGCCGCGCTTCCTGATCACGACGCCCTCGAACACCTGCAGGCGCTCCTTCTCACCTTCGACGACCTTCACGTGCACGCGGACCGTGTCCCCGGGCGCGAACCCCTGGCGGTCCTTCTTCAGCTGCGCGGCTTCGACGATGCGGATCGCGTCCATGACTCACCGGTCCCTTTCTCTGTTCGCGGGGGCCGTCAGCTCCTCCGGCGTCTCCCCGCGCTTGAATCGCTCCACCAGCTGCCGCTCCTCGGGCGTGAGTCCCGCGTCCTCGAGCAGCTCCGGGCGCTCCCGCCACGTGAGCCACAGCGCCTGCACGCGGCGCCAGCGCGCGATGCGCGCGTGGTCGCCCGACAGCAGCACCGCCGGCACCCGCGCCCCCCGGAACTCCTCGGGCCGCGTGTACTGCGGCGGCTCGAGCAGCCCCGAGGCGAACGACTCGCGCTCGGCGGCGCCCTCGGCGCCGAGCACGCCCGGCAGCAGGCGCGTGACCGCGTCGGTCACCACCAGCGCCGGCAGCTCGCCGCCCGTCAGCACGTAGTCGCCGATCGAGATCGCGTCGTCGGCGAGCCGCTCGTGCACGCGCGCGTCCACGCCCTCGTACCGGCCGGCGAGCAGGATCAGATGCCGCTCGCGCACCAGCTCGGCCGCGACCTTCTGCGTGAAGACGCGGCCCCGCGGATCCATCAGGACGACGCGCGTCGCGGGCGTTCTGAGCGCCTCGACCGCGGCGAACAGCGGCTCCGGCTTCAGCACCATCCCGCCGCCGCCGCCGAACTGGTAATCGTCGGTGACCCGGTGCCTGCCCTCCGCGTAGTCTCGGAGACTGGCCACGCGGATGTCAACGAGCCCCCGCGCGCGGGCGCGCCCGAGCATCGAGGCCGCCAGGACCGGCTCGACCATCTCGGGAAACAGCGTCACGATGTCGATTCTCATCGAGCCATTTCACCGCTCGCCTCGCGGCGCTCGTGCCTCCGGCAACTCGGGCGCCGCTCGGCTCGCACGACCGCTGCCCCTACAAATCCAGCAGTCCGTCCGGCGGCCGGATCACGACGCGCCGCCCCGCCAGATCCACGTCCACCACGATCTCGGCGACGGCGGGGATCAGGTGCTCCCGCGTCCCGTCGCGCACCACCCACAGGTCCTGGCCGGGGCCGCGCTCGATGCCGGCCACGCGCCCGACCTCCCGCCCGTCTTCCGTCACCACCCGGCAGCCCTCGAGCTGCCACGGGTAGAAGCTCCCGGGCGGGAGCGGCAGCGCCTCCGCCTCGGGCAGCGCCACGAGCCGGCCGGCCAGCGCCTGGGCGTCCTCGACCGTCTCGCACCCGTGAAGCGTGAGCAGCACGGCCTCGCCCTGACGCCGCACGCCGGTGATCCGCCGCAGCTCCCGGGCGTCGCGCGCCGCGTCCCACAACACGCAGCGCGTCACGCGCTCGAACCGCTCCGGCCGGTCCGTGAGCGGCTTCACCCGGAGCTCGCCGCGCAGGCCGTGGGCCCGTGCGACCTCGCCGATGACGACGAGGCGCCCGGTCAATCGGCCTTGGCGTTCGCCAGGAGCTTCTTCACCGTGTTCGACGGCTGGGCTCCCTTCTTGATCCAGGCCTCGACCTTCGCGCGGTCGATCTTCACCGTCGGCGGCTGCGTCAGCGGGCTGTAGTGCCCGATGATCTCGATGAACCGGCCGTCGCGCGGCGAGCGCGAGTCCGCCACCACCACCCGGTAGGCCGGGCGCCTCGTCGTCCCAGTGCGTCGCAGTCGAATCGTCACCGCCACGTCGTCACCCCCTGAGCGTCGGAAATCCGGGCAGCCCCTTCATCCG
>JACPCH010000178.1:0-1448 GCA_016179875.1 Candidatus Rokuibacteriota bacterium | reverse complement strand
GAACCGTTGATGACCTCGGGGCTCTTCCGCTCGTCCGGCGTCATCGACGAGATGATCGCGTCGAAGCGGCCGAGGTCCGCCGACTCGCCGGCGAGGTCGCCGGGCGCGCTCTTCAGCGCCTTGCCGAACGGCAGCATGCCGAGGAGCTGGTCGAGCGGCCCCATCTGGCGCACCTGCCGGAGCTGTTCGCGGAAGTCCTCGAGGGTGAAGCTGTCCTCGCGGAGCTTCCGGACCATCGCCTCGGCCTTCTCGGCGTCCACCGTGGCCTGGGCCTTCTCGACCAGCGAGAGCACGTCGCCCATGCCGAGGATACGCGAGGCGACGCGGTCGGGGTGGAACGGCTCGAGCGCGTCCGTCTTCTCGCCGGTGCCGACGAACGCGATCGGCCGGCCGGTCACCGAGCGCACCGAGAGCGCGGCCCCGCCGCGCGCGTCGCCGTCCATCTTGCTGAGGACGACCGCGTCGATGCCGACCGCCCGGTTGAACCGGTCGGCGACGGTGACGGCGTCCTGGCCCGTCATCGCGTCCACGACGAGGAGCACGTGGTGCGGCCCGACGTCCCTCCGGATCGCCCGGAGCTCCTCGAGCATCGCCTCGTCGATGTGCAGGCGCCCCGCGGTGTCGAGGATCAGGGGCGTGAGCCCGCGCGCGGCCGCCTCCTCGCGCGCCTGGCGGCAGATCTGGAGCGGCGTCTGGCCGGGCCCGCCGACGACGGGCACGCCGAGCTCCCCGCCGAGCGTCCCGAGCTGGTCCTGCGCCGCCGGACGATACGTGTCCGCGGCGGCGAGGATCGGGTGCTGGCCCTGCTTCTGGTACAGGCGCGCGAGCTTGGCGGCGCTCGTCGTCTTGCCCGAGCCCTGCAGTCCGATGAGCATGATCACCGTCGGCGGGTGGGGCGCGGGCGCCAGGCGATGGCCGCTCCCGCCGAGCAGCTCCACCAGCTCGTCGTGCACGACCTTGACGACCTGCTGGGCCGGCGTGAGCGAACGGAGGACGTCCTGGCCGAGGACGTCCTGGCCGACCGCCCGCTCCTTCACGCGGTCGATGAAGCCCTTGACCACCTTGAAGTTGACGTCGGCCTCCAGCAGCGCCACCCGGACCTCGCGCAGGGCCTCCTGGATGTTCTCCTCCGCCAGGCGGCCGCGGCCGCCCAGCCGGTCGAAGATCGTTTGCAGTCGTGTGCTCAGGGATTCAAGCATGGAACGCTTAACTCTACGGAAATTCGATCGAAATTTCAACTGGAAGCGCCGCGCTCCGCGCCGCGGCGCCCGAATCGCGGTATGCTCGGGTCATGGGAGCCAGGGCGGTCGCCGGGGGACTCATCGCGCTGCTGCTGATCGGGGCCGCGTCGGCGCCGGCCTTCGGCCAGGCGGGCCAGCCCGGGCAGCCGAGCCAGCCCGGTAACTTCTCGGCGAATCCGCACCCGACGATGCCGTGGTCCACGAACA
>JACPCH010000125.1 GCA_016179875.1 Candidatus Rokuibacteriota bacterium | reverse complement strand
GGGCGCGGCCATGATGTGCAGGTGCTTGGAGTACGGCAGCCACACCAGGAACCCGACCAGGATCACGGCGTGGCTCCACCAGGCCAGATGGAAGATCCCCTGGACGGCTGCCTCCGGCGCGCCCGCCAGGAGCCCGGCCAGCAGGCTCGAGGCGAAGGCCCAGCGATCCGCCGGGGAGGCGGCCAGGCGGATGCGCCCGGCGTCGGCGAGGAGGTCGGTCACCATCAGGGCGGCGATCAGCAGCAGGATGACGAGCCCCTCGGTGGAGAGCGTGAGCCGCCGGGGCCTGGTCACCAGTCGGCGGAAGGCGGCGTAGGCCACGGCGAGGATGACGGCCAGGGAGAAGACGTCCTGCACGATCAGGTACGGCGCGGTGTGGGACAGCCCGGGCAGGAAAAACGCCTCTGTCACTCCCTGGCCGAAGAACTCCACGGTGCCGACGGTGAGAACCAGGAAGCCCCAGAAGATCGTGGCGTGCATGAGACCGGGCCAGAAATCGTTCCGGAAGAGCCGGAGCTGGCCCAGCACGAACACGAGCACGGCCTTGAGCCGCGCCGGGACGTTGTCCCATCGAGCGGCGGACTGGCCCTTGAGCATGATCCGGACGAGATACGCCACGCGCCACGCGAACAAGCCGAGCGCGACGACGATCAGCGCGTAGAAGATGAGCCAGCCGGGGACGACTCCGTACCACTGGTGCGGTGGCAACATCTCGGATGACCTCCAGTCCAGTCCGCTCAGGGGTGGACGTGCGGGCGGCGCCAGCCCATGTTCCGCAACGGGTCCTCGGCTGTCAAGGCTGCGCCGCCATGATCGCGGGCACGGCGTCGGTGCGGTTCTCGACGTGGGTGATGAGGCGCGCGAGGGCGAGACGGTCGCCGCCGAGCATGCGGGCGACGAGACTCTGCGGGTCGCGGCTCACCGGACCGCGATTCTAGCAGATGCGCCGGCCGGGGTCCTTCGCGGTGCGAGTTATTCGATCACCTGATCGGCGCGCAACAGGACGGCCCGGGGAAGGGTGAGGCCGAGCGCCTTCAGCGCCTTCCGGTTGATGACCAGCTCGAACTTGGTCGGCTGCTCCACCGGGAGGTCGGCCGGCCTGGCGCCCTTCAAGACCTTGTCCACGTAGAAGACCGAGCGCTGGATCATGCCGGCCAGGCTCGGGCCGTACGCCATCAGGCCGCCGTCGTCGACGAACTCCCTGATCTCGTACATGGCGGGGATCCGGTTCCTGGCCGCCAGGTCCCTGATGCGGTCCCGCTGGTTAAAGGTCTGGGGGTCCGTCAGGACGACCATCGCCTCGGTACGTTCCTTGACCATCGACGCGAACACGCCGTCGAAGTCCACCCCTCGCCGGGTCTCGTAGGAGGAGAGCGTCACGCCGAGTCCGCGCGCCGCCTCCTGCATCCCCTTGTAGCCCAGGACGCCGCCGCGGCTCGCCGGGTTCCAGAGGACGCCGATCCGCGTCGCCCGGGGGACCGCCTCCTTCAGGAGCGACAGCATCTTGGGGTTGATGTCGGGGATCAGCGAGGCCACACCGGTCACGTTGCCGCCCGGATGAGCGAGGCTGGCCACGAACCCGGCGCCCACCGGATCGCCGCCCGAGATCATGACGATCGGGGTGGTCCGGGTCGCCTGGCGCGCGGCCTCGATGGTGATGTCGCCCAGGGCCACGATGAGGTCCACGTTCAGCTTGACGAGCTCGGCCGCATGAACGGGCAGCAGGTCGTACTGTCCGGACGCGTAGCGGTACTCGATCGCGAGGTTCCGCCCCTCGACGTAACCGATCTCGCGCAGGGCCGACTTGCCGATCACGATCCAGGGCGCCGCGATCGCTGGGCTTGCCGCCAGCAGCACGCCGATCTTGTGGATCTTCCCCGGCTGTTGTGCCGCCGACTGCAGCGGCCAGGACAGCAGCGCGACGCCGAATGCAAGGACCATCACCGCGCTCCGCACCGCCATCGGGGCTCCCTCGTTGCGCGCACAGCCCAGAATTCGCCGCACCTTAGCACGGACGCCGACGCAAGAGCACAGCGCGGAGCGCCCGAGCGGCGGCGGCGCGCCCGCGGGGTCGCGCCGCCGCCGTCCGAGCCCGGCCGGCCGCTACTGGCGGACGAACGTCAGGTCAGTCTCGATCTGGATCTCGTTGGAGACCTTGAGGAACAGGAGCTGCGGCACCTGCATGCCGTGGTTGGTGAAGGTGGTGCCCAGCTTTGCGCGCACCTTGATGTTGTCCGGGGTGAAGCCGAAGCGCTTCTGGGCCTCGGCCTGCTCCGGCGTGAGCTTGACCCAGGTCACGCGGGCGTCACCGACGACGCTGAGCGGTTTCTGCTTGATCGTAAGAATCCCGCTCACCTTGGCCGCCGCCTCCTTGCCCGGCTCGAGCGGGCCGGCGATCTCGACGGACTTGATCTCGAACGTGACGAGCTTGTTCGCGTCGCTCGCGGCGACGTCGAGGTAGGTTTTCTCGAGCATGTCGGCGTCGCGCTTGTCGATCCCGGTCTTCACCTTCGTCATGTCCACCATGACGCTGCCCTTGGCCTCCCGGGGCCGGGCCGGATCGACGGTCAGCATGCCGGTGACCCCGGCGGCCGCCGTGTTGCCCACGATGGTCTCCAGCGGGGCGTCGGTCTTGAAGGTCGCTCGCGATTGACCCGAGAGCAGCTTGAACTGGATAGGGTCGGCAGCCACCAGGGAGACCGTCAGGCCGATCATGACAATCGCCAGAGAAAACACGCGGATAGCCATCATGTAGTGATCTCCTTCTTGAGACGTGGAACGGCTTGCGCTCGTCCGACGGGCCGCAGCAACTTGTATCACAAACGTCGGACGCTACGCCGGGGTTCCCGGCTGTGCGGGCTGCAGCTCGGCCTGCATGACGAGCGCGTCCTCGCCGGTATCGTAGTAGTAGCCGCGCCGGCGCCCCACCACGCGGAAGCCGAAGGAGGCGTAGAGCTCGCGCGCCTCGGTGTTGGTCGGACGCACCTCGAGGATGACCAGCCGGAGCCGCCGCCGCCGGGCGTCCTCGAGGACGCCGGCCAGGAGCCCCCGGGCGATGCCGCGGCGGCGCCACGCCGGATGCACGGCCACGTTCGTGATGTGGATCTCGTCGGCGATCTCCCAGAGGCAGAGATAGCCCGCCACCCGCGCGCCGTCGCGCATGACCCAGCACTTCGCGACGCGGTTCTGCTGCATCTCGTAGAGGAACGCCCCGCGCGACCACGGCATCGAGAACGAGGCGTGCTCGATCGCGAGGACCTCGTCGAGGTCCTCGGGGCGCATCCGGTCAACGGAGAGCGGCGGCACGGCGCTTGAGCTCCGCCTCGGACGGCCGGAGGTAGATCGGCACCAGGTCCGCCGGGGCGACGGTCCCGCCGGCGCGCAGGGCGGCGAGCCCGAGCCAGCCCACCCAGGCGGGCGACGGCAGCCGGCTCGGCGGCTCGACGACACGCGCGTGGGGCGAACGGATCTGGCCGGCGGCGTCCCCGAGGAGCAGCGTGGGCTCGTCGAGGCGGCGCGCGAGCTCGGCGGGCGCCGCCGCGAGGTAGTCCCACTCGCGCCGCATCGCGGCGCCGTCCCACCGGTAGCGGCAGGCGTACACCTCGTGCTTGCGCGCGTCGAGTACCGGGCACACCGGAAGCGCCGCGTGGGACAGCGAGGCGGCCATCGCGTCGAGGGTGGGCACGGCGGCGACGGGGATCGCCAGCGCCAGCGCGAGCCCCTTGACGGCCGCGAGGCCGATCCGGAGGCCCGTGAAGGAGCCGGGACCGACGGCGACCGCCAGGCCTTCCAGGTCGTGCGGCGTCCACCCGGCGTCGCCGAGCAGGCGGTCGACGGCGACCATGAGCCGCTCGGAGTGCGTCAGCCGGATGTCGAGCCGGTACTCCCCGACGACGCGCGCGCCGTCGAGGAGCGCCACGCCGCCCGCGAGCGTCGAGGTCTCGACGGCGAGCACGCGCATGCGCAAAGTCTAGCAGGAAAATGCGATAATGCCCGCAGGAGGACCGGATGACCGCCGCCGCCAGAAAGGATCCCACCACCGTCGAGGTCGAGGTCCGCGAGAAGATCCACCTCGAGATCCTCAAGCGCACCGGCGCCTACCACGCCAACGACCACATCCTCCTGCCCTCGGGCCAGCACACGACCGAGTACATCGAGAAGACCCTCGTGACGACCGAGCCCTCGTTCACGGAGGGGCTCGGCGCGGTGATCGCCAAGCACTTCGCCCAGTGGCCGGTGGACATGGTGCTCTCGACCGGCCCCGGCGCCCTGATCCTCTCGCACTGCGTCGCCCGCGCCCACCCCTCGCGGCCGATCGTGATCTACGGCGCGAAGGGCCTCTCGGGCGGCAAGCGGCGCGTCACGCTGCCGGTGGAGTTCCAGCGGCTGATCCGCACGGGGTCGAAGGTCCTGCTCGTCGAGGACCTCGTGAGCACGGGCTCGACGCTGAATCTCCTGGTGAACCTGGTGGAGCAACTCGGCGGCCAGGTGATCGGCATCGGCTGCCTCTGGCGCCGCACCTCGGTGGAGGTGGACGGCCAGCCCGTGTTCAGCCTGGTGAGCCGGGACTTCCCGACCTACGATCCCGCCGAGTGCCCGCTCTGCAAGAAGGGCGTGCCGCTCAACGAAGAATTCGTCCGGCGCCGCCACGCGCGCCGGCCCTCCTCCGTGCAGGAGCCGAAGGTCCCCTAGCCCCGGGGGGCTAGGCCGCCTCCCACAGCCCTTCGGCGACGCCGGCCGTCTGGTAGGCGTTCCGGATCTTCTCGAGGTTCTTGGTGAAGAGGAGCCCGATCTTCGCGAAGGGCTCGAACACCGGCCCCTGGCCGTCCACGAGCGGGAAGCTCACCTGCGGCAGCTTCTCCCACTGCGCGTGGAGCGCCGCCGTGACCGCCGCCAGGCTCGCGTGGAACTCCTCGCGCTCCTTGGCGGCCCGCTTGACGATCGGGGTGATCAGGCAGTCCACGGTCTCGCGCGCCCGCTGCGCGCCCTCGGCCGCGGCCTCGGCCAGCGGCACCACCTTGACGCCGAGCTCGCCGAGGAACCGGCCGAGCAGGCGGCCCACCGAGTCCTGGAGCAGGAGCGCCGGGAGCCCGACGGTCTTGACGGCGCCGCTGCCGAGCGCCGCGGCGTCGGCGTAGAGCTGCGAGCGCAGCCACTCGACGTGCTGCCGGTTCTCCGCGTCCTTCCACCACTCGCGGAGCATCTTCTTGCCCCAGTAGCGGATCGTCGCGTAGTAGACGTCGCGCTTGGCGAGCTTCTTGGCGATGCCGCGCCAGGAATAGAACTTCTCCATCGCGCCGATCGCGCCGATCTGCAGCTCGTAGGGCGAGAGCTTCCGCGGCTGATGGACGACGTGGTGGCCGTCGTAGAACTGCCAGTTCTTGCTGACGATGTACTTGTCGCCGTGGGCGTACAGGGTGTCATAGTCGGGCGAGCCCGGGATCGGGGTGAGGATCATGAACTGGACCGAGTCGATGTCGTGCTTGAGGGCGAACTCGGCGGTGGCGTCGAGCGTCTCCAGATCGTCCTCGTCCGAGCCGACGACGAACATGCCGTGGATCCGGATCTTGTGCGCGTGGAAGCGCTCGATCGAGCGCTCGATCTTCGCCAGGTCCTGCTTCTTGTTGAAGAGCTTGAGCGTCCGCGGGTTGATGGACTCGAACCCGACGTAGACGTTGAAGCAGTTCGAGTCCCGCATCATCTGGAGCAACTCCGGGTCGTCGACCGTCTCGGTCCGCACCTGGGCGCCCCACTCGGGCGTGAGGCCCCGCGCGATCATGCCGCGGAGCAGCTCCTTCACGCGCTTCTTGTTGGCGGTGAAGATGTCGTCGGCGAAGAACGTGTACATGTTGCCCTTGTGGACCGCGAGCTCCTCGAGCACGCGCTCCACCGAGTGCGTGCGGAAGGCGTGCCCGTACATCCCCGGCACCGAGCAGAACGTGCACGAGAACGGGCAGCCGCGCGAGGTCGCGACCGAGATGACGCCGCCCGGCTTCCAGCCCGTGATCAGGCCGTAGTCGGGGATCGGGTTGACGTCGAGGTTGGGGATCTTGGGCCGCTCGGGGTTGTGGACGGCCCGGTCGGCCGTCAGGTACGAGAGGTTCTGGATCTTCTCGAGCCCCTCGCCCGCCTGGAGGGCGTCCACCAGCTCCTGGAACGCGAACTCGCCCTCGCCCCGGATGACGAAGTCGGCGTGCGCGAGCCCCTCCTCGGGCAGGAAGCTCGTGTGCGTGCCGCCCAGCACCACGAGCTTGCCCGCGTCCCGAACCGTGTCCGCGAGCCGGTAGGACTGGGGCGCCGTCGAGGTGATGGCCGAGATCGCGACGAGGTCGGCGGAGAGGATCTCCCGCATGTCGATCGCGTGGATGTCCTCGATGTAGACGCGGACGTCATAGCCCTTGCCCCGCATGATCGTCGCGAGGAGGACCGAACCGAGCCGCGGGATGCACACGCGGCTGTAGATGTGCAGGTGCGTGGACTTCGGCTCGACGAAGACGAGCTTCTTGAGCGTGCGCCTCATCGGTGAGCTCTCCTCAGCGGTAGTGGGCCAGAAGGCATGCCGTCAGCCAGACGCGCCAACGCTACATCGGGCCGTGGGCGATGTCAACGGCACCAGGCGGGAGCCGGCCCCCACATATGGCCTCTCCGGAAGCCAGCACCCCCACATTTTGTGATTTTCGCTTGACAGCGTGACGGGCTGTCACTAGATTGTCCTCAGACCCGCACCCCGGGAAGGGAGGTGAGTCAGTGGCCAAGAAGAAGAAGGCGGCCAAGAAGAAGAAGAAGTAAGGCGCCGCTGAGGCGCTCGGCCCTGTCGGCCTTCCCGGTACGGCAGGGCCGAATCATGTCCAGGGCTACTTGGTCTTGGCGAGGACCTTCGGCTTGGCGCCGGGGATGGGCTTGCCCTTGTCGTCCTTCAGGAGCCCCTTCACCTCGTCCATGAACTGGGCGATGTCCTTGAACTGGCGGTAGACGGAGGCGAAGCGGACGTAGGCGACCTGGTCGAGCTTCTGGAGATGCTCCATCACCAGCTCGCCCAGCTCGAGGCTCGAGATCTCCTTCTCGGCCCGCTCGTGGAGCCGGGCCTCGATGTCGGCGACGACGTCGTCCACGGCCTGGACGCCGACCGAGCGCTTCTCGCACGCCTTGAGGATGGACCCGCGCAGCTTCTGGCGGTCGAAGGGCTCGCGGCGGCCGTCGCGCTTGACCACGTGCGGCAGGACGTCCTCGATGTACTCGTAGGTCGTGTAGCGGCGGTGGCACTTCAGGCACTCGCGCCGGCGCCGGATGAACTCGCCCTCCCGCCCCACGCGCGAGTCCACCACCCGGTCCTCGGTGTGGCCGCAGAACGGACACTTCATGGGCGGGCCCCTCCTCTCACGTGGTCCGCTCGGGGTAGAGCGGGAACCGGCTCGTCAGCTCCTGCACCTCGCCGCGCACCGCCGCCTCCACCGCCGAGGAGCCGAGGTTCGACAGGACCCGGTCGATCAGCCCGGCGATCACCGCCATCTCGGCCTCGGCCATGCCGCGCGTGGTGACCGCCGGCGTGCCCAGACGCACGCCGCTCGTGACCATCGGGCCCTTCGTGTCGAAGGGGATGGTGTTCTTGTTCACCGTGATCCAGGCGCGGTCGAGCGCCTCCTGCGCGTCCTTGCCCGTGATGCCCCGGCCCGAGACGTCCACCAGGATCAGGTGCGTGTCCGTGCCGCCGCTGACCAGGCGATAGCCGCGGCCCAGCAGCGCGTCGGCGAGGGCCGTCGCGTTCTTCACGATCCGCCGCTGGTAGGCGCGCCACTCGGGCGTCAGCGCCTCGCGGAAGGCCACGGCCTTGCCGGCGATGACGTGCATCAGGGGCCCGCCCTGGACGCCGGGCATCACGGTCTTGTCGAGCGCCGGCGCGTGCGCGGCGCGGCACAGCACCATCCCGCCGCGCGGGCCGCGCAGGGTCTTGTGCGTGGTCGTCGTCACGAAGTCGGCGACGCCGACGGGCGAGGGATGCAGGCCCGCGGCCACCAGTCCGGCCGGGTGCGCGATGTCCGCCATGAGGATGGCGCCCACCTCGCGGGCGATCTCGCCGAACGGCCCGAAGTCGATCGCGCGCGGGAAGGCCGACCCGCCGGCGATGATGAGCTTGGGGCGGTGGGCGCGCGCCAGATCGCGGACCTGGTCCAGGTCGATGAGCTCGGTGTCCCGGCGGACGCCGTAGGCGACGATCGAATACAACTTGCCCGAGTAATTCACCGGGCTGCCGGCCGTGAGGTGACCGCCGTGGGCGAGGTTCGGGCCGAGGACCACGTCGCCGGGCTTGAGCGCCGTGAAGTACACGGCCATGTTGGCCTGGGCGCCGGAGTGCGGCTGGACGTTCGCGTGCTCGGCGCCGAACAGCTCCCTGGCGCGGGCGATCGCCAGCTCCTCGACGACGTCCACGACCTCGCAGCCGCCGTAGTAGCGGCGGCCCGGGTAGCCCTCGGCGTACTTGTTGGTGAGGACGGAGCCGACGGCCTCCAGCACGGCCTCGGAGACGAAGTTCTCGGAGGCGATCAGCTCGAGGTTGCGCTGCTGCCGCCGCGCCTCCTCGCGCAGGACCTTGGCGACGTCGGGGTCGACGTCAGCGAGCCGCAGCATCCGCGCTCTCGCCCGCCCCGAGGCGGGCGCGGTCGAGCTCGGCCAGCTTCGCGACGCGCCGGGCGTGGCGCCCGCCCGCGAAGGCCGCCCCGAGCCACGCGTCGAGGATCTCGATCGCGGCGTCGCGCCCGGTGACCCGCGCCCCGAGCGCCAGCACGTTGGCGTCGTTGTGCTCGCGGCTCATGCGTGCCGTGTAGGCGTCGGTGCAGGCCGCCGCCCGCACCCCGGGCACCTTGTTCGCCGCCATCACCATCCCGATGCCGGTGCCGCACACCAGCACGCCGCGCTCGGCCTTGCCGGCCGCGACGGCGGTGGCGACCGCGGCGCCGAAGTCCGGATAGTCCACGGACTCGGCCGACTGGGTGCCGAAGTCCACCACCCCGTACCCCCGGGCGCCCAGCCAGGCCTTGAGCTCCTCCTTCAGGGGGAACCCGGCGTGGTCCGCGCCGAGGGCGATGGACGTCATAGGGTGACCATATCGGTTGTGGGTCCGGGGTGTCAAGCCACCAAGATATCGGGCTTTACAGGGGAACGCGCTGGGCGTCGGCGGCCACGGCGCACGCCCAGCCGAGCTCCCGCGCGATCGCGTCGCGCAGGGCCGCCGCGGCCGGGGGCTCGCCGTGGACGGTGTAGGTCATCGCCGGCGGCCGGCGAAAGCCGGAGAGCCACACCAGGAGCTCCCCGCGGTCGGCGTGGGCCGAGAGCGCGTCGGTGGCGAGGATCCGGGCGCGCACCGGCACGGCCTCGCCGAAGATCCGGAGCTGCTCGGCGCCCTCGCGCAGCAGCCGGCCGCGCGTGCCGGCCGCCTGGTAGCCGACGAACAGGACGGTCGTCCGCTCGTCGGGCAGCCGCTGGCGCAGGTGGTGGAGGATCCGGCCGCCCGTGGCCATCCCGCTCCCCGCGATGACGATCGCGGGCCCCTCGAGCCCGTTGAGCCGCTTCGACTCGTCGGGCGTCCGCGTCAGGTGGAAGCGCGCCGGCACGAACGGCCGGCGCCCCTGGGCGGCGACGCGCGCGGTCTCCGCGTCGTGCTCGTCGGGATGACCGGCGTAGATCGCCGTGGCCTCGATCCCCATCGGGCTGTCGAGATAGACGGCGAGCGTCGGGATGCGTCCCGCCTCCTCCAGCTCGCGCAGGAGATAGAGCAGGTCCTGGGTCCGCCCGACCGCGAACGCCGGGACCAGGAGCATCCCGCGGCGCTCGACGGCGCGCGCGACCGCCTCCACCAGGACGGGCGTGCCGTCATCCGCCGGGTGCAGGCGATCGCCGTAGGTGGACTCGACGAGCAGCGTGTCGGCCGCCTCGACCGGCACCGGGTCGCGCATGACCGGCACGCCGTAGCGCCCGAGGTCGCCCGAGTACACGAGCCGGCGCCCGCGCGCCGTCACCTCGACGATGGACGCGCCGAGGATGTGGCCCGAGGGGCGGAAGCGCGCGGCGACGCCCCCGGCCGGCTCGAAGCGCGCCTCGAAGGCCACCGGTCGCACCAGTGCCAGCGCGCGCTCGGCGTCGCCGGCCGTGAAGAGCGGCAGCGCCGGCCGGTGCGTGCTCGCGCCCTGGCGGTTGCGCCACTCCGCCTCCTCCTCCTGGAGCCGCGCGGCGTCGGGCAGCATGATCCGGAGCAGGTCCGCGGTACCGGCCGAGCAGAAGATCGGCCCCGCGAAGCCGTCGCGCACGAGGCGCGGCAGGTAGCCGGAGTGGTCGATGTGGGCGTGGGAGAGGAGCACCGCGGCGAGGGTCCGCGGCTCGACCGGGGGCGGCGTCCAGTTGCGGGCCCGCAGCTCGCGAAGCCCCTGGAACATCCCGCACTCGAGCAGGAGCCGGGCGCCGCCGACCTCGACGAGGAACTTCGCGCCGGTGACCGTGCCCGCGGCCCCGAGGAACGTGAGCGCGGCGCTCACGCCACGGGCGCGCCCGCGCCGGGGAACGCGAACGTCTCGGTCACGGCGCCGTCGGCCCCCTGGGCGACGAGCCGGGCGACGTCCAGGCGCGCCTCGACCGCCGCCACCTCCTCCGCCGACATCCGCGTGGCCGGGTGCGCGGGGACGAAGAGCGTGCAGCAGTCGGCGTCGGGCTCGATCGAGATCTCGAAGGTCCCGAGCCGCTTCGCCTCCCCGGTGATCTCGAGCTTGTCGGTGCCGATCAGGGGGCGGAAGACCGGCATGCCGGCGGCCTCGTCGATCCGCGCGAGGTTCGCGAGCGTCTGCGAGGCGACCTGGCCGAGGCTCTCGCCGGTCACCAGCGCCTGGGCGCCGGCGCGCCGGGCCAGCGTCTCGGCGATCCGGATCATGAGCCGCCGGTAGACGACGACGCGCGCGGGCGGCGGGACGCTGAGCACGACCTCGCGCTGGATCTCGCCGAACGGCACCAGGAGCAGGCGCGACTCGTACTGCCACTCGGTGAGCCGCTCGACGAGGGCCCGCGCCTTGGCCTGCGAGGTCGCCGGCAGGTACGGCACGCTGTGGAAGTGGACGAAGAGGACCCGGCAGCCGCGCTTGATCAGGCGCCACGCGGCGACGGGCGAGTCGATCCCGCCGGACAGGAGCGCCGCCACGGTGCCGGAGGCGCCCACCGGGAGCCCCCCCGGCCCCGGGACCTTGTCCAGGTACACGAACGTCTCGGCGGGCAGGACCTCCACGTGGATCGTGAGTTCGGGCCGGTGCAGGTCCACGCGCGTGGCCGCGTGCTCGAGGACGAAGGCGCCGAGCGCGCGGTTGAGCTCCACCGACGTGAGCGGATAGGTCTTGAAGGCCCGCCGGGCCGTGATGCGGAAGGAGGCGAAGCTCCGCCCCTCGATCAGGCGGGCGATGACCGCCTTCATGGCCTCGACGGTGGACGGCACCCGCCAGGCGATCGCCGCGCTCGACACGCCGCAGACGCGCGTCACCCGGTCGCGGACCGCCTCGGGCGCCGGGTGGCCGTCGAGGTCGAGGAGGATCCGGCCGGAGAGCTGCCGCAGCGCGACCGGGCCGAGGTCCGCGGTGGCGCGCGCCAGGTTCCGCACGAGGTGGCGCAGGAACAGCGGGCGATTGCCGCGCTTGAGGGCGAGCTCGTGGTAGTGGACCAGCACCGCCGGCCGGAGCCGCGTCATGCGAGCGCCGCCGCGAGCGCCCGCGCCCGCTCCAGCTCCTCGGGGGTGTTGACGTTCATGAACGCGATCGCCGGATCGCGGTGGCGGGCGACCTCGGCCTCGGCGATCTCGATCACGCGCACGCGCTCGAAGAACCCGACGATCTTGAGCCGGCCCGCCAGGATCCGCTCCTCGATGTGGGGCAGGCAGCTCTTGGCATAGCAGGCGTGCAGCGTCTCGAGCTGGCCGCCCACGCGCGGGATGACGACGTCGGCCTCCCCCGCCCGGGCGACGACGAGGCGCACCACCGCCGGATGGAGGAACGGCATGTCGCAGGCGACGGTGAACGCCGTCTCCCCCGGCGCCGCCTTGAGCCCCGAGTAGATGCCGCCGAGCGAGCCGGCGTCGGGGTACACGTCGGCGACCATCGGTACTCCGAGCGACGCGTAGAGGTCGGGCGTGTTCGTCACGAGCAGGAGGTCGTCCACCGCCGGGGCCACGGCGTCGAGCACGCGCTCGACGATCCGCCGGCCGCCCAGCTCCATGAGCGCCTTGGGCCGCCCGCCCATGCGCGTGCTCCGTCCGCCCGCCTGGATCACCCCGGTGACCCGCATCGCTATAACCTTACCGCGCCCTGGCGCAGGACCCGCGGCGGCTCGACCGTGAGGTCGAGGATCGTCGAGGGCTCGCCGCCCGCCGTCGCGCCGCCGTCGAGGACGAGGTCGAGGCCGCCGCCGAAGTACGCGACGACCGCCGCCGCCGTCGTGGGCGGCGCGCCGCCCGCGGGGTTCGCGCTCGGCGCGGTGACCGGCGCGCCGAGCGCGGTGGGCAGGGCGCGCGCGATCGGGTGCGAGGAGATCCGGACCCCCACGGTGCCGGTGCCCGCCGTGACCTCCGCCGGGACGGGCGCGCGCGCCGCGAGGACGAGCGTCAGCGCGCCGGGCCAGTGGCGGCGCGCGAGGTCGCGCGCCGCGTCGGTGACGTGCGCGACGCCTTCCGCCATCGCGAGGGAGTCCACGAGCAGGAGCACGGGCCTGGCCTCGGGGCGCCCCTTCAGGGCGAAGACGCGCCGGACCGCGGCGCGATCGAGGGCGGCGGCGCCGAGCCCATAGAAGGTCTCGGTCGGAAACGCCACGACGCCGCCCGCGCGCAGGACCGCCGCCGCGCGCGCCAGGGCGCCGGGGTCGGGGGCCGACGGCTCCACGCGGAGGACGGCGCCGGAGCGCGCGCCCGTCACGCCCGCGCGGGCCCGCCGGGCGCGAGCCGGTCGGCGACCTTGCGGGCGCGCTCGTCCACCTCGTCGGCGAGGCGCGCGCGGTAGGCCGCGAGGCGCGTGGCGAGCGCGGGGTCGCCCGTGGCGAGGATCTGCGCGGCGAGGATCCCCGCGTTCGCGGCGCCCCAGCTCCCGATGGCGACCGTCGCGACGGGCACGCCCTTCGGCATCTGGGCGATGGCCAGGAGCGCGTCGAGCCCGGCGAGCGGCGTCGCCGCGAGCGGCACGCCGATCACCGGCAGCGGCGTGAGCGCGGCCAGGAAGCCCGGCAGCGCCGCGGCGCCGCCGGCGCCAGCGATGAGCACGCCGAGCCCGCGGCCCGGCGCCGATTGTGCGTACGCGCGCGCGCGCTCGGGCGTGCGGTGGGCGGAGGCGACGATCACCTCGCTCCCCACCTCGAGGGCGTCGAGGACCTTCACCGCCTCGAGCATCACGTCGAGGTCCGAGTCGCTGCCGAGCACGATACCGACGCGCACGGGTCTGCTCACGCTCTCCCCCCTCACCGCCGCGGCGGCGCTTCGGCTCGCACGGCCCTCCTGCCGATGTCGGTCCGGTGGTGCATCCCCTCGAACCGGATCTCGCCGACCGCGCCGTAGGCGGCCGCGATGGCCCGCGCGAGGTCCTCGCCGACGGCGGTGACGGACAGCACGCGCCCGCCCGCCGTCACGAGCCGGCCCCCGGCGAGCGCCGTGCCCGCGTGGAACACGGTGACGCCCGGCCGCGCCGCGGCGGCGTCGACGCCCTCGATCGGGAGGCCGGTCGCGTACTTCCCCGGATAGCCGCCCGAGGCCAGCGTGACCGAGACCGCGGCGCGCGCGGGCCACGCGGCCGGCGCCGGCCAGGGCTCGCCGCGCGCGGCGGCCAGGAGCGCCGGCACCAGGTCGCCGGGCGCCCGGACCACGAGCGCCTGGCACTCGGGATCGCCGAAGCGGCAGTTGAACTCGAGCACCCTCGGCCCGTCGGCGGTGAGCATGAGTCCGGCGAAGAGCGCGCCGCGGTAGGGCGCGCCCTCGCGCGCGAGGGCCGCGATCGTCGGGCGGACGATCGTCTCCATCACCTGCTTCTCGAGCGCGGCGTCGAAGGCGGCGACGGGCGAGAACGCGCCCATCCCGCCGGTGTTGGGTCCGCGGTCGCCGTCGAAGACGGTCTTGTGGTCCTGGGCGGCGGCCAGCGGCGTGGCGTCCGCCCCGTTGGCCAGGGCGAAGAACGACACCTCCTCGCCCGTGAGGAACTCCTCGACGACGACCGTCGCTCCCGCGGTCCCGAACGCTCGACGCTCCATGCACTCGGCGACCGCCTCGTCGGCCTCGGCGAGGGTGCGGCACACGAGCGCGCCCTTGCCGGCCGCGAGGCCGTCGGCCTTGACGACGACGGGCGCGCCGAGCTCGCGGCAGTAGCGCCGCGCGCGCGGGGGGTCGTCGAAGGTCGCGAAGCGGGCCGTGGGGACGCCGTGGCGCGCCATGAGGTCCTTGGCGAAGGCCTTCGAGCCCTCGATCCTCGCCGCGGACGCGCCCGGCCCGAACACCGCCACCCCCGCGGCCTCCAGGCGGTCGGCGAGCCCGGCGACGAGCGGGGCCTCCGGGCCGACCACCACGAGGTCCATGCGCTCGCGCGTGGCGAAGGCAACGAGGTCGGCGACGGCGTCGGCGGCGACGGGCACGCAGGCCGCGTGGCGGGCGATGCCGGGGTTGCCGGGCGCGGCGTAGAGCGCGTCGACGAGCGGGCTCTGCGCGATCTTCCAGACCAGGGCGTGCTCGCGCGCCCCCCCGCCGACGACGAGAATCCTCACGGGCGCGCCGTCACGGGCCCGGCTCCGGGGGCTCGACGACCTCGAGGTGGGCCCGCGCGATCCGCGCCCACGGGCTCCCCGAGTCCAGCTCGAGGTAGCGCTGCCAGTGCCGCGCGGCCTCGTCGCTCCGCCCCGAGCGCGCGAGCGCCCCGGCCAGATTGAAGTGGGCGTCGGCGTAGTCGGGCGAGATCCCGAGCGCCTGGCCGTAGTCGCGGATCGCGGCCTCGACATCGCCGCGGTCCTCGTGGAGCGAGCCGAGGTTGTAGGCGGCCTCGCAACAGCGCGAATCTTCGGCGAGGGCCGCCGCGTAGGCGCGCTCGGCGTCGTCGTAGCGCCCCATCCGGTGCAGCAGCAGCCCGAGGTTGTTCCACGCCGCGGCGTACGTCGGGTCGATCGCCACCACCCGGCGGTACGCCTCGATCGCGTCCTCCCACTGGGCGGGGTCGCCGTCCCACTCGCTGGCGCGCTCGAACCACGTCTCGGCCTGCTCGGCCGGCGGCGCCAGCGGCCGCACGAGCCCGGTGGCCAGCGTCGCCGTCGCCGCCCGCTCGAGGCCGCCCGTGTCGAGCGCGAGCACCATCTGGCCCGTGCGCGGGTCGAAGCGCACCCGGTCCGACTGCGCGAGCAGGCGGCCCTCCTCGAGGACGAGCCGCACCTCGGCGAGGGGCTGCTCGAGGCCCGGGGCCTGCCGCCGCAGCGCCGCCAGCGCCTGCTTGATCTGGCGGACCGAGGCGCCCGCGTCGAGGAGCGCGCTCGCCGCGCGCAGCGCGAGAAGGTCGCGGAACGTGTAGCCGGAGTCGCCGCGGAGCAGCTCGAGCCGGCGGAGCTGCGCGGCGCGCCGGGGGGTGAGCGTCAGGATCCGCGTGAGCTCCCGGAGGCCGTAGATGCGCTCGGGCTGGGGCCTGGTCATGGCGCGCCGCTCAGTGACGGAAGTGGCGGATCCCCGTCCAGACCATCGCCAGGCCGTGCTCGTCGGCGGCCTTCACCACCTCCTCGTCGCGGAGCGAGCCGCCGGGATGGATCACCGCGGTCGCCCCCGCCTCGGCGACCACGTCGAGGCCGTCGCGGAACGGGAAGAACGCGTCGGAGGCGCACACCGAGCCCTGGGTCGGGAGCCCGAGCTCGCGCGCGCGCATCACCGCGATGCGGGCGGAGTCCACCCGGTTCATCTGCCCGGCCCCGACCCCGACCACCTGGTCGCGCGTCGCGAGCACGATCGCGTTGGACTTGGCGTGCTTGGCCACGCGCCAGGCGAACCGGAGCGCCGCCAGCTCGTCCGGCGTGGGCGCCCGCTTCGACACGGTCTTGAGCGCGGCCGCGTCCAGATCGGCGAGGTCGGCCGACTGGGCGAGCAGGCCGCCGAGGACGCTCCGGAATTCGGACACACGCGCCGGGAACGCCGTCCGGTCGCACGGCACCTCGAAGACGCGGCACTTCTTCTTCGTCCGCCTGAGCTCCTGCAGGGCGGCCGGCGCGTAGGCCGGCGCGAAGAGGATCTCGACGAAGATCCCGGCCAGCGCCTCCACGACCTCCATGTCCAGCGTGCGGTTCACGCCCACGATCCCGCCGTAGATGGACACGGGGTCGCAGGCCTTGGCCTTCCGCATCGCGGCGCCGACGCGACCGCCGAGGGCCACGCCGCACGGGTTCGTGTGCTTGATGACGACCGCCGCCGGCTCGGTGAACTCGAGGAGCAGCCCCAGCGCGGCGGAGAAGTCGAGCAGGTTGTTGTAGCCGAGCTCGGGCCCGTGGAGCGGCTTCATCGCCGCCAGGCCGACGGGCCGCCCGTCGACCAGCCGGTAGAACGCCGCCGTCTGGTGCGGGTTCTCGCCGTAGCGCAGCGTGAGCGCCCGCTCCGCCTCGAGCCGCAGCGTGTCCGCAAAATCCGCCGGATTGGGGGGGCTCGCCTCGAGCTCCCCCAAGTAATCAGAAATCGCCCGATCGTAGGCCGCCGTGCGCCGGAACGCCTCCCGCGCCAGCCGCGCGCGCGTCGCGGCGGAGAGCGCGCCGCCCGCGTCCCGCAGCTCGTCGAGCACCGCCCGGTACTGGGACGGGTCGGTCACGACCGCGACGCTCGCGTGGTTCTTCGCCGCCGCGCGGATCATCGTGGGTCCACCGACGTCGATCTGCTCGATCGCCTCGGCGAGCGTCACGCCGGGCCGGGCCACCGTCGCCTCGAACGGATAGAGCGCGACGACGACGAGGTCGATCGGCGGGATACCGTGCCGCTCGAGGGCCGCCAGATGCGCCGGCACGTCGCGGCGCGCCAGGATCCCGCCGTGGATCTTCGGGTGGAGCGTCTTCACGCGGCCGTCGAGCATCTCGGGGAACCCCGTGAGGTCGGCGACGTCGCGGACCGGCACGCCCGACTCGCGCAGGAGCCCGGCGGTGCCGCCCGTGGAGAGAATCTCCACGCCGAGCCCGGCGAGGGCGCGGGCGAAGTCCACGACGCCCGTCTTGTCGTGGACGCTGACGAGGGCGCGGCGGACGTTCATCGGATCGTCACCTTCCGTCCGGAGATCGTGAGCTTCCCCTCCGCGAACAGGCGGATGGCCTCGGGGTAGAGCCGGTGCTCCTCGGCCAGGATGCGCGCGGACAGGGCGTCCTCGGTGTCGTCGGGGCGCACCGGCACGCTCGCCTGGAGCACGATCGGGCCGGTGTCCACCCCCTCGTCCACGAAGTGCACGGTGGCGCCCGCCACGCGGACGCCGTGCTCGAGGGCCTGGCGCTGGGCGTGCAGGCCGGGGAACGCCGGCAGGAGCGAGGGATGGACATTCAGGATGCGGCCGGCCCACGCCCGGACGAACCCGGGCGTGAGGATCCGCATGAAGCCCGCCAGGCATACCAGCCCGACG
Organism: Candidatus Rokuibacteriota bacterium; assembly: GCA_016179875.1. Lineage (GTDB taxonomy): Bacteria > Methylomirabilota > Methylomirabilia > Rokubacteriales > CSP1-6 > GWA2-73-35. The sequence goes on along the minus strand of JACPCH010000125.1, from coordinate 6,815 downwards.
CCCGCGTCCTCGAGCAGGCGGCGGAGCTCGGCGTCGTAGGCCGTCCGGTCGCCGAAGTCCTTCGGGTTCGCCCAGACCGCCGGCACGCCGCAGACGCGCGCCCGCTCGAGCGCCTGGGCCTGCTCGCGGTCGGAGACGACCAGGGCCACCCGCGCCGGGTAGTCCGGGCGCGCGGCGGCGTCGAGGATCGCCTGGAGGTTCGAGCCCCGGCCCGAGGCCAGGACCCCGACGGCGACCCGCGCGCCCGGCGCCGCGGTCACTCCACGAACTCCACGGCGCGGCCGCCGGCGACGATCTCGCCGACCCGCCACACGGTCTCGCCCGCCTCCGCGAGCAGGCGCGCCGCCGCGTCGGCGGCCGTGGGGGCGACCACGACCACGTACCCGATCCCCATGTTGAACGTCCGGAACATCTCCGCCTCGGCGACCCGCCCGGCCTCCCGGAGCGTCTCGAAGACCGGCGGCACGCGCCACGCCGAGCGCGAGAGGCGCGCGCGGCAGCCCTCGGGCAGGACGCGCGGGAGATTGCCCGGCAGTCCGCCGCCCGTGATGTGCGCCATCGCCCGGATCTCGATCGCCTCGAGGAGCGCCCGATCGCCGGCCGCGTAGAGGTCGGGAAGCTCCGCGGTCTCCCCGCCGACCAGCGCGCAGCCCGCCAGCCGGCAGCCCGCCGCGACGCCGCGCACGATGGCCTCGACGCGGGCGGGGTCGAGCGTCGCCATGCCGATGTAGTCGAGGAAGTAGAGCGGCTCGGCGCCGTGGACCAGCACGTCGTTGACGCCCATGGCGACGAGGTCGATGCCGACGGTGTCGTGCCGCCCGGCGAGGAAGGCGACCTTGAGCTTCGACCCCACCCCGTCGGTCGAGGACACCAGCACGGGCTCGCGGTAGCCCGCGGGCAGGCGCACGAAGCTCGCGAAGGCGCCGACGCCGCCGAGCACCTCGGGCCGGGCCGTCGTGGCGGCCAGCGGGGCGATGCGGCGGACCGCGTCCTCGCCGGCGTCGATGTCCACGCCGGACTCGCGGTAGGTCAGGGGTCGCATCGAGCGGCGGCCGTCGCTAGCCGTCGAAGAGCCGGAGCTGGGCGGTGGCGTCGGGCTCGATGCCCACGCGATAGTTGCCGGTGAAGCACGCGTGGCAGAAGTGCGCCGGGTCCGAGCCGGTGGCCTTCAGCATGCCGTCGAGCGAGAGGTAGCCGAGCGTGTCGGCCGCGAGGTAGCGGCAGACCTCCTCGGCGCTGTGGCTCGAGCCGATCAGCTCCTTGCGCGTCGGCGTGTCGATGCCGTAGTAGCAGGGCCACTGGATCGGCGGCGACGAGATCCGCACGTGGACCTCGCGCGCGCCGGCGCTGCGGACCATCCGCACGATCTTCCGGCTGGTGGTGCCCCGGACGATCGAGTCGTCCACGACCACGACGCGGCGCCCCTCGAGCATCTCCCGCATCGGGTTGAGCTTCACCTTCACGCCGAAGTGGCGGATCCCCTGCTTGGGCTCGATGAAGGTCCGGCCGACGTAGTGGTTGCGGATGAGCCCCATCTCGTACGGCGTGCCCGACTCCTCGGAGTAGCCGAGCGCCGCGCTCGTGCCCGAGTCGGGCACCGGGATGACGATGTCGGCGGCCACCGGGTATTCCCGGGCGAGCTGGCGCCCCATGGCCTTGCGCACCGTGTGGACGTTGCGGCCCCAGAGAATGGAGTCCGGGCGGGCGAAGTAGACGTACTCGAAGACGCAGTGCAGGCGCTCGGCGGGCGGGAACGCGCGGATCGACGCGAGCCCGGCGTCGGAGATCGCCACGATCTCGCCCGGCTCGACCTCGCGCACGAACGACGCCTCCATGAGGTCGAGCGCGCACGTCTCGGAGGCGACGACGTGCGCGTCGCCGAGCCGGCCGAGCGTGAGCGGGCGGAACCCGTTGGGGTCGCGGACGGCGTACATCGCGTCGAGCGTCAGGATCAGGAGCGAGTACGCGCCCCGGACCTGGCTGAGCGCGTGGGTGATCTGCTCGTCGAGCGGGCCCGCCGGGGCGCGGGCCAGGAGGTGGAGGATCACCTCGGTGTCCGAGCTCGACTGGAAGATCGCGCCGTCCTTCTCCATCGCCCGCCGCAGCGCCTCGGCGTTCGTGAGGTTGCCGTTGTGGGCGATGGCGATCGGGCCGCGCGCGGTGTTCGCCGTGATGGGCTGGGCGTTCCGGAGGTTCGAGCTGCCCGCGGTCGAGTAGCGGACGTGGCCGATGGCGCGGTGGCCCGGCAGCCGCCGCAGGCGCTCGGGCCCGAAGACGTCCGCCACCCAGCCCATCGCCTTCTCGGTGTGGAAGGTCGCGCCGTCGGTGGCGGCGATGCCGGCCGACTCCTGCCCGCGGTGCTGGAGGGCGTAGAGCCCGAGGTAGGTGACGTTGCCGGCCTCCGGATGGTTCCAGATGCCGTAGAGCCCGCACTCGTCGTGGAACCGGTCGTCACGCCATGTGACGCTCAAATCCATTCCTCCACGCGCTCTCGAGCTGCTCCAACGCCAGGTCCACCACGACCCGCGCGCCGACGCGCAGGACGAGGCGCTCGCCACCGGTGAGGCCGATCCACCGCCATTGGATCGCCGACTCCGCCATCAGCGCCTCGAACTCGCGCCCGCGCGCCGGCTCGACGCTCACCACCACGCGCGAGGGCCCCTCGCCGAAGAGCGTCAGGTCCGGGCGCGCCGCGGCCGGCAGCGCGGCCTCGCACCCGACCGGCGCCCGGCCCGTCAGACACGCCTCGGCCAGCGCGACGGCCACTCCACCCTCCGAGCAGTCGTGCGCGGCGGTCGCGAGACCCGCGGCCACCGCGGCGCGCACGGCCGACTGCACCCGCCGCTCGGCCTCGAGGTCGAGCGGCGCGAGCCGCCCGGCGAGTCGCCGGTGCAGCGTCCAGAGGTACTCGCTGCCGCCGAGGCTCACGGCGTCGGGCCCGAGGAGCGCCACGCGGTGCCCGGCGGCCTTGAACCACTGCGTCGCGCGCCGGCTCGCGTCCTCGAGCAGCCCGACCACCCCGATGACCGGCGTCGGCAGGATCGCCTGGCCGTTGGTCTCATTGTAGAAGGAAACGTTGCCGCCCACTACGGGCATGTCGAGCGCCCGGCACGCCGCGGCGATCCCCTCGATCGCCTCGGCGAACTGCCAGAGGATCTCGGGCCGCTCCGGGGAGCCGAAGTTCATGCAGTCGGTCACGCCGATGGGCAGCCCGCCCGAGCAGGACACGTTGCGCGCCGCCTCGGCCACCGCCATGGCGGCCCCCTGCCGCGGGTCGAGGAACACGTGGCGCCCGTTGCCGTCCGTCTTCACGGCCAGGGCCTTGCGCGTGCCCTTGACGCGCAGCACCGCGGCGTCGGAGCCCGGCAGGACCAGGGTGTTGATCCCCACCTGGTGGTCGTACTGGCGGAACGCCCACTCCTTCGAGGCGATCGTCGGCGAGCCCACGATCCGGAGGAGGGCCGTGCCGTGGTCGGGGGGCTCGGGAAGCGTGAGCGGGTCGAAGGCCCGCCGCCCGGCGAGCTCGGAGGGCTCGGCGACGGGCTTCGTGTACTTCGGCGCCTCGGTGAGGGCCTCGACCGGCACCCGCGCGACCACCTCGCCGTCGAGGCGGGCGACCAGGTCCCCGCCCGGGGTCACCCGGCCGATCTCGACGGCGTCGAGCTCCCACTTGGCGAACACGCGCCGGACCTCGTCCTCGCGGCCGCGCGCGGCGACCAGGAGCATCCGCTCCTGCGATTCCGACAACAGGATTTCGTACGGCGTCATGCCGGTCTCGCGCTGGGGCACGCGCGAGAGCTCGACGTCCATGCCGGTGCCGCACCGGGCCGGCATCTCGGAGGTGCAGCAGGCGAGGCCCGCGGCGCCCATGTCCTGGATGCCCACCACGGCGCCGGTCGCCATCGCCTCCAGGCAGGCCTCCAGCAGGAGCTTCTCGGTGAACGGGTCGCCCACCTGCACGGTCGGCCGCCGCTCCTCGGCGTGCCCGTCGAACGTCGCCGAGGCCATCGTGGCGCCGTGGATCCCGTCGCGCCCCGTCTTGTTGCCGACGTAGAAGACCGGGTTGCCCGGGCCCTCGGCGCGCGCGCGGAAGAGCCGATCGGCGCGCACGAGGCCGACGCACATGACGTTGACGAGCGGGTTGCCCGCGTACTCCGGGGCGAAGGCGATCTCGCCGCCCACCGTGGGGCAGCCGAAGCAGTTGCCGTACCAGCTGATGCCCGACACCACGCCGTTCACCAGATGCCGCGTCCGGGGGTCGTCGAGCGCGCCGAAGCGGAGCGAGTCGAGGATCGCGATCGGGCGGGCGCCCATCGTGAAGACGTCGCGCAGGATCCCGCCCACCCCGGTCGCCGCGCCCTGGAAGGGCTCGATGAACGACGGGTGGTTGTGGCTCTCGATCTTGAACACCACCGCCCAGCCGTCGCCGATGTCGAGCGCGCCGGCGTTCTCCCCGGGGCCCTGGAGCACGCGGGGGCCGGCGGTCGGCAGCCGGGACAGGAACACGCGCGAGTGCTTGTAGGCGCAGTGCTCGGACCAGAGCGCCGAGAAGAGGCCGAGCTCGGAGAAGGTGGGCTCGCGGCCGAGCCGCGCGAGGATCCGATCGTATTCGTCGGCGGTGAGGCCGGAGTCCCGAGCCAGGTCGAGCGTGACCTTCGGCTCAGCCCCCTTCACCGGCTACCGCTTGAGGAAGCTGCCGTCCTCGACAAGGCTTCCGAGGAGTGAGTGGAACAGGAGGAGTCCGTCCGCGCCCCCCATCGCCGCCTCGGCCGCACGCTCCGGATGCGGCATCAGCCCGAGCACCGTGCCCTCGGGGTTCGCGACCCCGGCGATGTTCTCGAGCGAGCCGTTCGGGTTCGCCGCCTTCGTCACCCGCCCGTCGGCCTCCGCGTAGCGGAAGACGATCTGGTTCCGCGCCTTGAGCCCCGCCAGCGTCTCGGCGTCGGCGTGGTACTTGCCCTCGCCGTGGGAGATCGGCATCGCCAGCACCTGCCCGGGCCGGAGCCCGCGCGTGAACGGCGTCTCCACGCTCTCGACCACCAGGTGCGTGGACTGGCAGCGGTACTGCAGGCACTCGTTCCGCATGAGGGCGCCCGGCAGCAGGCCCGCCTCGCACAGGATCTGGAAGCCGTTGCAGGAGCCGAGCACGACCCCGCCCTTGGCGACGAAGTCCCGCAGGGCCTCGACGACCGGCGAGCGCCCCGCGACGGCGCCGGCGCGCAGGTAGTCGCCGTACGAGAACCCGCCCGGCAGGATCACGCAGTCGAGGTCGTCGAGCTGGCGCTCCCGGTGCCAGACGTACTTCACCGGCTGGTGCAGGACCTCGGAGATGACGTAGTGGAAGTCGCAGTCGCTCCACGTGCCGGGGAAGACGACCACGCCGAATCTCATCACGCGCTCATCTTACCGGGAAGCCCCGCGCGGGGCAAGGTCGTCGGCCATTTCGATCGTGTAGTCCTCGAGCACCGGATTGGCGAGGAGCTGCCGACACATCTCCTCGACGCGGGCGCGCGCCGCGGCCGGCGTCGCCGCCGCGAGCTCGACCTCGATCACCTTGCCCACGCGGAGCTCGGCCAGCTCGGCGAAGCCGAGGCCGATGAGGGCGCGCTTGACGGCCGCCCCCTGCACGTCGAGGATGCCCGGCTTGAGCCGGACGAGGACCCGGACCCTCACGCCGTGCCGCTCGCGGCGGCGACGAGCCGGCGGTAGACCTCCTGGTAGGCCTCCTCCACGCCGCCGAGATCGCGGCGGAAGCGGTCCTTGTCGAGCTTCTCCCGGGTCGTGCGGTCCCAGAGCCGGCAGGTGTCGGGCGAGATCTCGTCGCCGAGGTAGAGCTTCTTCCCGCTCCGGCCGAACTCCAGCTTGAAGTCCACCAGCAGCAGCCCCCGGCGGAGCAGGTGCGGCCGCAGCACCCCGTTGATCCGGAGCGCCGTGCGCCGGATCCAGGCGAGCTCGGCGGGCACGGCGAGCTTCAGCATGCGGACGTGGTCGTCGTTCAGCATCGGGTCGCCCAGCGGGTCGGACTTGTAGTAGAGCTCGACGATCGGCTCCTTGATCGGCGTACCCTCCTCGAGCCCCGTGCGCTTGGCGAGGCTCCCGGCCACCAGGTTCCGCACGATGGTCTCGATCTTGATGATCTCGAGCTTCCGGCAGAGCATCTCGCGGTCGGAGAGCGTGCCGAGGTAGTGGGTCGGCACCCCCGCGCGCTCCAGGCGCTCGAACAGGGTCGCCGACATCCGGTTGTTGACGACGCCCTTGTCGTCCTTGAAGTACTGGATGATCACGCCCGGCTGGTTCGTCGCGTAGACGATCTTGGCCTTGCCCTCGTAGAGCTTCTCGCGCGTCTCGACCTTCACCGGCGGCCCTCCGGATGTCACGGGATCAGTCCCACACGCTTGAAGATGGCGTCCACGTTGCGAAGGAAAAACGCGGGATCGAAGCAGCGCTTGAGCTCGTCGGCGCCGAGCCGCCCCGTCACCTGGGGATCGGCCGCGAGCAGCTCGAAGAAGGCGCGGCGCTCCTTCCAGGCGCGCATGGCGTGCCGCTGGACGATCTCGTAGGCGGCCTGGCGCGGGAGCCCGGCCTCCGTGAGCCGGAGCAGCACCCGCTGGGAGTAGACGAGGCCGTGGCTCAGCTCGAGGTTCTCGGCCATGCGGGCCGGGTCCACGTCGAGGCCCTCGACGACGAACGTCGCGAGGTGGAGCAGGTAATCGAGCGCGATCGTGGAGTCCGGCAGGATCACGCGTTCGACCGAGGAGTGGCTGATGTCGCGCTCGTGCCAGAGCGCGACGTTCTCGAGCGCGGCCTGCGCGTTG
>JACPCH010000177.1 GCA_016179875.1 Candidatus Rokuibacteriota bacterium | reverse complement strand
GAGCACGAGGTCTACTACCGCTACGTCGTGCTCGGCTACGTGAAGGACGCGCGGGGCAAGCCGCTCGCCGGACGGAGCGTCGAGCTCACCCGCGACAAGACGGGGTTCTCGTACCTCGCGGACACCGACGACAAGGGCTTCTACCTGATCATCGCGCGGCTCGGCGACGAGAGCGCGGGCGAGGCGCTCACGCTGACCGTCGGGCGCAGCCGCGCGAAGCTCGCCGCGCGGTTCGACCCCGCGAACCACACCGAGGACCGGGGCACGCGGGTGGACCTCCAGGGCGCGCGGTTCGTCGAGCGGAGCGCGTGGTTCCGCTCGACGCTGGCCCAGGCGATGGCCGCCCCCCGGCGCTGAGCGCGGAACGGGAGGGACCGACATGACGAAAGGGACCGGCAAGAAGATGAAGGCGTACGCGATCGACGGCGTGACGCGCACCACCACCTGCCTGGCGGTGGCGATCGGCTGATGGACGTCCTCGTCCTCGGCGGCACCGAGTTCGTCAGCCTCCATCTCGTGCGCGCGCTCCTGCGCGACGGCCATCGGGTGACCGTGCTCAACCGGGGTCGCAGGCCCGGGCGCCTGCCGGCCGGCGTGAGGGCGCTCGTCTGCGACCGCCTCGACCACGCCGCGCTCCGGACGACGCTGGCGGGCGAGCGCGTGGACGCGCTGGTGGACATCGCCTACGCGCCGACGACGGGCGCCGACGTGGAGGCCACGCTCGGCGCTCTCGAGGGCCGCGTCGGCCACGCGCTCTTCGTCTCGACGGGCCGCGTCCACGACCACGCGCTGCCGATCCCGTATCACGAGGACACGCCGCGCAGCCTCTACTGGGGCGAGTACGCGAAGAACAAGATCGCCGGCGAGGACGTCCTGCTGCGCCGGCATCGCGAGCGCGGCCTGCCCGTCACGATCGTGCGCCCGACGCACGTCTACGGGCCGCTCAACACCCGGAACAACGAGACGTTCTTCTTCGACCGCCTCGTGCGCGGCCGGCCGATCCTCGTGCCGGGCGCCGGCGGCTGGCTCCGCCAGTTCGGCCACGTCGAGGACCTCGCCGACGCGATGGCGCGCCTGCTCGGGGCGCCGGCGGCGTTCGGCCAGGCCTACAACGTCACCGGCGAGGAGGCGATCACCCAGGTCGGCTTCGTCGAGCTGATCGCCGACGTCGTCAAGCGGCCGCTCACCCTGGTCCACGTGGCCACGCCGCCCGGCGGCACGCCCGTCGCCTTCGGCCAGAACCTCGCCTACGACTGCCACGCGGTCTACACGACGACGAAGCTCCGCGCGGCGCTCGGCCTCCGCCCGCGCTACACGCTGGCCGCCGGGCTCGCCCAGACCTTCGAGTGGTACCTGCGCGAGGGCCTCGACCGGCGGGTCCTCGACGTCGCGGCGGAGGACGCCCTCCTCCGGTGACCCGCCCGACCGTCCTCGTCTACCACGGCGACCCGAAGTACGCGGCGCTCGTGCGGGCGCCGAAGGGGCGCGTCGTCGTGAGGGCGGCGGCGACCCCGAGCGAGGCCGCCGAGCTGATCGGCGACATCGAGATCCTCTACGCGTGGAAGTTCCCCCCGCACCTCTACGCGAAGGCCGGGCGGCTGCGCTGGCTCCAGGTGATGGGCGCCGGCGTGGACTGGGCGACCGTCCCCGAGCTGCCGCCGCACGTCGCCGTCACGCGCGCCCCCGGCGTGTTCGGGCCGTGGATGGCGGAATACGTCATCGGCTGGTGCTCGTGGGTCACCCAGCGGATCGAGACCTACCGGGACGCGCAGCGCCAGCGGCGCTGGCTCGACCACGTCCTGCCCGATCGCCTCTTCGGCAAGACGCTCTGCATCGTCGGACTCGGCGACATCGGCCGGGCGATCGCCCGGGCGGCGCGCGCCCTCGGCATGAGGGTCGTCGGCGTGAGCCGCTCCGGCCGCGCCGTCCGCGGCGCCGAGCGCGTGTTCAGGGTGGGCCGGCTGGCGCGCGCCCTCCGCGACGCCGACTTCGTCGTGATCCTGCTGCCGCTGACGCCGGAGACCACGGGGATCATCGGCGGCGACGCCCTGGCCGCGATGAAGCCGACGGCCTGGCTCGTCAACATCGCGCGCGGCGCCGTGGTGAGCGAGGCGGCGCTCCTGGAGGACGTGCGCCTCGCTCGGCCCGAACGGCCGCCCGCACCTGATGCCCCTCTGGTACGTGCGCGACGGGCTCACGCTCCTCAGCTGGACCTTCGGCAAGTCGCAGAAGGTCCGGAACCTCGAGCGCGACCCGCGCGCGACCGTCCAGATCGAGGCCGGGCGCGACCGGTACGGCGAGCTGCGCGGCGCGATGCTCGAGTGCCACGCCGCGATCGAGCGCGACCCGGCCCGCGTGACCGAGGTGGGCCTGGCGCTAGCCCGCCGCTACCAGGGCGCCGGCGCCGAGCCGCCGGCCGAGGCGCGCGCCGCCGTCGCCCGGCAGGCCGCCAAGCGCGTGGTGCTCCGCTTCACGCCGACCCGCATCGTCTCCTGGGACCACCGGAAGCTCGGCGGCGCGTACTAGCGCCGGCCCCCGCCCAGAGCCCGTAGCGCCGCGTCCGCCTTTTCCAGCCAGAAGCGCATCTGGAGGTCACGGAGCATCTCCCTCGCGGCCACGAGGTGCTCCCGCGCCGGCACGGGCCGCCCGGCCCGGCCGTAGAGCGTGCCGAGGTGGAGCCGCACGCGCGCCACGAGCGGCCGGGTCCCCAGCGCCTCCGCGAGGGCGAGCGCCTCCGTGTAGAGCGGCTCGGCCTCGGCGACCCTCGGCACGGCGTAGGAGGCGTGGACGTCGGCCCGGACGCGCAGGATGTCGGGCTCGCCGAATCGCTGCCGGTGGTCGCGGATGAGGCGCTGGGCGCGCAGCGCCGACTCGAGCGCCTCGGCGCGGCGGCCCGCGAGGAGCTGCGCCTCGCCGAGGAAGCTGAGGGCCTGCACGTGCGTGGGGATCACCTTGATGGCCGCCGACTGCTCCGTCACGCGCTCGAGCAGCGCGAGCCCCTCCGCGACGCGCCCGGCGAGGGCGTGGGCGTGACCGAGGTAGCTCGCGCTCAAGAGGTAGAGCGGCGTGAAGCCGGCCCGCTGGCAGATGTCCGCGCTCCGCTCGAACCACGTGATCGCCTCGGCGAAGTTCCCCTGGATCAGGTGGGGCAGGCCGGCGCCCGCGTAGGTCACGGCGAGGCTGTAGGCGTCGTCGGCCGCCTCCGCGATCCGGACCGCCTCGTCGGCCGCGCGGATCCCGGCGGCGAACTCGCCGAGGTTGCCGAGGCACCACGCCATCCACGCGCGCGACGTCACGGAGCGGAGCCCGGCCATCCCGAAGCGCTCGCGCGCGGGCGCGCCGCGCGGCCGCTCGACGTGGCGCTGGAGGACGTCCACCGCCCGCTGGTACTCGCCGAGGGTCGCGTACGCCTGGCCGAGGCGCTGCGCGGTCAGCGCGTCGAGCGCCGCGTCGCCGAGCGCCGCGGCGATGTCCCGCGCGCGCTCCCCGGATTCCACGGCGCGGTCGGGCTCCCCCATCCACCAGTAGCAGGTGGCCATGAAGGCCGACACGCGTCCCAGCCGGTGCTGGTCCCCGAGCTCCTGGGCCCGCCACTCGGCCTTCCGGAGCACGTCGAGGATGCGGTCGAGGTCCCCGAGGGGAATGAGCGCGCTGTGCAGGTCGAAGCGGAGATCGATCCCCTGGGCGATGGTCTCGGGGGTCTCGGGCAGACGGCCGAGCGCGGCGAGCGCCTGCTCGACGAACGTGACGGCTTCACGCGACGCGCTGCGGGCGGTCGCCTTGAGCCCGGCCTGATGCAGATAGGTGACGGCCTTCGCCCACAGCTCGCCGCGGGCCGCGTGGTGCGCGAGCCGGTCGACCTGCTCGGCCAGCCGGCCGGTGTGGAGAAGCTCGATCGCCTCCACGATGCGGCCGTGGAGCAGGCGCCGGCGCTCCTGCAGGAGCGCCCCGTACGCCACTTCCTGGGTCAGGGCGTGCTTGAAGGTGTACTCGAGCTCGGGGAAGAGGCGCGTCTCGTACAGGAACTCGGCGGCCTGGAGATGGGCCAGGCTGCCCCGCAGCGCGTCCTCCGGCCGCTCCTCGATGGCCTGGAGCAGCGAGAGCGGCACGTCCTTGCCGATGACGGCGGCGGACTGGAGCAGCCGCTTCTCCTCCGGCGGCAGCCGGTCGATGCGCGCGGCCAGGACGGCCTGGACGGTGGCCGGCACCTGGGTCGCCTGCGGCTCCCGGGCGACGCGGTACGCGCCGCGCTCGCCGACCAGCACGCCGGTCTCGACGAGGGTGCGGACGCATTCCTCGAGGAAGAACGGGTTCCCGCCCGTCCGCTCGACCAGGAGCTCCGTCAGCGGCCGGAGCGTCGCGTGCTCGCCCACCAGCGCCGCCAGCAGGCTCCCGGCGCTGTCGGCCGGCAGCGGGTCGATCCGGAGCTGCATGTAGTAGCTCTTGTTGCCCCAGCGGTGCTGGTACTCGGGCCGGTAGGTCACGGCCAGGAGCATCGGCGCGGTCGGGATGCTCTCGACGAGCCCGTTCAGGAGCGCCTGCGTCTCGGAGTCGATCCCGTGGAGGTCCTCGAAGACGAGGAGCAGCGGCTGCGCCTGGCTCTCGCGCAGCAGCAGACGCTTGACGGCGTCGAGGGTGAGCCGGCGGCGCTGCAACGGATCGAACTCCTGCCACTGCGGATCCTCGACGGGCACGTCCAGGAGCGCGAGCAGCGCCGTCAGCGTCGGCTCGAGCGTCGGGTCCAGGGCGAGGAGCTTGCCGACGACCTTCTCGCGGATGGCGCGGTGGTCGTCGCGGTCGTCGATCCGGAAGTAGCCCCGCAACAGGTCGATGACGGGCAGGTACGGCGTGGCCCGCCCGTAGGAGGCCGCGCCGGCCTCGAGGACGAGCCAGCCGCGCGTCCGCTCGAACTCGATGAACTCGTGGAGCAGGCGCGACTTGCCGACGCCGGGCTCGCCCACGATGGCGATGATCTGGCCGTGCCCGCCCTCGGCGAGCTCGAGGGCCGCGTGCAGGCGGAGGAGCTCGGCCTCGCGGCCCGTGAAGCGCGTGAGCCCCCGCGTCGCCGCCGCCTGCAGCCGCGTCCGGACCGCGCCGGCGCCCGTCAGCTCGTACGCCTCGACCGGCACGCTCAGGCCCTTGACTGGCACGGGGCCGAGCGGCTTGGCCTGCACGTAGCCTTCGGCGGCCCGCCAGCAGTCGGCGGTGATCAGGATCGAGCCGGGCATCGCCATCTGCTCCATGCGCGCGGCGAGGTGCGTGGTCTGCCCGACGGCGGTGTAGTCCATGTGGAGGTCGCTCCCGATGGACCGCACCACCACCTCGCCCGAGTTCAGCCCGACCCGGACGTGGATGGGCACGCCGTGGGCGCGCCGGACCTCCTCGGCGTGCCCCGTGACCGACTCCTGGATCCTGAGCGCGGCGTAGCACGCGCGCACGGCGTGGTCCTCGTGGGCGACCGGCGCGCCGAAGAGCGCCATGATCCCGTCGCCCATCACCTGGTTCACGGTGCCCTCGTACCGGTGGACGGCCTCCATCATGCGCTCGAGCACCGGGTCGAGGATGACGCGCGCCTCCTCGGGATCGCGGTCGGCCAGGAGCTCCATCGAGCCCTTGAGGTCGGCGAACAGCACCGAGACCTGCTTGCGCTCCCCCTCGAGCGCGCTCCGGGAGCTCAGGATCTTCTCGGCGAGGTGCTTGGGCGTGTAGGTCTGGGGCGACGCGAACCGCGCGGCCTCGCGCCGCTCCGGCGCCGCGGCGGCGAGCGCGCCGCCGCACCGCGTGCAGAACTTATGGGTGGACGGGTTGCCGGCCCCGCACTGCGCGCACACCGTCTCGAGCCGCGCCCCGCACTCCGGACAGAACTCGGCGTCCGCCGGCGCATCCTGCTGACAGCGGAGACACTTCACGGCCCGATGGTATCAAGAAACCCTTGACAAGGCGGGAGTCCCGGCGCAGAGTCTCACCGCTCCGGTGCCTACGCGCGATCAGCAGCTCGCGAGTGCCTCGACCGACC
>JACPCH010000176.1 GCA_016179875.1 Candidatus Rokuibacteriota bacterium | reverse complement strand
TCGAAGCCGAGCGCGGCGTTGGCCTCCTCGAAGACGGCGCGGGCGCCGGGCGAGGCGTCGTGGAACCCCTTGCCCATGCCGACCGCCTGCGAGCCCTGGCCGGGAAAGAGAAACGCGATCATGATCTCAGAGCCATCTCACCGCTCGGCTCGCACCACCATCATCTTCGAGCCATCTCACCGCTCGGCTCGCCGGTCGAACCGGCTCGCCTCGCACTACCACCGCATGAGGAGGGAGCCCCAGGCGAAGCCGCCGCCGAACGCCGCCATGAGCACGAGGTCGCCGGACCGGACCCGGCCCTGCGCGACCGCCTCCTCGAGCGCGACGTACACCGACGCGGCCCCCGTGTTGCCGTAGCGGTCCACGTTGACGAACACGCGCTCCATCGGCAGGCTCACGCGCTTGACCGCGGCCTCGATGATCCGGAGGTTCGCCTGGTGCGGGATGAAGAGGCTCACGTCGGCCGCGCTGAAGCCGTTGCGGGCGAGGATCCGCTCGGTGCAGTCCACGAACATCCGGACGGCGACCTTGAACACCTCGCCGCCCTTCATCTTCGCGAAGTGCAGCCGCGCGTCCACGCTCTCGCGCGTCGCGGGCTGGCGCGAGCCGCCGCCGGGCATGTAGAGCAGGTCCCAGTACTGGCCGTCCGAGTAGAGGTCGAAGTCGAGGATTCCGCGCGCCTCGTCGTCGGAGGCCTCCAGCACCGCGGCGCCCGCGGCGTCGGCCAGAAGCACGCACGTGCCCCGGTCGGTCCAGTCGGTGATGCGGGAGAGCGTCTCGGCGCCGATGCAGAGCACGCGGCGGTACTTCCCCGTCTGGATGAACTGGGCGCCGATGGACAGGCTGTAGATCGAGCCCGCGCACGCCGCGAGCATGTCCACCGAGCCGGCCCGCCGGCAGCCGAGCTTGTGCTGGACGATGTTGCCCACGCTCGGGAAGAACATGTCGGGCGTCGTCGTGCCGACGGCGATGAACTCGATGTCCTCGGGGACGAGGTTGGCGCGCTCGAGCGCCTGCTGGGCGGCGCGGAGCGCGAGGTCCGACGTGGCCTCGCTCTCGTCGGCGATGTGCCGCTCGCGGATGCCGCTGCGCTGGACGATCCACTCGTCGTTGGTCTCGACCATCTTCGCGAGGTCGGCGTTGGTGAGCACGCGCTTGGGCGCGTAGGCGCCGAGCCCCACGATCCGCGCCCGCGTCATTCGCGCCCCCCCTCCCGGCCCCCGCGCGCGACCTCGGCCTCGAGCGCGGCCTTGATGTGCTCGTTGAGCCCCGCCGTCGCCCACTCCTGGGCCACGCGGATCGCGTTCTTGATCGCCTTCACCGGGGAAGCACCGTGACAGATGATGGCGGCCCCGTCAATGCCGAGGAGCGGCGCGCCGCCCATCTCGGTGTAGTCGATCCGACGGCGGAAGCGCTCGAACGCCGGCATCGCGAGCTTGGCGGCGATCTTCGAGCGGGTGTCGCGCAGCAGCTCCTCCTTGATCATGCTGCCGAGCATCTCGGCGAGGCTCTCGGAGATCTTGAGCGCGACGTTGCCGGTGAAGCCGTCCGTCACCACGACGTCGGTGGACCCGTTGTAGATGTCGCGGCCCTCGACGTTGCCGACGAAGTTGAGCGACGACTCCTTGAGGAGCTCGTACGCCTCCTTGGTGAGCTCGTTGCCCTTGCCCTCCTCCTCGCCGACCGAGAGGATTCCGACGCGCGGGCTGTCGAGCCCGAGGATGTCGCGCGCGTACACGTGCCCCATGACCGCGAACTGCAGGAGGTGCCAGGGCTTGGGGTCCACGTTGGCGCCGGCGTCGAGCAGGATCGTGAACTTGCGGAGGTTCGGGAGGACCGCGGCGATCGCCGGCCGGTCCACGCCCGGCAGCACGCCGATCACGAACATCGAGATCGCCATCGCGGCGCCGGTGTTGCCCGCGGAGATGAACGCCGCGGCCGTGCCCTCCTTGACGAGCTCGGCGGCGACCTTCAGCGAGGAGTCGCGCTTGCGGCGGAGCGCGTGCGAGGGGCTCTCCGCCATGCCGACCACCTGCGAGGCGTGACGGATCTCCACGGCGAGCGCCTGGGCCCCCAGGCGCAGGACCTCGCGCTCGATCGCGGCCTTGTCGCCGACGAGGATCACCGCGGCGCCGAACTCCCGCACCGCGGCCACCGCGCCCTCCACGACGACGGCGGGGCCGTGGTCGCCCCCCATGGCGTCGACGGCGATCTTCAGAGGCTAGGCCCCTTCGACGGCGACGATCTCCCGGCCGTTGTAGTAGCCGCAGTGCGGGCAGATCCGGTGCGGCAGCTTCGGCTCGCGGCACTGCGGGCAGACGGCGTGGGTCGGCGCCGCGAGCTTGTAGTGGGTGCGGCGCTTGCGCCCACGGGTCTTCGAGTGGCGTCGTTTCGGCAGCGGCATCGAACGGTCTCCCTTTCCAGTCGGTCTCGGTCTCGGTCCCGGTCTCGCCTCAGCGCCGCAGGCGCGCGGCCACGTCCGAGAGCGCGGCCAGGCGCGGATCGGGCGCCTTCGGCGGGCACGCGCACGCGACCAGGTTCCGGTTGCCGCCGCAGACCGGGCACAGCCCGCGGCACGCATCGCGGCAGAGCGGCTTCATGGGCAGCGCCAGCGCCGTCTCCGTCTGGACCAGCGCGGCGAGGTCGAGCTCGTCCTTGGCGTAGAAATCCACGTCGAGGTCGTCGGCGCCCAGCTCCACGCTGTCCCCGGTGGCCGGGCGCGGGATCACGCGCAGGTCCACGTTCGCCCGCACGGCGGCGGGAAACGCCTCGAGACAGCGCCCGCACGTTTGCGGCACGGTCGCGCGGATCTCGCCGCGGACCAGAACGTCGGCCTGGTCGCGCTCGAGCGTGAGGCGCAGGCCGTCGAGGCGCCAGGACGGGTCGGCGAACGCATGGCCGAACGCGGCCGGATCGTCCACCGTGAGGCCGCCGTCCTGGATGTCGGTGACGCGGATGAGCATGAGGGCTAAGTCCCTGTGAACTAAAGTTTTTTTGCGGTAACTGGGTCAGTATATCGGCGTGAATCCGGCAAGTCAAGGTATTTGACCGCTCCGGGGGCCTCTGGTACGCTTCGCCGCGATGTCCAACATCTTCAAGACCGGGCTGCTGCTGGCCGTGCTCACGGCGATGCTGGTCCTGATCGGGGGCGCGATCGGCGGCCAGCAGGGCATGGCCGTCGCCTTCGTCATGGCGCTCCTCATGAACTTCGCGAGCTACTGGTTCTCGGACCGGATCGTGCTCGCGATGTACGGCGCCCGGCCGGTCGACGAGGCCGCGGCGCCCGGGCTCCACGCGATCGTGCGGCGGCTCACGACGCGCGCGGGGCTGCCGATGCCGCGGGTCTACCTGCTCCCGGAGGACACGCCCAACGCGTTCGCGACCGGCCGCGACCCGCGGCACGCCGCCGTCGCCGTGACCGAGGGCATCATGCGCGTCCTCGACGCCGACGAGCTGGAGGGCGTGCTGGCGCACGAGTTGGCCCACGTGAAGAACCGCGACGTCCTGATCTCGACGATCGCCGCGACGCTCGCCGGCGCGATCACGTACCTCGCCCACATGGCGCAGTGGGCGGCGATGTTCGGCGGTCGCTCGAGCGACGACGACGAGGGCGGCTCGAATCCGATCGGGCTGGTCCTGATGGCCGTGCTGGCGCCGATCGCCGCGATGCTCGTGCAGCTCGCCGTCTCGCGCGCGCGCGAGTTCGAGGCCGACGCCACCGGCGCGCGCATCGCGGGTCGGACGGCGGGGCTCGCGCAGGCGCTCGGCAAGCTGCAGCTCGCCAACCAGGCGGCGCCGATGGCCGCCAACCCCTCGACCGCGCACCTGTTCATCGTGAGCCCGCTCAGCGGGAGCGCGCTGCTGCGCCTGTTCTCCACGCATCCGCCGCTCGAGGAGCGCATCGCCCGGCTGCGCTCGTCAGCGTCTCCGACCTCCGCAAGACGTTCGGCGCCCACCGGGCGCTGGACGGCGTCGCCCTCGACGTGGCGGGCGGCGAGGCCGTCGCGCTGCTCGGCGCCAACGGCGCGGGCAAGACGACGCTGCTCAAGATCCTGGCGACGCTCCTGCGCCCGACCCGCGGGCGGGTCATGGTGGCCGGGCACGACGCCGTACGCGAGCCCGAGGCCGTGCGGCGGCACCTGGGCCTCGTCGCCCACGGCGCCCATGTCTACGAGGACCTCACGGCGCGCGAGAACCTCGCGTTCTGGACGGCGCTCGGGGGCGCGCGCGTCCCGGCCGCCGACCTCGCCGCGGCGCTCGCCGCCGTTGAGCTCGAGCGACACGCCGGCGAGCGCGTGCGCACGTTCTCGGCCGGGATGAAGCGGCGCCTCTCGCTCGCGCGGTTCGTGCTGGCGCGGCCGCGCGTGCTGCTGCTCGACGAGCCGTTCGCCGGCCTCGACCAGCGGGCCAAGAAGTGGCTCGAGGAATATCTCCAGGCGTTCAAAGCCGGCGGCGGCGCGATCGTCATGGCCACCCACAGCTTCGGCCGCGAGCTCGCGGTGGCGGACCGGATCGCGATCCTCGCCGGCGGCGCGATCGCGCTCGAGGCGCCGCGCGCGCCGCTCACCGCCGACGACGTCCAGCGCCTCTACGCGCTGCACGCGGAGGACGCGCCGTGATCTACGCGCGCCGCGCCTGGGCCGTGGTGTGGAAGGACCTCCTGGTGGAGCGCCGCTCGAAGGAGACGCTGAACGCGCTCGCCTTCTTCTCGCTGCTGCTGCTCTTCGTCTTCCAGTTCGCGCTCGGGCCCGACCGCGAGCGCCTGGCCGGCGTGCTGCCCGGCCTGCTCTGGCTCGGCTTCGTGCTGGCGGGCCTGCTCGGGCTCGGCCGGACGTTCGTCGCCGAGCGCGAGAACGACTGCTGGGAGGGCCTGCTGCTCGCCCCGGGCGACAAGTCGGCGATCTACGTCGGCAAGCTGGCCGGCAACCTGCTCCTCATGCTCGCGGTCGAGGCGATGCTGCTCGTCCTGTTCGCCGTCTTCTTCAACCTCGACCTCGCCGGCGTCCTGCCGGCGCTCGGCCTCGTGGTCGTGCTCGGCACGCTCGGGCTCGCCGCGGTCGGGACGCTCTTTGCCGCGATGACGGCGAACCTGAGAGCGCGCGAGCTCCTGTTCCCGGTCCTGCTCCTGCCCGTCCAGGTGCCCGTGCTGCTCGCGACCGTGAAGGCGACCGAGGCCGTCCTGGCCGGCGAGCCCCTGGGCGCGGTCGCGCACTGGCTCCAGCTGCTGGCCGCTGCCGACGTCGTGTACGTCACGGCGGGCCTTCTCACCTTCGACTTCGTGCTGGAGGGCTGACGATGATGCGCGCGCTCGGGTGGCTGGCGGCGCTGGGCCTGGCGGCGGGCCTCGTGATGGGGTTCGGGGTCGCGCCGCGCGAGCTCACGCAGGGCAACGTGCAGCGCATCATGTACGTGCACGTGCCCAGCGTGTGGGTCGCCTACCTCGCCTTCGCCGTCGCGTTCGTCGCGTCGATCGCCTACCTCGGGCGGCGCGCGGCGCCGGCCGACAGGCTCGCCCACGCCGCCGCCGAGGTCGGCACGCTCTTCCTCGGCATCACGATCGCCACCGGCTCGATCTGGGGCAAGCCCACCTGGGGCACCTGGTGGACGTGGGACGCGCGGCTCACCAGCGTGTCCGTCGTCTTCGTGATGTACGTCGGCTACCTCCTGCTGCGCGGCATGGTGGACGATCCCGAGCGCGGCGCCCGCTTCGCCGCGGTCCTCGGCATCATCGCCGCCCTCAACATCCCGCTCGTCCACTTCTCGGTCTACTGGTGGCGCACGCTCCACCAGCCGCCGTCGCTCATGAAGCCGGGCGGCGCGACGATGCCGCCGGTCATCCTGGCGGCGCTGCTCGTGAACTTCGCGGCCCTCGCGCTCGTCGGCGCCTACTTCGTGGCCAGGCGCGCGCGCCTCCTGCGCCGCGAGGCGGAGCTCCTGGCGTGACGGCCGACCACTGGGGCTTCGTGCTGGCGGCCTACGGCCTCGCCGCGATCGGGCTCGGCGCGTACTGGCGCCGGCTGCGCCGCCGCGAGAAAGAGCTGGATGCGCTCGGTCAGGGCGGGCGGAGCCACCCAGCGTCTGGGGCAGGCCATCCGCGGAGCGAGCCGGCCTCGCGGACCCCGCGCCAATGATCAAGGGCAAGTTCATCGCCGGGGGCGCGGTCATCGCGGGCGCGCTCGCCTGGATGATCTACGCGGGCGTCACGCAGTCGGCCGTGTACTTCGTCACGCCCGCCGAGCTCCGGGCGGCGCCGGTCGCCGGCAAGGCCTACCGGCTCGGCGGCATGGTCGTGCCCGGCTCGCTGCGCTGG
>JACPCH010000175.1 GCA_016179875.1 Candidatus Rokuibacteriota bacterium | reverse complement strand
TACTCGCCCTCGTTGTTCTCGCGCACGATCAGCATGTCGATGTCGGCGGGCCCGCGCCCGGCCAGCGGCGAGCGCGCGCCCTCGAGCAGGCGCACCGGGCGCAGGTTGATGTACTGGCGGAAGCCGCGGCGGATCGGAATCAGGAGCCCCCACAGCGACACGTGGTCGGGCACGCCCGGGAATCCGACCGCGCCCAGGAAGATCGCCTCGAACCCTCGGAGCTGCTCGAGGCCGTCCTCCGGCATCATGCGGCCGGTCCTGGCGTAGCGCTCGCAGCTCCAGTCGAACGTCGCCCACTCGAAGTCGAAGCCGAACCGGCGGCCGGCGGCGTCGAGGACGCGCATGCCCTCGGGCACGACCTCCTTGCCGATGCCGTCGCCCGGAATCACGGCGATCCGGTGTCTCATGGGACGCCTCCTTGCCCCCGGAAGCATACTCCAGGGGCAAATGGCGGGTGTATCTGGCGCAAATGACGGAGAGACGGCGCCGAAGCTTGGAATCCGGGTTGCCGTTCCTCGCCCTCTTCCTCTACCCTGAGCGGGCTGTGTCCGGTGAGCGCCTGATCGTCCCCGCCCAGTCCGCCGCACGCTCGACGAGTGAGCCGGCCGCAGGCCCGCTCCCGCTCCTGCTGTCCGGAAACGATGCGATCGCGCATGCGGCCCGCGAGGCGGGCGTGCGCGTGGCCGCCGGCTATCCCGGGACGCCGTCCACCGAGATCCTCCAGACCCTGGTGCGCCTGGATCCGGACCGCCAAGTCTACGTCGAGTGGGCGACCAACGAAAAGGTGGCGCTCGACGTGGCGCTGGGCGCCGCCATGGCCGGCGCGCGCGCGCTGTGCGCCATGAAGCACGTCGGCCTCAACGTCGCGGCCGACACGTTCATGACCGCGGTCTATACGGGCGCCCGCGCCGGCCTCGTGATCGTCAGCGCCGACGACCCGGGGATGCACAGCTCGCAGAACGAGCAGGACAACCGTCTCTTCGCGCGCTTCGCGACGGCGCCGTTGCTCGAACCGGCCGACAGCCAGGAGGCACGGGACTTCACGCTCGCGGCCTTCGAGCTCTCGGAGCGGTTCGACGTGCCCGTGCTGCTCCGGACCACCACGCGCGTGTCCCACGCGCGGGGCGTGGTCGCGCTCGGACCGCCGAGCCCCGGCGCGACCCTCGGGTTCGAGCGCAACCCCGCCAAGTTCGTGATGCTGCCGGGCTACGCGCGCGGCCGCCACCGGGTCGTGCTGGAGCGGCTCGCGGCCCTGGCCCGGGAGACGGAGCAGAGCCCGCTGAACCGCATCGAGCTGCGCGACACCCGCTTCGGCGTCGTGACGAGCGGGATCACCTACCACTACGTCCGCGACGTGCTGCCGGAGGCCAGCATCCTCAAGCTCGGCTGGAGCTACCCGCTGCCCGTCGAGCTGGCGCGGCGGTTCGCCGCGAGCGTCGAGCGCCTGCTGGTCGTCGAGGAGCTGGAGCCGTTCCTGGAATCCGAGCTGCGCGCGGCCGGCCTTGCCGTCGAGGGCAAGGCCCATTTCTCCCGCGAGGGCGAGCTGAGCCCGGATCTCCTCAGGCGCGGCTTCCAGCGAGCCGGCTGGCTGCCGGAGACGTCGAAGCCGGTGCTCGCGGCGCCGCCCACCGCGAGCCGCCCGCCGGTGCTCTGCCCCGGCTGCTCGCACGTCGCGCCGTTCCTCGCGCTCCGCCAGCTCGGCGCGGTCGTCGCCGGCGACATCGGCTGTTACACGCTCGCGGCCATGGAGCCGCTC
Source organism: Candidatus Rokuibacteriota bacterium (assembly GCA_016179875.1). Lineage (GTDB taxonomy): Bacteria > Methylomirabilota > Methylomirabilia > Rokubacteriales > CSP1-6 > GWA2-73-35. The sequence continues at coordinate 2,217 of JACPCH010000175.1, read as the reverse complement.
AACGCGATGGACACGACGGTCTGCATGGGCGCGAGCATCGGGATGGCGATCGGGCTCGCCCGCTCGGGCGGCGCGCCGGGTCCGGTGGTGGCCGCCATCGGCGACTCCACGTTCCTCCACGCCGGGATCCCCGCGCTCGCCGACGCCGTCTACAACGGCACCGACCTCACCGTGCTGATCCTCGACAACGGCACCACGGCCATGACCGGCGGTCAGGGCCACCCGGCGGCCGGGGCCACGATCCGCGGCGACACGGCGCCGACGGTGGACCTCCCCGCCCTGTGCCGTTCGCTCGGCGTCACGTCGGTCACGACGGTCGACCCGTACGATCTCGCCGCGACCCGGCTCGCGCTCCAGCACGCCATCGCGACGCCCGGCGTGTCGGTCGTCATCACCAACCGCCCCTGCGTCGAGGCGCCGACGAAGGTGCGCGACCATCCGTTCCTGGTCCTCGACGAGCGCTGCACCGCCTGCCAGGCCTGCATGAACCTCGGCTGCCCGTCGATCACGTGGACCGGCGCCTGGCACGAGGGCCGGCGCAAGGTGCAGATCGACGCGATCACCTGCACCGGCTGCACGCTCTGCGCGCAGACCTGCGTGCCCGGCGCCATCGTGCCCGTGCCCGACTGGAGCCCGCGGGCGTGACGCGCGACGGCGGGAACATCCTGCTCGTCGGCGTCGGGGGACAGGGCGTCGTCCTGGCGAGCGCCATCGTCGCCGACGCCGCGCTGCGAGCGGGCTACGACGTCAAGCAGAGCGAGGTGCACGGCATGTCCCAGCGTGGGGGCGTGGTCTCCTCGCACCTCCGCTATGGGCCGCGCGTGGCCTCGCCGCTCGTCGAGCTGGGGGAAGCCGACGTCGTCGTCGCGATGGAGTGGAACGAGGGACTGCGCGCGCTCCCGTACCTGCGCCCGGGCGCCCCGTTGATCGTCAACCTGCACCGGGTCGTGCCGCCCGGCGCGTGCCGCGACCGCGCGTCCGGCCGGTGGGGGTACCCGCCGCTCGCCCTCGACGCGCTCGTTCGCGAGGTCGGCGACGTGCGCGCGTGCGACGCCATGGCGATCGCGCGCGAGATCGGCAGCCCGAAGGCGCTCAACAGCGTGCTGCTGGGCGTGCTGGCGCCGGCGCTGCCGTTCCCGGAGTGGGCCTGGCAGGAGTCGCTCGAGAAGAACGCCCCGCGCGGGAGCTTCAGGGCCAACGACAAGGCGTTCCAGGCGGGCCGGGCGCTCCGCTACCCGGAGGAGACCTTCGCGCAGGCGGCGCGCGCGACGGCGGCGCCCAACGGCCGTCCGGATGGCCAGGCGCGGGCCACGCCGCCGCAGCTCGAGGTGACCGAGCGCTGGTGCAAGGGCCAGGCGTGCGAGATCTGCGTGCGCGTGTGCCCCGAGTATTGCCTGGCGATCGGCGGCAACGACACGGTGGTGGTGACGCGGCCGGACGCCTGCACGGGCTGCCGGCTCTGCGAGCTGCTGTGCCCGGACTTCGCCATCGTCGTGCACGACACGCTGGCGGCGGTCGAATGACGCCGGCCGCCGCGCCCGCGGCGTGCGAGCTGCTCCAGGGCAACGAGGCCTGCGCGCGCGCGGCGGTCGACGCCGGCTGCCGCTTCTACGCGGGCTACCCGATCACGCCCTCGTCGGAGATCGCCGAGCACATGGCCGGGGCGCTGCCTCCGCTCGGCGGCGTGGCGATCCAGATGGAGGACGAGATCGCGTCGATGGGCGCCGTGCTCGGCGCCTCCCTGGCCGGGACCAAGGCGATGACGGCGACGAGCGGGCCCGGGTTCTCGCTCATGCAGGAGCACATCGGCTACGCGGCCTACGCCGAGATCCCGTGCGTGGTGGTGGACGTGATGCGCGCCGGCCCGAGCACCGGGCTGCCGACGAGCCCGTCGCAGGGCGACGTGATGCAGGCCCGCTGGGGCACGCACGGCGACCATCCGATCATCGCGCTGGCGCCGGCGTCGGTCGGCGAGGTCTACGAGTTGACGGTGCGGGCCTTCAACCTGGCCGAGCGATATCGGACCCCGGTCGTCCTGCTCTACGACGAGGTCATCGGTCACGTGCGCGAGCGCGTCAGGCTGCCCGCGCGCGAGGGCCTCGGGGTCGTCGAGCGCGAGCGTCCGACCTGCGCGCCGGCGGCCTTCCGGCCGTACGCCGCCAACGGCCGCGGCGTGCCGCCCATGGCGGACTTCGGCGCGGGCTACCGCCACCACGT
>JACPCH010000174.1:5080-6691 GCA_016179875.1 Candidatus Rokuibacteriota bacterium | reverse complement strand
CCCTGCGGGTCGAGGCCGGCCCGGTCGACGGTCGCCCTCACGAGCCGGCGCCCGCGAGGTCTTCCAGGAGCGTGATCACGCCCGAGTGGTCGAGGCCGCCGCGGCCCTTGACGCGGAGCGCGCTGAACAGCTCCTGGACCACCGCCGTCGCCGGCAGCGGCACGCCGAGCGCGCGCGCGGACTCCATGATGAGGCCGAGGTCCTTGTAGTGCAGGTCGATCTTGAAGCCGGGGTTGTAGGTGTTCGAAAGATAGTTCGGCCGCTTCTGCTCCAGGCACTTCGAACCCGCCAGACCCCCGGCGAGCGCGGTGAGCAGGAGGTCGCGGTCGAGCCCGGCCTTCTTCCCGAGCGTGAGCGCCTCGGCGAGCGCCGTCAGGTTCATGGCGACGATGATCTGGTTGGCCAGCTTGGTGAAGCCGCCGAAGCCGAGCGGGCCGAGGTGAGTGATGGTCCGGCCCATCGCCTGGAAGACCGGCAGCACCGCGTCGAACACGGCCTTGTCGCCGCCGACCATGATCGAGAGCGCCCCGTCGATCGCGCCCTTCTCGCCGCCCGACACGGGCGCGTCGAGCATCGTGACGCCCTTCGCGGCGAGCGCCCGGCCGACCTTCTGGGAGACGATCGGCGAGATCGTGGACATGTCCGCGACGATCAGCCCCGCCCGCGCGCCGTCGATGATGCCGTCCTTCCCGAGCGCGACGAGCTCCACGTCGGGCGAGTTGGGCAGCATCGTGACGAGCACGTCCGACTGCCCCGCGACGTCGCGCGGCGAGGTGCCGGCCCTGGCGCCGGCCTTCACGATCTCCTCCATCGGGCCGCGGCTCCGATTGTGGACCACCAGCGCGTACCCGGCCTTGAGGAGATTGCGCGCCATGGGGCGCCCCATGATGCCTAGGCCAATGAATCCAATGACTTGTGCCATGAGACCCCCGTGGGAAATCGGCGAAATGAGCGACAACTCATAACACATCGTTCCGCAGGGGGTCAAGCAACCGCCCTGCGGGTGCAACCGCCCGGCGGGCACGCGAGCGGCGGGTCGGCGCGCTACGCCTTCTTGCCCCAGAGGGCCCGGGCGAGCCAGTCGAGGCCGAGCCGCTTCAGCGTCGCCGGCAAGGGCTTCCCGGTCTTCCGGTCGTAGCCGACCTCGGCGTACCAGGTGTCGAGCATCGTCTCCCACTGCGCGCTGATCGCCTGACCCTTGGCGGGGCCATCCACGGGCGTCGAGCCGTAGCGGGTGGACGGGTACTCGAGGGCGCCGGTGTGGCCGCAGCGGAGCGCGGTCGCGCGGTTGACGGCGGCGGTGCGGCGGCCGAAGCGCATCGCCTCCTCGACGGTGACGGTCCAGCCCGTCGCGGCGGAGAGCGCGCGGCAGACGTTCTCGAGGCGGGTGCGGGTCGTGAAGATGCAGACGCCGAGCGAGTCCTCGAAGCTCCGGCGGCCGGCGAGGGCCCCGACGTACTTCGCGACCTGGACGCCGTCGAACGGGTTGATGCGCGCCGGCTGGCCGACCTCGGTCGGGTGGACGGGATTGCCGGTCTCCATCGTCGCCGTGGACGACGTGCAGGTGTCGAGCATTTCCTCCCAGCGCGCGCGGTGGTCGTGGCCGCGCGG
>JACPCH010000174.1:0-5058 GCA_016179875.1 Candidatus Rokuibacteriota bacterium | reverse complement strand
AGCCGATGAGCGCCCTTGACGTCGCCCCACTTGAGCTCGAAGCCGAGCTGCGCCTTCGTGATGTAGCCCTTCTCCGCGCACTCCATCACCCAGCCGCACATCCAGCCGAACTCGTTGACGTCCACGCACGCGCGGTCGCACTCGGTGTTGAGCCAGGCCACGCCGTCCCGGTCGGTGGCGCCGATGGTCCAGCCGCAGCCCGACCAGCCCTCGTACTCGGGCTCGTCCACCATGGTGCCCTTGTGCTCGCCGTGGCGGATCACCGACATGTGGCAGTGGTGCATGCCGCAGGCGTTGCACTGGTGGCCGCGGTGGTCGAAATTCTCGCGGAGCTTCGTCGGCTCCCACTGGGCCATGTCGGCGCCGGCGACATTGGCGGTCAGATTGGTCGTGTAGTTCCTGATGGGCACCGCGCCCAGCTTGGAGAGGTTCGTGACGCCGAGGTCGTGGGCGATGTCGTCCGCGGCCTGGAGGAGGCCGCGCGGGTCGGCGGCGCGCAGCGCCCTCGTGCCCTTGACGATCGCGACGGCCTTGAGCTTCTTCTTGCCCATCACCGCGCCCGTGCCGTTCTTCGACGCGACGTGGCCGTAGTCGCCCTGGATGGCCGCGAAGCGCACGAGGTGCTCGCCGGCGGGGCCGATCGAGTAGACGGAGAGCTGGTGGCCGGCCAGGCCCGTCGCCGCGCAGAGGGCGTCCTGGGTCTGCCACGTGTCCTTGCCGACCAGCGACTTCGCGTCGCGCAGCTCGACGACGTCGTCGTTGACGTAGAGGTACACCCAGTCGCGCGCCTGCCCCTGCACGATGATCGCGTCGTAGCCGCAGTACTTCAGATTCGTCCCGAAGAAGCCGTTGGCCTGGGTGGAGGTCGGGCCGTTGGTCCCGGCGCCGATGGTGCACACGGTGAGCCCGCCGGTGCCCCACACCGGCAGCCCCGCCAGCGGGCCGGTGGCCAGCACGAGGCGGTTGTCCGGGTGGTCCCAGGCGGCGTTGCCCTTCCCGCCCTTCGTCGCGGTCTCGCGGTAGAGGATCATCGCGCCGAGGCCGACGCCGCCGAGCTGCTCGCGCATCCGGTCGGGGCCCCACGGCTCGGCCCGGCACGTCTTCTTCGTCAGGTCCACGCGGAGGAGGCGGCCCGCGTAGCCGCCGGGCAGCGCGTGCGCCGGCCCGGCCGCCTTCTTGGTGCTGCGCTTCGTCGAGAGGGTCGCGGTCGTCATACGGCCACCGGGGTGTCGCCGGGCGCCTTGGCCGGGCGCCCGAGAATGGTTTCGGGGAGCAGCGCCTTCGTGATCCCGGACGCGATGAACGCGAGCTTGACGTCGAACGGGTTCTTCTTCAAGTGCGCCTTCCAGGCGCCGAGCGGCGCGCCGGACTGGACGAGCCCCTTCAGCATGCCGACGTCGTTCGTCGTCCAGATGTCGCCCGAGGGCCCGAGGATGATCGCGCCCGTCAGCCGGTCGCCGCGCCACAGGAGCTTGCGATAGGCTGGACGGTCGGCCCGGACGCCGCTCGCCGCCTCGGCCTTCGGATCGTCCCACGCGCCGAAGGAGGCGACGTCGAGATGACAGACTTCGACGATATTGATGATGAGACTCCCACGATAGCGGACGTCTCGTCCCGCCATGTTCGCGCCAGCGATTCGTCCGTGCTCCTGAGCGGTCGGCTCGATCGCGTGCACCGCGGGCTCGCCCGAGATCAGGTCGCGCCCCTCGGCCACGTCGCCGGCGGCGTAGACGTTGTCCGCGCTCGACCGCAGGCGGTCGTCCACGACGACGCCACGGTTGACCGACACGCCCGAGCCCTTGAGCCAGTCGAGATTGGTCTTGATGCCCGTCGCCATGATCACGAGGTCGCACGTGAGATCGCCGCCCGCGGCGAACCGCAGGCGCTTCCGGCCCTTCGCGTCCTCGATCCTCGCGAGCCGGGCGCCCGTCCGGATCGCGACGCCGTGCGTCTCGAGCCAGGCCTCGACCAGCCCGGCGCCCGTGCCGTCGATCATCCGCGGCAGGATCCGCGGCTCCATCTCGACGATCGTGAGCCGGGCGCCGAGCGACAGGATCGAGTTGAGGATCGTGAAGGCGATGAAGCCCGCGCCGACCATGACCACGTGGCTGCCCCGCGCGATCCCGGCCAGGACGCCGCGCGCCTCGTCGAGGGTCCAGAACGAGTGCACCCGTGGCCCGTCCGCCCCCGGCACCGGCGCCCGCACCGGCGAGGAGCCGGTCGCGATCAGGCAGTCGTCGTACGGGACCGCCGTGCCGTCGTCGAGCGTGCAGGTGCCGGCCTTGGGGTCGAGCGCCGCCGCCCGCCGGCCGAGGTGGGTCTTCACCCCCCAGCCGGCCAGGACCCGCGCCGTCGCCGTGAACACGTGCGACTCGGCGATCGAGCGGTCGAGATAGTACGGCAGGACCATCCGGGAGTAGGGCGGCTCGGCGCTCACGAGCGTGATCTCCGAGTGCTCGCGCTCCTCCTCGCGGATCGTCCGGATCGCGTTGATCCCCGCGGTGCCGCCGCCGATGATGAGGTGCCGCGTCGCCATCAGCTCACCCCTGTCAGCACGCGGGCGGTCCGCTCGCGCGCGAAGTCACCGAGCCAGTCGGCCGTCGCCGTCTCCTCGTAGGTGATCGCGGCCGTCGGGCACGCCTCGGCGCAGGCCGGCGCGCCGCCGCACAGGTTGCACTTGAACGCCTTGCGGGTCGCCGGGTCGTAGAACATCGTCCCGTAGGGGCACGCGATCGTGCAGAGCTTGCACCCGACGCAGGTGTCGTCGAGGACGTCCTTGGCGCCGGCGGCGTTGATCGTGATCGCGCCGACCGGGCAGGCCGTCATGCACCAGCCCTCGGCGCACTGGGTGCAGGTGTACGGCGCGTACGAGGTGTGCCCCTCGAAGGGCGACACGCGGATGACCGACTTCGCCGGCTGGAACGCGCCGGTCTGCTCGTACGAGCAGGCCAGCTCGCACCGGAGGCAGCCGGTGCACTTCTCGGGATGGAGGCGGAGGACTCTCACCGTTTCTTCCTCTCCGTTCGCCGGGACCGGCCGCCGCCCTCGAGCTGCGCGATGAACTCGTCGAGCGGGATCGCCGCCATCGTCATCCCCTGGATCCCGCCGCGCGCCCCGAGCTCGACCGACACCCGCGAGATCGTCGCGTTGTCCGGCGCCTCGATGACCGTCAGGAAGTCGTAGGGGCCCAGCAGCGCGTACTGCGCGATCACCCGGGCGCCCATGCCCTTGACGTCGGCGTTGACCTTCTTGATCCAGCCGGGGCGCTCGAGCAGCACCTTGCGCCCCGACTCCGACAGCGTGCTCAGCATCACGTACAGCGCCACGGCAATCCTCCTCGCGCGCCTCGCGCGCCTCGCAGCGCCGGTGAGTATATCATGCGCGCGGAGGGACCCATGGCCACCCACGAGCTCCGCAGCCGCAACTGGTTCGGGCCCCGCACGCTCGACGCCTTCATGAACCGCGCGTATCTCCGCGCGGAGGGCTTCAGCGATCTCGTCTTCGACGGCCGCCCGGTGATCGGGATCGCCAACTCCTGGTCGGAGCTCAACAACTGCAACGCGCACCTCCGGCAGGTCGCCGAGGCCGTCAAGCGCGGCGTGTGGGCGGCCGGGGGCTTCCCGCTCGAGTTCCCCGTGATCTCGCTCGGCGAGATCCTCATGAAGCCGACCACGATGCTGTTCCGGAACCTCATGGCGATGGAGGTCGAGGAGTGCATCCGCGCCTACCCGCTCGACGCGGTCGTGCTCCTGGCCGGCTGCGACAAGACGACCCCCGCCATGCTGATGGGCGCGGCCTCCGCTGACGTCCCCGCGCTCATGGTCACCGGCGGGCCGATGCTGCGCGGAACCTGGCGGGCGGAGGAGCTCGGCTCGGGCACGGATGTGCGGCGCCTGTGGGCGGAGCATCGCGGCGGGCGTCTCGGCGACGAGGAGCTGTGCGAGGTCGAGGCCTGCATCTCCCGCTCGACCGGCCACTGCATGGTCATGGGGACCGCGTCCACGATGGCCGCGATGGCCGAGGTGCTCGGCATGGCGCTGCCCGGCAACGCCGCGATTCCCGCGCCGGACTCGCGCCGCCTCGCGCTGGCCGAGCTCTCGGGACGGCGCGCCGTCGAGATGGCGCTGGCCGGCGGGCCCCGGCCCTCGGAGGTCATGACCGCCCACGCGTTCGACAACGCGATCCGCACCGACATGGCGATCGGCGGCTCGACCAACGCGATCGTCCACCTCGTCGCCCTCGCCGGCCGCGTGGACGTGCCCCTGCCGCTGGCGCGCTTCGACGAGCTGTCGCGGACGACGCCGATGGCGGGCGGGTTGCCGGCGGTCCTGAAGGAGCTCCTGCCGCTGCTGCACGCCGGCGCGCCGAGCGTGAACGGCCGGACCCTCGCCGACAACGTGCGCGACGCTCGGTGCTGGAACGAGGACGTCATCCTGCCGCTCGGCGCGCCGCTGGCGGCCGAAGGCGGCACCGTCATCCTCTTCGGCAACCTCTGCCCCGACGGCGCCGTGCTGAAACAGTCGGCGGCGTCCGCGCACCTCCTGAGCCATCGCGGACGCGCCGTGGTCTTCGAGAACCAGGCCGACCTCGCCCGCCGCATCGACGACCCGGGCCTCCCGATCGACGAGACGTCGGTTCTCGTGCTCACCCACGTCGGCCCCAAGGGCGCGCCCGGGATGCCCGAGTTCGGCGCGGCGCCGATCCCGGCGCGCCTCCTCCAGCGCGGCGTGAAGGACATGGTGAGGATCTCGGACGCGCGGATGAGCGGGACGTCCTACGGCACCGTGATCCTGCACGTGGCCCCGGAGTCGGCGATCGGCGGGCCGCTCGCGCTCGTGCGCGACGGCGACGAGATCGAGCTGGACGTCCCGCACCGCCGGCTCACGCTGCGCGTCGGCGACGAGGAGCTGGCGAAGCGGCGCGCCGCCTGGACGCCGCCCCCACCCCACTTCACGAGCGGCTGGGGCCGCCTGTTCCTCGACCACGTGCTCCAGGCCAACGAGGGGTGCGACTTCGACATCCTCCGCGGCCGCCGCCCGGTGCGGCACGCCGAGAGCG
>JACPCH010000173.1 GCA_016179875.1 Candidatus Rokuibacteriota bacterium | reverse complement strand
TCCACCGCCGGCGTGCCCGCCGCCCGCCCGGCGTCGGCCGGCGACGACCCCGCGAGGATCGACAGCACCGCGTGCTCGCCCGCCACCTCGGCCTCGGCGAGGAGCTTGCCGCCGTAGATCTGGCTCGTCGCCACGAGCGCGTCGCCCTCGAGGCGCGCCGTCTTGCAGTAGGCGACGAGCGGCCAGCCGAGCGCGGCCGCGAGCCCGGCCGCGAGGTCCATGCCCATCGAGGTGTTGGCGACGAGCGTGACCCGGGGCGCGCGCGCCTTCACGATCGCGGCGAGCGCCTGCTGATGGGCCTCGGGCGTGTAGTGCTCGAGCCCCGGCCCCTGGCAGAGCACGACGGCGTCGGCGGCGCCCAGCTCCTTCGCCATCCCGACGAGGCCCTGGCCCGCCGCGACGGCCACGAGCCGGCCGCCCGCCGCCTGCGCCAGCTCGCGCCCGCGGCCGAGCATCTCGAACGTGACGTCGGCGATCCGGCCTCCGAGGTGCTCGACGACGACCGCGACGTCCCGGCTCATGCCTTGACGAGCCCCCGTTCCTTCAGGATCGCCAGGAGCTTGTCAGCGACCTCTTCCGGCGCGCCCTCGAGGATCTCGGCCCGCGCCCCCGACTCGGGCTTGGACAGGCGGCGCACCGTCGAGCCCGCCCGGGCGTCCGGCGCAGCCGCGGGCTGGGCGTCGAGCTTCTGGGTCTTCATGGCCTGGCGCACCTTGCTCACCGGCGCATAGCGCGGCGTCTGCCGCGCGGCCTGGACGCCGAGCACGCACGGCAGATCCACTTCCAGCTCGGCCATCACGCCGCCCGCGTACTCCTGGCGCGCCGTCACCGCGCGCTCGCCCGCGGGCTCGACGCCGCTCACCACGGAGACGTGCGGCACGCCGAGCGCCTCGGCCAGGAAGATTCCCACCTGGCCGTCGCGGTCGTCCACCGCCTGGACGCCGGTGAGAATCAGGTCGTGGGGGATCCCGGCCAGCGCCTGCGCCAGCACGGAGGCGGTGGCACGGCTCGAGCCCGCCGCCGCCTCGCCGCCGGTCAGCTTGATGGCGCGGTCGGCGCCCTTGGCGAGACAGGTGAAGAGCGCCTCGTCCAGCTCGGGGGCATCGAGCGCGAGCACGGTGACGCGCGCGCCGTGGGCGTCCTTCAGCAGCAGCGCCTCCTCCACCGCCTGCTCGTCCCACTCGGAGAGGCGGAGCTTCAGGGCCGCGCGGTCGAGGTCAAGGCCCTCGGCGTCGATCTCCAGCTCCTCGACCAGGTCCGGCACCAGCTTGACGGGCACGACGATCTCCATGCTCGGCCTCTCCGTATCAGAGCGCGCTGAACCGGCGCGAGGCTTCGTTCCAGGTCGCGAACGCCCACCACACGGCCATCACGACGACCACCAGCAGGATGGCGGCGCCCCAGCCGACGGCCGCCGGCAGGAACACGGCGACGCCGAGCTTGCCGAGCAGGCCGGCCTGGGCGAGCCCGAGGCGCACGAGCGAGGCCGCCAGCGCGAAGCAGGCGACGGCGGCCCAGAGCTTCACCTGCCCCTCGCCGGCGCGCCAGATCGAGCCCGCGCCGCAGCCGCCGGCCAGCGTCATGCCGACGCCGAAGAGCAGGCCGCCGAGCAGCGCGCCGGCGCCGGCGGAGGCGAACACCCACTCGCCCTTGTCCTTGAGGTCGGTGAATTTCAGGATCGCGAAGCCGAGGGTGCTGATCAGAACCGCCAGAGCCGCCGCCCGGGTGTGCTCGCCGTCGCCGGTCATGAAGGGCTCGCGGAAGGCGCGCACGAGGCAGAAGCGCGAGCGCTGGAAGACCATCCCGAAGGCGACGCCGAAGAGCAGGAAGATCCCCTGCGGTACGTAGCCCCAGCGCGCGTAGACGAAGGGCGCGGCGAAAAGCGCAAGCAGCAGCAATACGCCCAGCCCCGGCTGCAGGGAGGCGCCATCCGCGCGCGCGGCCATGAACATGCGCGCGCCGCCGCTCGACCACGCCGGCCGGTGCTCCATCTCCCAGAGCAGGTAGCGCAGGCCGAGGTACGCGCCGGCCAGGAGCCCGACCATCATGCCGAGCCCGGCCAGCGAGAGCGCGCTGGTCGCGCTGAAGAAGCCGCCGATGTTGCAGCCGAGCGCCAGCATCGCGCCGGCGCCCATCAGCGCGCCGCCGAGCGCGCCCTTGGCCAGCTCGCCGCGGGGCGGCACGCGGACCGCGAACTCGCGCGCCAGCAGCGCCGCCGCGAGCCCGCCCAGCAGCACGCCGAGGTTGACGAGCGAGCCGGAGTAGAACCATGGCGCGATCAGATCCGGGCGCTTCAGCACGCCCACGCCGATGAGGACCCAGTCGCCCCAGTTGCGCACGCCGTCCGACGCCGTCCACGGCCGGTCGAAGGCGAAGAGGAAGACGTTCACGGTGGCGACGAGGACCGCCGCGCCCCACACGGGCCACGGCCGACCGAAGAGCGCCGCCCACTGCTCGGCGAAGGCGCCGCGCATCAGGCCGGCCTCATGGCGGCGTCGAGCAGCTCGGCGATGTCGCGGACGTCGAGCCGCCCGTCGTGGCCCGTCGCCTTCACCGCGTCCTCGAAGCGCGAGACCTCGTAGGGGCAGCAGATGGCGAGCGTCCCGGCGCCGGTCTCCGCCGCCTCGATCACGCGGCGGTCCGACAGCCGCATGCGCGTGTGGTCGCGGCTGAACGAGTCGAGCCACATCCCACCGCCCCCGCCGCCGCAGCAGTAGCCGTTCTCGCGGTTGCGCGGCATCTCGACCAGTGTGAGCCCGGGGACCGCGCGGAGCAGCGCGCGGGGCGCCTCGTACTCGCCGTTGTGGCGCGAGAGGTAGCACGGGTCGTGGTAGGTGACGGTGCGGTTCACCGGGGTCACCAGGAGCGGCAGGAGCCGGTCGAGGTGCTCCGCCAGGAGCTGCGTGTAGTGGAGAACCTCCCACGTCCCGCCGAGCTTCGGGTACTCGTTCTTGAAGGCGTTGTACTCGTGGGGGCCGAAGACGACGAGGCGCGCGAACGTGTATTTCGCGAACGTCTTGATGTTGGCCTCGGCCAGCTTCTCGAACAGCCCCCGCTCGCCGGCGAGGCGGATCGAGTCGCCGTCCTCCTTCTCCTCGGCGCCGAGGATCGCGAAGTCCACGCCGAGCGCCGTGAAGACACGCGCGAGCGCGCGGGCGGCGTCGATGCCGCGCGGATGGTAGGACGGATAGCTCCCGACGTACCAGAGGACGTCCACCGGGCGCTTGACCTGCGCCATGACCGGCACCGGGACCCCGGCGCCCTTCGTCCAGTCGGCGCGCGCCCGCGGATTGGCCCCCAGCGGGTTGCCGTAGCGGTCGGTGGCCTCGAAGACCTTCTGCAGCTCCGGCGGGATCGCCTTGCCCTCGTTGATCGCCGCCTCGCGCGCGGCCGGCATGATCTGGATCATGTCGACCTCCTTCGGGCACACGCGCAGGCAGTTCATGCAGGTCGTGCAGAGCCAGAGGTCGGGATCGTCGAGCAGCGACACGCCGGTCTGGACCTTGCGGTGGATCTTGCGCGGGCCGTAGTCGCCCACGATGTCCACCGGGCAGACGCCGATGCACTTGGCGCACTGGTAGCACCAGCCGAGCGACTCGCCACCCGGCAGGTCGGTGATCGCGTCGAGGGTCGAGGTGTCGTAGTCGGTGATGGTCCGGTCGCCGAACATCCGGTTCCAGTGCCCGGGCAGGTCGATCCCGCCGACGCTGACGTGCGCCTTCTCGTGGACCTCGGGCGGCTGCTTGCCGTAGGGCATCGTCAGGCCCGCGCCGGCGCGTGGACGCCGAGCAGGCGGCGGCACAGCTCCGGGAGCGCCGTGAAGCCGGCCGCGTCGCCGGTGGCGCGCACGAAGGCCACGGCCTCGCCGACGCGCGCGTAGGTCTCTCCGGGCGTCGCGCCGCTCAGGTCCACCTCCTCCATCGTCACCAGCGGGAGCGCGCCGGTGCGGACGCGCGGGTCCCACATCCACCGCGTCCAGAGCCAGTAGCGCTCGGGGTCGGTGAAGTGGAGCAGCTCGCCGGCCAGGTCCGAGCTCACCGTCTCTGGAACGCCGGCCAGCCGCGCGACAAAGGCATCGAAGCGCTCGGCGATCGGGCGGGCGGGCGCCAGCAGCTCGGCGATCCAGCCGCCGAGGGTCGCCGCCGGGTGGGCGGCCAGGATCTCCCGCCGCCGGCGCCGCGTCGCGAAGATCGCTGCGAGCGCCGCGTCCAGCTCACTCTCGCCGGCCGCGGCGGCGCGTCCCGGCGAGAACCAGCCGTGGAAGCGCTCCGACTTGGCCGCGCACTCCCCCGCGATCGCGGCGAGGTCGTCGGCCGAGATCTGCTTGCGCGCCTCCTGCATGAACTCGCGGGCGCTCTCGGTGTCAACGACCTGGCCCTGCATGGTGGCCTACCGCGCCGCGGCGCCGGCGCGGGCCACGCGGCGCAACAACGTAGCGGCGCGAAGGGCCGCAGCGCCGGCGGTCCCCATGGTGTCGTTCAGGTCCATGGGCCCGGCGGCGGCGCCCGCCACGAAGACGCCGGGGACCGACGTGGCGACCGGGTCGAGCGAGCCGGGCGGCACCTCGACGAAGCCGTACTTGTTCTGCCGGACGCCGAGAAGCTGCGCCACCGCGCGCGTTCCCGCCGACGGCTCCATGCCGACCGCGAGCACCACGACGTCCATCGCCACCTCCATCGGCCGGCCCATGGTCGTGTCCTCGCCGCGGATCAGGAGCCGGTCGCCCTTCTTGAGGACCTCGGTGACGATGCCGCGGATGTACTGGACCTTGTACTTTTCCTGGGCCGGCCAGTACAGCTCGTTCTCCCAGTAGCCGTACATCCGCATGTCGATGTAGAAGATGAAGACCTTCGCCTTCGGCAGGAGTTGCCGGACCTCGATGGCCTGCTTGGACGAGATGCCGCAGCACACCTTCGAGCAGTACTCGTTGCCGATCTGCCGGTCGCGCGAGCCGACGCACTGGATGAAGCAGACGCGCTCGGGCGGCTGGCCGTTCGACGGCTTCACGAACTTCCCGGCCTTCAGCATCTTCTCGGCGTCGGTGAGCGTGATCACGTCGTCGTACTCGTAGTAGCCGTACATCTGGGTCTCGCGGCCCGGGTCGAAGTGCTGGAAGCCGGTCGCGACGATGACGGCGCCGCAGCCCACCTCGCGCGCGCCCTCGGGCGTGGCCAGCGTCGCCGTGAAGTCGCCGGCGCTCCCCCGGAAGCCGGTGAGCCCCGACTTCAGGCGGATCTCGACCTCGGGGCGGCCGGTGACGGCGGCGACCATCTCGCCGATCGCCTCCTCGGCCGGGCGCATCCCGTGGGTGAGCGCGGCGTACTGCGCGGCGTCGGGCTGGCCGCCCAGGCGCTCGCGCTGCTCGACGAGGATGGCGCGGTGGCCGAGGTCGGCGACGCCGCGCGCCGCCTCGAGCCCGGCGGGGCCGCCGCCCAGCACCAGGACGGCGTCGCTAGGCATCCACGTCGTCCCAGGTCAGGAACTGCTTCTCGCCCTTCTTGATCCGCTCGCAGTCGTCCTCGAACTCGCGCCACGCCTCGCGCCAGTCGATCCCCATCTTCTCCAGGAGCGGCCGGTACTCGGCCGAGTGCCAATGGAGCTGGCAAACGCGGTACGGGTGCGCGCCCATGGCCAGCGCCGCGAACTGGGCCTCGGACATCACCGGGATGCTCGCGGTCTTGCCGTGGGCCTGGGCCGCGAACTGCGACTTGTCGAGCGTGGTCACGCAGCCGGTGTCGTGGGTCAGCGTGACGTCGGGGTTCGCCTCGTCCTTCATGGTCTGGATCTTGCGCTGGACGGCGAACGAGCGCGTGAAGTCGCGCTGGACCAGGATGTGGCGGAAGCCGAAGCCGCAGCAGTCGAACCACGTCGAGTAGTCCGCCACCTTCGCCCCGAGCGCCTGGGCCACCGCGGACACGACGGCCGTGCGCTGGCCGCCGTAGACGTCCGGATCGTAGATCGCGTCCTCCTGGACCAGCTTGTAGTAGTGGCAGGCCGGGTGGACCGTCACCGTGAGGTCCGTGAAGGCGCGGACCTGCTTCGCGGCGATCCGGTCGCGGACCGCGTAGACCCACTCGCTGTAATGCACGATCTCCTCGGGCATGACCATGGGCTTGCCGAGCTTGCCCATGATGTCGCGGACCTGGGCGCGCAGCTCCGGGTGGCGCACCAGCTCGGCGCGCACCTCCTTGTAGTGGCCGTAGGAGGTCCCGCAGTGGATCTGCGGGAAGTAGCCCGTCTCGTACGCCGCCGCGAAGTTGCGCAGCGCCACCGCGGCCTGGGCGGCCGAGTTCGACGTGGCCGAGGCGTAGTAGTTCCAGGCCGTGCACGAGGTCTGGTCCCGCGGGTCGTTGTACTCGAGGCCGAGCTTCCGGTGGAGCCAGAAGATGGACGTCGAGTAGCCAGGAATATGGCCGCACTGGCCGCACGACTTGTGGTGCCACGAATGCTGGAGCGGAATCTTCTTGATGCGCCCGTACTTCGTGGTCACGGGCACCCACGGCTCCGGCACGCGGGCGACGAGCCACTCGCCCTTCGCCTCCAGCTCGAAGACCTTCTCCCGGATGTCCTCGGCGGGCTCGGGCGCCGAGCGCGTGAAGGCGCGCCCCTGCGGCGCGGGGGCCGACTGGACGACGGGCAGGCTAATTGACATGGTATCCGGCCTCCTCCAGCTTTTCTTCCATGACGTCGACGAGAATCATATGGAGACCCTCGTCGATCGCCTTGATCATGTCCATGACACCCGTCAGGTGCCAGATGAGGTACAGCTCGGTGAGCGTCTTGTCGTCCACGTCCCACGACATGGACGTGGTGTGCATCGTCTCGGGCGGCATCGCCTTGCGCCAGACCTCGAGGTTGTCGCCGGTCTCCTTCGCCGACGGCCCCCAGTCGGGGAACGCGTCGGCGCGGATCATGTCCGGCGAGACCTGCGTGCCGGTGGACATGATCTTGTAGATGATGCGGCTGTAGCCCTCGAGTGCCTGCCTGGCGCTCTTGAGGCCGTTCCGCACCGAGACCTCGCGCATGATGGTGCGATGCGCCGCGGGCTGAAGTCGTAGAAGCGCGCCGAGGGGCACGCGGCCACGCAGATGCCGCACTCGTAGCAGCCGTAGAGATAGTCGGCGAAGCGCGGGTCGGCCGTGATCTCGGCGAAGAGGCGCTCCTTCTCCGCGAGGGGCACGTCGGCGTACTTGTCGAGCTGCGCCAGCGCCATCGGCGTTACGCGCTCAGAAGCAGACGACCCGGTCGGCGTCGAGCGCCATGCTGTTGAAGGCCGCGCCGCCGATCATCTCGACGCCGTCGATCAGATCCTGCATCTTGAGGTCGGTCAGCTCGAGGCTCGGCTGGCACACGTAGAACTTCACGCCGATGTCGCGCGCCTGCTCCATGAAGTGGCTGAGGGTGACCCCGCCCTTCCGCACCCGCAGCGTCTCCGGCACCCCGCGCTGGAGCAGCGACGGGCCGAGCTGCGTGAAGAAGATCCCGACCTCGATGTCCATCGCGGCGCCCGACGCGGCCAGGAAGAACACCGTCGCGCTCCGCTCGGGCTGCTCGACGCCGGTCGTCTGCACGTAGAGGATGCGCTTGACCTCGTCGTCCATGGCCACCCCCGTTACTTGCGCTGCACCAGGAACCGGAACACGCCGTTGGCCTCCGAGCGCTCGAGCACCCGGTGGCCCGTCTGCTTCTCGAACGCCTCGAGGTCGGCCACCGCCCCGGGGTCGGTGGCCAGCAGCTCGATGACGGCGCCCGACGGCGCCGCCTTGATCGCCTTCGACAGCTTGATGACCGGCAGCGGGCACACCAGCCCCGAGCAGTCGAGCGTCGTGGTGACGGAGACGCCCGTCACGCCCCCGCCTCGCGCCGCTCGCGCCGCATGAGCCGCCGCCCCTGCCGGCCGCTGGCCGACAGGTGCTTGGTCAGGATGTCGCGCATGGCCGAGCACAGGTCCTTGATCTCGGGGTAGGTCAGCCGGTAGTAGACGTGCACGCCATCGCGCCGGACGCTGACCACGCCTGCCTGGCGGAGGATGGCCAAATGCTGGGAGAGGTTCGCCTTGCTGACGCCGAGGTCGTCGAGGAGCGCGCCGTAGGCGACCTCGCGGCCGCCGATCAGGTTGAGAACCCGCAGGCGCACGGGGTTGCCGAGAACCCTGGCGATCCCCGCCTGCATCCGGTAGAGCTCGATGTCGGTCTCGCGCTGGGCCATCGGCCGCCCCCGGGTCCAGAGTTTCGGAGTTGCGAAACTGTTGGACGGGAGCCTACGCGGCGCCGCCCCCGCCTGTCAAGCCTCTCGGCGGACGCGCCGCGTCATGCCGCGCGAGCGCCCCCGCTACGACCTCCGCCTGGGCCGGTACGCCGCGAGCTCCTCCCGCACCACCCGCCGGACGACGTCGAGCGTCGACCGCCGGTGGACGTGCTCGAGCAGGGCGTCGTTGATCAGCGTCTGGTAGTTGCCGCCCCCGGCCCTGTCCACCAGGGTCCGAAAGTACTCGAGCACCGTGTTGTCCAGCCGGATGGAGATCTTCGTCTTGCCCGGCTCGGGCGTGACGACCGGCCCGCGCTTCGCACGCGAGAAGTCGATGTTGCGATACCGCTCAGCCACGACCTTCTTCATAACCTCCCCAACGGTGCCGACATCCTCGGATTGTCACTCCCTCCGCGAAGCTCACGCCGTGAGCGACTAGGTTCGCCGCCGCCTTCCGCGGATCCCACTCGAACCGCACGATGGCAGTGTATAGACGTTTGTCCTCCAGCGCAAGTAAAGCCTGCTCCTGACCTTACCCTCCATTGGGTCTCGACCTTAAGCCGGTGGGCGTCGTGCTCTGCGCCGAGCCGGCACAGACGGTTGAACTGCCACGACATCGACTGAAGTGGGGCGCTAATTCTCCGGCTGATTGCAAGGTTTATGATCGGCCAATTGAAACCTTCTCGGCCGGCTCATCGCACCCGGCGGCCACCTGGACACCTGGGTGCGACGCCACGGCAGGATCTGGAGCTCCGAGGGGTTGGGAGCGGGCTCAGTGCTTCTCGGCCTTCTCCTTCTCGGCCTTCGCCTCCTTGATGACCTTGTCGGCGATGAAGGCCGGGACCTCCTCGTAGTGGGAGAACTCCATCGAGTAGCCGCCGCGGCCGCCGGTCATCGAACGGAGCGTGGACTCGTAGGTGAGCATGTCGGCCATCGGCACCGCCGCGCGCACCACCGCCGTCTCCCCCGCCGGCTCCATGCCGAGGATGCGGCCACGCCGGCTGTTCATGTCGCCGATGACGTCGCCCGCGTGGTCCGACGGCGTCGTCACCTCGACGGTCATGATGGGCTCCAGCAGGATCGGGTGGGCCTCCACGAACACCTTCTGCAGGCCCATGGACGCGGCGATCTGGAACGCCATGTCCGAGGAGTCCACGTCGTGGG